>CAXMNA010000054.1:0-16151 GCA_964194715.1 uncultured Gammaproteobacteria bacterium
CATGCCTGGCCCAGGGGAATGACAATAGCGCCTTCTCACGCTGGACCACAGGCTGGGATTTCAAGCAATCGTATGTTTACAGTTCGCTCTACACCAAGCACTACGACCCGGACCCCGACCATGTCAATGACCAGAACATGCTTGGATTCGAAGGCCAGACCAAAGACAAGCGGGTAATGGGGCTGGCGGTATTTGATAATTCATTTGGACAGGAATCCCAGTATCTGTATGTAGGTCGGAAATGGCGGGCATTCAGCTCAGATCGATGGTATTACAAACTGACCGGTGGGCTGCTAAACGGCTACGAGGAGCCTTATGAAGACAAGATCCCGCTCAACGGTCTGGGCGTTGCACCGGCGATCGTGCCAACGCTGGGCTATCAGAAAAAGTCATTTGTTGTCGAGTTCAATCAGCTGGGCCTTGCCGCCGGCATGATTACCGCGGGATTTACTTTCTAAGCATAGTCATCGAGTAACCTGGCAGGCACTGGACCCAATTTTCTATTTGACACTGGGATAAGCGATTGGCGCCTGCGGATAAGGGGTATTTAATCAAGTTGTACTAAAGTAGCTCCCATAAGTTAATTTGGATGGAGGCTACATTGGTTTGTTCATACACGATAAAGAGTACATCTCTGTGCACCAGCAACGAGATCAGTCACAATGCTGGTAATCTGGATTCGCATACCAAAGGGCAAACCTGGCTGTTTAAAACCATAGCGCCGGCCTTGTTGCTGCTTGCCATAATGGTAACTTCTGTCAACCCATGTCTGGCCCTGGAAAGTGGTTCGGATCCAAGTTTGTCCAAAGATCCGCGAACTGAGCAGTCGCATATTTACAGCCCGCTCAACACCACCCACTATGAATCTGAACCCGACCATGTCAATGACCAGAATCTGATAGCATTCGAAGAACCGAAGAAGAACGAGCAGGTATACCGGTTATCGATACTCGACAATTCGTCCGATCAGACTTCCGAGAACCTGGATACGGATTATAAAAATAATCCATTCCCATCTGAGCAGTGGTATTTCGATTTGTCCGGTGGGCGGATTAGCGGCAACGACGAAGCCTATGAAGACGAGATTCCGCCGAACGATTCGGGCGAGGCTGCGGCTATCCTGCCCACCCTGGGCTACCAGAACAAATTCTTTGCGGCCGAGTTTAGCGAGCAGGGCCTTGCCGCCGCTATGCTTACCGCGGGGTATACTTTCTAACCAGGATCAGCAACTGACCGAGGAAAATCACAGGCTCATCATAAATGACAGGAAAACGTGGTCCCCTTCGAGGCGGTTTTCCGTATCGAACTCGTTAAGCCACTTGGCGACGAAGGCCACCTCGCCTTGATATTGAGGGGTATCCACATCACCGCCGGGCCGATGCCCGAAGCCTCTGCCTTGAAATCACCCAGCAACGCGCCATCGCCGCTGTCGCCACTGAGTTGCCTTAAGTAAAACCCATGAATACCGACCGCCAGCGATTTGGATAAAAACTGGTTGAATACATAATCGATTTGGAACTCATCACCGCTTTGGTATTCGGTACAAACGATGTCTGAGAAACAGTCTTGACGCAGATTAGCTCGAGCTGGATATTTGAAAATACAGCTTATATACTTCCGATTCTTAAGAATTTATAAACAGGTAATCCGGAGGGGTGTATGAGTTTAAATGGTATTTGGAAGGTTGAGATGTTAACCATGTATGATTGGGAACCACGGGCCACGGGCTTCCTTCGAGACGGAAGCTACTGGGGTGCCAGTGCAGATCACTACGCTGTTGGTAGTTACGTAGTCGATGGCACGAAGTTCGTCGGTGATATTTCGCTCATCACTCATGGGAAATCCCGAACCTTGTTCGGAAAGACAGCTGACCGTATTGACATAATTGTCGAGGCTGAAATATCGGGCGACGAATTCATTGGAGTGGCGAAAGACAAAAACGGCGCCCACCTCGTCCAATACAGGTTTACCAAGCTGGCAGAACTGCCTTAGTTTAATGAAAAAGGGGGACAGTTTACTTATTTCCTTTAAGGGAAATAAGTAAACTGTCCCCGAAAAATTCCGATCAGTGCGTTTTTCGAATTGTCGAATCGCATCGTCAATATGTCGAGCATGCGCACCAACGACGAGTTTAACTGATGGGTCGCATCCCCAGGGGATCCTGAAACATGAGTCGTATCATTGTCGGACTGCCCGGAAAAGCCGGGAATCGGGGTAGTCGTGGGATGAATCGGACATGGCGTAACCAAATTGAGTAAATTCCTGATCCGGGCCGCAAGCCTGATTGGGTTATTGCAGGTACCGACAGCAGTCTGGGCCCAAGACTGCGACCAGCAAAACGTGGATCTCGAAGGCCTGCTAATCACCGAGATTTCAATCGATAACCGCGACATCTTTGATACCGATCTGCCGGAGGAAAACCTGCTGATCCACCGGATCGCCAACAAACTGCATATCAATACCCGTAAGGCAACGATCGAGAACCAGCTTTTGATCAAGGCGGGTGATCTCTACAGCGAACAACTGCTCAGGGAAACGGAACGATTGTTGCGTTCGCGCGGTTACATTCACGATGCACGGATAGAACCCGAACTGGTTTGCGGCGAAGGCGTCAGGCTGATCGTTGTGACCACCGATAACTGGACCCTTTCACCTAGTATTTCGGTGAGTCGATCCGGCGGCGAGACGCGGACTTCAGTCGAAATCGAAGAATCCAACCTGCTTGGCTATGGTACGCAGTTGAAAGTCCTGTCAGAATCGGACGAAGACCGCGACTCCGATGCAATTGCCTTTCGGGATAGTAACTGGTTCGGCAATTTCAAGATCCTGGACTTGGAGTTCGCCGACAACAGCGATGGTCATCGTAGTGCAGTCTCGCTTGAAAGGCCCTTTATCAAGCAGGATTCCAGGTATGCGTGGTCGATTCAGGGGATTTCGTTCGAGCGCGAAAACCCAATTTACGAAGAAGGTGACAAAGTCGCGAGTATCGGCGAAGAAACCGATGCGGCCGAGGTCAGTTTCGGCTGGTCAGGGGGTCTCGTCAACGGTTCGGTTTCGCGGCATCGCGTCGGTTGGGCCGGGATCAGGCAGGATTACTTCACGGTAGATGACCCGGCGCTCGAATTACCCGAGAACGTCGAAAACTACTACCCCTTTTACGAGTATGAATACCTGCGCGTCAAGTACACCGAAAAAGTCAATTTTCTTGTCATGGGCGTGACCGAGGATATCCAGCTCGGTAATCGCTTCGGTTATCGCGTCGGTTGGAAGGACGAAGCCTACGATACAACGCAGGAGGGTCATGTTTTCGCGCTCAACTACGATTTCGGCAGTTTTATCTCCGCGCAAACTCTGGCGATCTACAACCTGAAGCTGGAACACGAAAATAACCGAGATATCAACGATACCGGTCTGTTCGAGGCGAAGAGTCGGTTCTACCATTATCTGGATGAGAACAATAACTACCTGTTCAGCGGCAGTTTTCAGGCGGCTCAAAATCCCGAGCTATTTGAACGGATCGAGATTGGCGGTGATTCCGGCCTGAAGGGGTATCCGGTTCGTTTTCAAAACGGGGATCGAGCCTTGACCCTGTCCGCCGAGAGACGGATTTATTTCAATGTTTATCTCTGGCAACTGGTTAAATTCGGTTTTGCGGCTTTTGCCGAAGTCGGCTCGGCCTGGAATTCTGGAGACAACCCGGTCTGGCTCGGCGATGTTGGAGGCGGTGTAAGATTGGTATCGACTCGACAGTCTGCCTCCAAGGTATTACACATTGATATTGCTTTTCCGCTCAGCGAGACAGATGGCATCGATGACTACCAGTTATTCGTCAAGGCGAAATCCGAGTTTTAGACTGACGGTCGAATGCTCGGGCGCACAGGAAAAAAAATGAGGCGCATTTGTCACCGACCCCTTAACCAAACCAGCCGACATACAGCTGAATCACGATGGCGTTTGCCAAGTCGATGAAAAACGCGCCGATCAGCGGCACGATGATGAATGCCTTCGGTGAGGGTCCATAAAGCTTGGTCACGGCCGTCATGTTGGCAATTGCCGTCGGCGTAGCGCCGAGCGCAAGACCAACATAGCCGGACGACATGACGGCGGCGTCATAGTTGGCGCCCATGGCGCGGAATACCACGATCCCACCCCACAGCAGCACCATCACAACCTGCGCAAGCAGCATCAGTAGGATGGCGAAACCGAGATCGGCCAGGGTCCAGAGTTGCAGGCTCATCAGCGATATGGCGAGGAACAGGCCCAGGCTGAGATCGGAAATCAGGGCCAGGCTGCGCGACTGTTCGGGTTTTGGCATATTTACCTTTGGAACCAACCTGGGCACAAGATTGGTTACGAGGATGCCCGCGAACAGGCAGGATACGAAGGTGGGCAGTTGCACACCGAGCTTGTCCAGGCCGAGATCGATGTGAATGCCGATGCCGATGGTGATGAATATTACGAATATGGTGCGCAACATTCGCTGGTAGTCAATCGGGATCATTTCGCCATCGTGTGCAACGCCGATGGTTTGCACCGCGTCGCTGTCGGGTTCGAGCTTGTGGCGTTGCACCAGGAATCGGGCCAGCGGGCCACCCAGCAGGCCACCCAGGATCAGGCCGAAGGTTGCACAGGCAATGCCGATCTCGCCCGCCAGCGCGATCCCGTGGTCATCCCTGAAAATAGGTGTCCACGCAATCGCGGTGCCGTGTCCGCCGGACAGCGACACCGAGCCACCGATCACGCCCACTAATTGATCGAAACCCGCGAGCGTCGCCACCGCCACACCGGTGCCGTTCTGGATGCCGAGATAGAACGCGGCGAGCATCAACAGGATGCCTAGTTGCGCCCCGCCTTTCAGCAAGGTCTCGAATCTCGAGGACAGTCCGATCGTGGTAAAAAAGGCGATCAGCAGTTCATCGCGCACGCCGAGCGCAAACTCGAACTGCAGATTGAAAATTGCGTAAAGCAGACCGAATACAATCGATGCGATCAGGCCGCCGACCACCGGCTCCGGGATATTGAAGTCACGCAGAAACGCGATCTTGCCAATTAAGTATTTTCCCAGGAATAGCACCAGGATGGCGAGGATGATTGTCTGGCGACCATCGAGGACGAGTGATTCCATGGTTTTATCCTTTTACGAATGTCCGAAATATTGAACTGTGTTATAAAGAACCAGGTTTTTTAGCTGGTAATAATGGGTCTCGACAAGTTCAGCCCCGTTACTATTAATTGTGGCCCCAAAGCCCTTGCGGCAAAATAATAACGCTTTCAAGCGTAAATTTATACGAACCGGAGTGAACTTATACGCGTCTGCATATTGCCTTCACCGGGATAGCAGGAGAGAATTCCTGATGATGCCGCAACCAACTCTATCATTTTGAGGTAGAAACTATGGGTAAGAAAGACAAAGAGGATAAAGCCGGGAAACGCCACCATAGCAAACGAGAGGGAAAGAAGGAGAAACTCGATCGAAAACTCTACGAGGAGGCACTTTTCGATCTGCACGCCGAGCTGGTCAAGCTTCAAGAATGGGTCGTCGCCAAGGGTGAGCGTGTCATCGTCGTGTTCGAAGGCCGCGACGCTGCCGGCAAAGGCGGGGTGATCAAGCGTATTACGGAACGGGTGAGTCCTCGGATTTTTCGAGTTGTCGCTTTACCCACTCCAACCGAACGTGAAAAAAGCCAACTATACCTGCAACGGTATATTGCTAATTTTCCGGCGGCCGGCGAGATTGTGCTGTTCGACCGCAGTTGGTACAACAGGGCAGGCGTCGAACGGGTAATGAACTTTTGCACCGAAGAACAGTACCGCCGTTTTCTCACGACGTGCCCTCAATTTGAGAAAAGCCTGGTGGACGACGGTATTTGGTTATTCAAATACTGGTTCGATATTGGGAGCGAGGAGCAGGAACGACGCATGCGAGCCCGCATGACGGACCCGAGAAAGCCCTGGAAACTGAGCCCGATGGATCTGACATCGAGACGCCACTGGTATGATTATTCCCGCGCCCGAGACGATATGTTCGCGGCCACCGATACACCCTATGCTCCCTGGAATATCGTGATGGCGGACGACAAGCGGCGCGCACGGCTTAATTGTATCGCTCATCTGTTGAATAGAATCCCATACGACGAGATACCTCGGGAGCAAGTTCAACTGCCTGAACGCGATCCGGAAGGGGCTTTCGATGACAGGGCCACCCTGGCCAGTCGCACCTTCGTACCGGATCGGTTCTAACCGGATCCCTGGGGTTAGGGCAGATCCGCGAGACGAGTACTTCGAAACGAAATCTGGTAGTCACCCGTGTCGTCCTGGGTTTGCCCCTTGAATTCGCCTCCTTCGATTTCACCTTCGAATTTTAGATTCATTTCTTTCTTCTTTTTACCGAACACGGCGCGGCTTTTTCCATATTGCACGCCGACAGCAGTTATCTCGATTCGATTACCCGAAACTTCATAGGTACCGACCGTGTAGTGATTCTCAGACGCAGCCCAGAATTTACCGTCTTCGAGGAACGCGGTTGACGTGGATTCCCAACCATATGGCCCGAGCATTTCCATTTTCCAAATTCCGTCCGTACTCATTGTGTCACCCCATATTAGGAACTGCGACCAGTATATGTCGAATACAAAACTAATTCACTAACCGAGCCAGGTGACTTTACCAGCTAAAATGTCACACCAAAACCCTTGGCGTTCAAATCTAGCGCGTTCAAATATAAATTTATACGAACCGGAATGCACTTATACGCGTCTGCATATTGTCTTCACCCGGAAAGCGGGAGAGAATTCCTGGTTGTGCCACAACCAATGATGAATCCAGATATAATCAGAAATTAACCGGAGCTAAAGATGAAAAAAAGTGACGAAGAAAAAAGAGATAGAAAAGATCGAGGGATTATCCAGGTATTACTGGACAGGTTCAATAAACAACGCCTGCCGCGTGCGGTAGCGTTGAAAGAAAAGGTCGATGCCGGTGAATTGTTAAATGATAGTGACCTTCGATTAATCCAGGAGGTGCAGAATGACTCGAGACAGATTGGAGGACTCCTTGAAAGGCATCCGGAATATCTAGAACTTGCGACAGGCGCTATCGAGATGTGGAACGAAATCAGGGAAAAAGATGCCGAGAATCGTAAGGCTAAAAAATAGATACAGAGTAAAGATCCGGAATCTCCAACTAACGGGAGAGCAAAAATTAAAATGGCGATAGCCACTAATACCGCGCCATATTGTAATTGATATGGTTCAAGAAGAGGACCCGGTAAATTTGACTCTCGTATTGCACTCATTCAGTATTGGTTGCAATTGCTGCTCGCCGTTGTGCTGGCTTAGGTGAAAGTCGGTCAGCTCGGACGCACATTTCTGACTAGGAGGTAAGGATGAGCGTACTAACCGACTTTGCCCGCAAAAATAATAAAGACCCTGTTCGACAGTGAATTCAGTCGTAGCGAATAACTAGACGTTTTTGGCACTAAACTGTTAATCTTGCTGGGCAACAAGGAACTCAAAATAATAAAGGCGAAACCAGTAATGCCTGACACAACTATCAAAAAGGGGTATCGGTACGGAGAAACGGTTATGGCCAAGCGCCTGTTGGTCATCTTGTCTTTGTGTTTTTATCAATTCGGCTGCACCCAGCTTGGCCCCGATTTTGTCAAACCCGAAACCCCAACGGTGGAAGACTGGATAGGTGACAATCCCGCCATCAGCCGCGATGCTGTCGAACTGAGCGACTGGTGGACGGTTTTCAACGATCCGATCCTCGATGACCTGGTGGCAGAAGCCTTTGAGCAGAATCTGTCGCTGCAGATTACCGGCCTGCGCATACTCGAAGCACGGGCACAGCTCGGCATCGCGGTCGGCAACCAATATCCCCAGGTGCAGGAGCTGAATGGTTCTGCCTCGACGAACGGCATCAGCGAAAACAGTCCCAACTTCAATCCGGCACTGGACGATGAGTTTTCCAGTTACGAACTTGGCTTCGACGCGTCGTGGGAGCTCGATTTTTGGGGTCGCTTCAGTCGTGGAATCGAGTCTGCCGATGCCAGTTTGAACGCCACTTTCGCCGATTACGACGATGCCCTGGTGAGTCTGGCCGCCGAAGTGGCGAGGGTGTATGTCACCATCCGCACCCTGGAAACTCAACTGAATCTGGCGCGGGCCAATATCCTGTTACAACAGGAAAGCCTGCGTATCGCGCAGATCCGTTTTGACAACGGTGCAACCACCGAACTCGATGTGCAGCAGGCAATATCCAACCTGAGTTCAACCCAGGCGAGTGTACCTGCATTAACACGTTCGCTGTTCCAGGCGATGAACAGCCTGAGTATTCTGCTCGGCAAACCGCCCGGTGAACTGAACCTGATGTCCAGTGATGCAACTGCTATCCCGATTGCGCCCGCGCGCATCGCCGCGGGCATTCCGACTGAGCTGTTACGTCGCAGGCCCGATGTGCGTCGGGCGGAGTTCCAGGCCGCGAGCCAGAGCGCGTTAATCGGCGTCGCGGAAGCCGACCTGTACCCCAGTTTTTCACTATTTGGTTCGATCGGGCTGCAGAGCAGCGATACCGGTGACAGTGACTCTGGCGACCTGTTCGACTCCGACAGCGTGGTCTATTCCGCGGGTCCTTCGTTCAGTTGGAAGATTTTCAATTACGGTCGGATTCGTAACAACGTCAGGGTACAGGACGCCCGCTACCAGCAATCGCTGGTCAACTACCAGGACACCGTGTTGCGTGCCTACCAGGAAACCGAAGATGCGATGATCGCGTTTTCCCAGGCGCAGGCGGAAGCCGGTTTTCGTGAGCGGAGTGCGACGGCGGCATTTCGCGCCACCGAGATTGCAAGTATCCAGTACCGCGAAGGCGCGGTGGACTTTCAAAGAGTGATCGATTCCGAACGCACGCTGGTCGCACAACAGGAACAATGGACCACTGCCCGAGGTGATATCGCGCTTAACCTGATCGCGGTATACAAGGCGCTCGGCGGTGGCTGGAGCCTGCGTGAGGGCCAGGCCTATATATCGGATGAGAACCGGGACGCCATGACGGAGCGGACGGACTGGGACGATTATCTCGAACCCGCATCTCGTGATGTCCAACAATAATTTAGAGGCAGCTAATGATTTCCACCTTATTTAAGTATCCCGGCCTGCGTCTGGGTGTCGTAATGCTAACGACTTTCCTGCTCGTTGCCTGTGGCGATGACGCGCCGCCTGAGAAAAAGGAAATTATACGACCGGTGAAGTTGATGACGCTCGATGCCGGTGGTGCCGGCACCACGGTGGAGTATCCCGGTGAAGTATCGGCTGCCCGGTCAGTAGAACTGGGATTTGAAGTTCCCGGCAAAATTATCGAACTGCCCATTTCGGACGGCCTGGCTGTTAAGCAAGGCACCTTGCTCGGTCGGCTCGATGACTCTGATTATGCCGCCTCGCGCGATGCGGCCGAGGCGAATCGCAAGGCGACAGAGTCGGCATATAAGCGCGCCAAAAGAATATTTGACCAGGGTGCCGGCTCGCAGGCGGAAGTGGATAGCACGCTGCGCGATATTGATGTTGCCAAGCAGAGCCTGAAGCTGGCACAGAAGGCGCTCAACGACGCGGTATTGAAAGCGCCTTTTTCCGGCCGGGTGTCGCGCAAGATTGCCGATAACTTTCAGAACGTAAAGGCCAAGGAGCCAATCCTGTTGCTGGAAGACATATCCAGCCTGGAACTCGATGTCAATGTTCCGGAACAGGACTTTGTGCGCTTGAAACCTGGTTTGACCATGGCGCAACGGACCGAGCGGTTTAAACCGGAAATCCAGGTGAGCACCATATCCGGCCGCAGTTTTGCGGCCAGTTTAAAATCCTTCGAAACATCCGCTGATCCAACTACGCGGACTTACAAGGCTACGTTCGCATTCAGTAAACCCGCAGATGTCAACGTGTTACCGGGCATGACCGCGAAGGTTATATTGCATATACACGCAGATGCAGAGAAAGCCACCGAGGGCGGTTTGCTGATTCCCGCGGCGGCGGCCATTGTTGATACCGATGGTAGCGCCTATGTCTGGCGCTTCGATCAGGGTAGCTCGCAGGTGAGTCGTGCCACTGTGACACTCGGGGACATGTCCGGTGCGAGCGTGCGGGTGCTGAGCGGATTGCAGGGTGGCGATCGCATTGCGGTATCCGGTGCCGCGCACTTGCAGGAAGGCATGAAAGTCCGGCCACTGACTGAATAAATAAAAAGGATAACTTGTGAATATTGCACAGTTTTTCATCGAACGGCGCGTCACCACCCTGGTGTTAACCGTGGTCATGATAGGGGCCGGATTGTCTTCCTACCAGGGGCTCAGCCGGCTCGAGGATCCCGAGTTCACGATCAAGGATGCGCTGGTCATCACGCAGTATCCGGGCGCGACCGCGGCCGAGGTCGAAGAAGAAGTTTCCGACCGGCTCGAGACCGCGGTGCAGAAAATGGGCCAGCTCAATCGTGTGGTGTCGAAGTCCGATCGCGGCCTGTCGACGCTGACCGTCACCATCAAGGACAAGTATGACAAGAACAAGTTGCCGCAGGTCTGGGATGAGTTGCGGCGTAAAGTTAACGACGCCCAGAAGGACCTGCCGCCCGGTGCCGGGCCTTCCCTGGTGGTTGATGACTATGGCGATGTGTTCGGGATCTTTATCGCCGTCTACGGTGACGGTTACAGCTATGCCGAATTGAAAGATGTCGTCGATCTGCTACGTCGCGAGCTACTGTTGGTCAAAGATGTCGGCAAGATCGACACCTACGGCGAGCGCACCGAGGCGGTTTACGTGGAACTGAATCGTGATCGCCTGTCTCAGCTGGGGATACCCGAAAGCGTCATTATCAATGAATTGCAACAGAAGAATGTGGTCGCCGGGGCCGGGCGCGTGAAAGTGGGTCGGGAGTTCATCACCATCAATCCCACCGGCGCGATTAAAACGGTCGAGCAGTTCGAGTCCATCCTGATTTCGGGTGGGGGCGAACAGCAGATTTACCTGCGCGACGTTGCCAATGTGCGCCGCGGCTACATAGAACCGCAAACTAACCTGATCCGTTACGACGGTGCGCAGGCCATTGGCCTTGGAATCTCGACAGTTTCCGGCGGCAACGTAGTCAAAATGGGCAAGGCCCTCAGTCAACGGGTAATGGAATTGCGAGAACAGATCCCGGTTGGAATCGAAGTGGGCATGGTTTCGGTTCAGTCGACAGCCGTTGAAACGGCGATCAGCGGCTTTCTTATCAGCCTGCTCGAAGCCGTTGCCATTGTTATCGTTGTGTTGTTGTTTTTCATGGGTTTGCGCAGCGGCATTCTGATCGGGTTCGTGCTGCTACTGACGATTGCCGGTACGTTTATCTTTATGGGCCCGATGGAAGTCGCCCTGGAGCGCATCTCGCTTGGTGCACTGATCATCGCGCTGGGGATGCTGGTGGATAATGCAATCGTGGTCGTCGATGGCGTACTGGTGCGCCTGCAAAAAGGCGAAGACGCAAAGCATGCCGCGATCGAGGTCGTCAAGCAAACCGCCATTCCATTGCTCGGTGCGACGGTTATTGCGATTCTCGCGTTTGCGGCCATTGGTACCTCGCAGGATAGCACCGGCGAGTTTTGCCGCTCATTGTTCCAGGTGGTGCTGATCTCGCTGCTGCTGAGCTGGGTCACCGCGGTATCGGTGACACCATTGCTGTGCGTCATGTTCCTGAAGCCACCCGCTACTGGAGAAGCGCAAAGCGATCCGTACGGCGGCGGGTTCTATGCAAAATACAAAAGCTTGTTGCGCGGCGCGATTAGCAAAAAATTTGTTTCGTTGGCCCTGGTCTACGGCATTTTCGCCGGCTCGCTGTGGGGCTTCGGTTTCGTCGACCAAAGTTTTTTCCCGCCGTCGACCCGACCACAGTTCATGATCGACCTGTGGATGCCGCAGGGTACGCACATCGATGAAACCACCGCGATCGTGCAGACCGTCGAGAACTATATCAAGGAGCAGGCAGGCGTCACCCATGTTACCTCGCTGATTGGAAAGGGAGGTATGCGGTTCCTGCTGACCTATACCCCCGAGAAAACCAATAGTGCTTATGTGCAGCTGCTGGTCGACGTGGAAAGTCCCGAAAACCTGGATGCCCTGCTGCCGGATGTTGAAGACTATCTGGCGCAGAATTTCCCGGACGTGCTGGGTTATGCCTCTCGCTTTCAGTTGGGACCGGGCAGCACCGGCAAGATTCAGGCCCGTTTCAGCGGGCCTGATCGGGACGTGTTGCGTCGGCTGGCGGAACAGACGCAGGCGATTTACCGCACTGATTTCGATTCCAAGGCGATCCGTACCGACTGGCGTCAACGTGTCAAGGTCGTGCGGCCGGTGCTGGCGGAAGAACAGGCTAATCTGAACGGCATCTCGCGCACCGATGTCGCCAATACCGTGCTGCAGGCGTTTCAGGGCGCAACCGTTGGCATTTATCGCGAAGGCGACCTGTTGCTGCCGATCGTCATGCGCGCTGAGGAACAACAGCGTAGCGATGTCGCCAGCATCCAGGATCTGCAGATCTGGAGCCGCGCCGGCGAAAAAATGATCCCGCTGCGCCAGGTGGTCTCCGGCTTTGAGTCCACCTTCGAGGACGAAATCATTCAGCGGCGCAACCGCAAGCCAACGATTACGGTGTATGCCGACCCGGTAAACGGGTTCGCCAGCAACCTGTTCGTGCGAGTGCGGCCACAGATCGAAGCACTGGAGTTACCACCGGGCTACGAACTGGAGTGGGGAGGTGAATACGAAGACTCAGGTAAAGCACAGGCGGGACTCGCGGCCAATCTGCCGATGTTCATTTTGGTGATGATTCTGATTACGGTCATGCTATTCAATTCGTTGAAACAACCGTTAATCATCTGGCTGACGGTGCCATTGGCGCTAATCGGTGTGACCGCGGGCCTGTTGTCTACCGGTCAGCCTTTCGGTTTCATGGCCTTGCTCGGCTTCCTCAGTTTGATTGGCATGTTGATCAAGAACGCCATCGTGTTGATCGATGAAATCAACCTGCAATCGGGCGAGGGTAAACAGCTGCTGGATGCCATTGTCGATTCAGGCGTCAGCCGGCTGCGACCGGTAGTGATGGCTGCATCGACCACTGCACTGGGGCTAATTCCACTGCTGTTTGACGCGTTTTTCATATCCATGTCGGTCACCATTATCTTTGGTTTAGCGGTTGCGACGGTGTTAACCATGGTGGTCGTGCCGGTGTTGTACGCGACGTTTTACAAGACCGAACCCGCCTGATTTTCTGATTTTCAGGCTAGATAGGAAATTTATATGAACAAAAAACTACTTACCGTATTTGCTTTAATGCTGCTCGTAACAGGCTGCGCTAGTGTCACCAAAGACATCATGGTCGATACCGACATGGACCCCAAAGCCAACCTTAAGGGTTACTCTACCTATACCTGGCTCGGTTCCGCCGCTATCGTCTATGACCCCGAGGGTAAGTGGGAGCCGCCGCAGTTCGACGCCGATGCCGAAATCAAGTTTCTGATTGACCGTGAACTGCGCGCACGCGGCATGACAGAATCTTCAGCTAACCCGGACCTGATCATCGCTTACGCCGCAGGTATCGATATGGCCAGCATGGAAATCAAGATCGACCCGGAGAGTAACCTGGAAACGCTGAGAGATGTGCCTATGGGTGCGCTTGTCGTTGCCCTGATAGATGGCAAGACCGGCCTGGCCATCTGGGGCGGAGTAGCGACCGCCGAGATTCAGGAGAGCCCGAGTATGGAAGTGATCAAGAAGCGCCTCGATTACGCGGTAACCTCGATGTTCAAGCAGTTGCCGAAATAAAATTAAATTGAACTGGGGCCCGATGGGCGATATTCGCGTGCCGCGCGCGAACGCAACAATCATAGTCAGTCACCCCGCCAGGTAAAAGTGAGGGTACCGTACCGGGTCAATTCCTCAAATTCGTCTTCATCGTCATCCGTAATAACATCAAGATCATTGACCGCGAATGTTAATGAAGAGTCTTCCCAGAATTAAGTACTAAAAGGGATCGGTGACAAATAATAACGGTTCCTGATTTATCACCGCCTCTCCTAGTGACCTCAATGCTCAGTCGACTTTCCAGGCCAGCGTGAAGGTGCCGTACTCGGAATATTCTTCTGCCGAATCATTATCGCTGTCCTCGTTCACGTTCAAATCGTTCATCGCGAAGGTAAACGACCATTCCTTCCACGAGTAGGCCAGTCCCAGGGTAACCGCAACGGTATCCTCTTCGTATTCGATTTCATCGAAGTCATCGTCGTAGGACTTACTGGTGTCCAGAAATATCTGGTTGCCCAGGTAGCCTGCCCTCGCCCCGGCAAACACGTACCAGCCGGCTTGCGTTGCTACGGGATTCGAGGATCTGCCATTGACCAGTAGCGCGGTGGCGTAAGATTGCTTCAGCTGGGTACCGTAGCGAACCATGAATGACGCGCCTACGGAACTCGATATGGTACCCAGTGCCACATCGGCGCCGAGCAGCAAATCCGCCCTGCCACCGTCGGAAACCCAGCTTCTCCAGAACCGCGCACGGCTGACCTGGAACACGACTTCGTCGTCGAGCTGTGAATCCCAGCAGCAGGGTTCGTCGGAACTGATGACGTCGTGCACGAAGTCTTGCGTTTCGTCGGCGAGAGAGGGCTCGCCAACCACGCCAATCGTGACTGCAATCCTGTCCGCGCGAGTATCATAAATCTTTACGTAACTATCGGAGTAGAACAGCAAACCGCCGTAAGGCAGGTCGCCGGGCGGCAGTATCGGGGGATCTTCCTCGATATCGTCCGGCGTGATCATGGTTTGCCCGATCGTTTTTACACTGACCTCACGCAGTGGCGTATCGTCCGAAAGGCTCCACAACATCGCGCGCGCGAGGAATCCGGGTTCGGGTTTGTTGTTGTCCGGCGTGTCATACCAGGAGACGTAAAGACCGTTGGTGTAACCGTTATCATTACCGGAAAAAGCGTCGTTATCCATCGTGACCGTAAACCAGTCGGCCTCGGCCTGCGCCAAATTGGGACCGGTGACGCAACACAGCACCAGCGACGTGACCAGCACGGATTTGAGATTCTTGTACAAGTGTGTATTCATGGTTATAACTCTTAGCCCTCTTGACTTTTTTTATGGTTCAACAACCGCCGGTTTTTAGTTTCCGCGGAAATCAAAACCTGCGCAGCTTACCGACGCTGATCATCGTGGCCACTATGGCCCGCTTTTTGGGTTGTGAATCGTTATTTACCCGAACTATCCGGTTACCAGTCAGTCTGAGGTTAACACGGTTTAGAAGGTCCAACCAGCCCCGACAAATCCGACCGCGTAGGTATCGTCGTCTCCAATCGGGCTGTCCTCGATTTCGTCGTCCAGCGTCGTTGAAGACGCACCGAAAAAGAGCTTCCATTCTTTCGACAGGGTATATATGCCAATCAGCCCTAGCGTGGTATTGCTGGCTGAATCGGGATCGAATGAATCGTCATCATCGCCATACCAGTTATAGAGCACGGTATCTTCACCCAGTTGTTCAATTCCAAGGCGCGCGATCAACACCAGATCCGCGGACTGGACCACGTTGTAGTCGAAGGTAAAGGCGAGGTTTACATCTTCGCCCGAGGTCAGTTGCCCCTCGACCGAAAACCGATCTTTCTTGTATAAAAAGTTGACACCCAGTTCGCCCTGCGTGTCAGGTTCGTCAAAACTAGCAGGTAGCGGCCCAAGATCTTCGATACTGTCGTCGTCATCTTCCCAGGCTGCGGGGCGGATTTTAAGCAGCGCGCCGACACGGAAGTTTTCGTTCGGCTTCAAGAACCAGTATCCGGCCCTGTTCACCTTGAAATAGGCAGTGTCCTTGTAATCCACGATAATAACCGGGGCTCCCGTGCCTTCGGTATCTTCACTACCCCAGTACTCGGGTGCCGAAAGTACCGCCACGCCGAGCAGTCCAGACCAGTCTTTATCGGGATTATTGGCATCATAGTCGGGAACCGAACCTATGTTGGAATCAACTGCTGCGTAGGACGTTGTGCTGACAGCCGTCAAAACCGCCGTCAATAAAAATCTCGAAAATTTACTCATTAACTAAACCCTCCTAATTGGAAAACTGGATACAAACGCTTGGGAACA
>CAXMNA010000055.1:0-6513 GCA_964194715.1 uncultured Gammaproteobacteria bacterium
CATCGTGCCTCGCGCGTCGTTGCCGATGACAAGGGTCACTGTGGCAAATCATTAATCTGCCCGTTTCACGGATGGTCTTATAACCTGGACGGCACGCTCAAGAATATTCCCAAAGCGAGCGCTTTTCCGGAAATCGATAAAGCGCAGTTTGGACTCAAGCCGCTCGACTGTGAAGTCTGGCAGGGAATTATTTTCGTGCGTTTTGGGGGTGATGGTCCAACGATCGCCACGTTGTTTGCCGAGGCTGCAGAAGAGATTGGTCTCTATCGTATCGACGAAATGCAGCCAATTGATGAGCCTTATCAATACAACTTCGATCTCGACTGGAAAGCAGTGCTCGATATCGATAACGAGGGATACCATGTGCCAATCGGTCATCCTGAATTGTTTGACCTGGTTGGAGCGACTTATACCGATCAACAGCTTGAGGGTGGTTTGAAACGGTCTGTTGGCGTTATCAATCAGCGCAAGCACCGCCTTGAGCGAAATCGGGACTACGTCGCAGCATTGCCTGAAGACAGCTATTTGCCTGAGTCACACCAGCACCTGTGGATTTACTGGGGCCTGTTTCCCGGTTTTGTGCTGACGCTGTTTCCCGACCAGATCGAAATCTACCAGATTTATCCGACCGGCAACCAGCAGAGCGTCATGGCCGGTGTCACCTACGCATTGCCCGATAGTCGTGCCAGCATGCAAAAAGCACGTGAGTTAAATCGCGATATCAATATGGATGTCGGTAATGAAGACATCCAGCTGATCCAGTGGGCTGCCGCGGGCATGCGTTCGAGTGCCTTCGACGGTGTGATGTTATCTGATCTGGAACTCGGCGTGGGCTCGTTTCAGAATCAACTGCGCCAAGTTTTACCGGTGGTGACATTGGATCAGGAACCCAAAGCGGGTAGTATGCAGCAGGTCAATGAGAGTTTGCGTGCCAAGAGTAAAATTGCGGCAGTAAGATAATTGGTGTCAGTCGATCCACATTGGTCGAACCCCTGAGAGCCTGACCGAGTAGTGTTGTAATGGCAAGAGATCCAAAGTACGACATTCTGTTTGAACCGATAAAAATCGGCCCGGTTACGGCACCGAACCGGTTTTTCCAGGTACCACATTGTAACGTACTGGGCCATGGTCGCCCGCGTGCCGAAGCTGCAAATCGAGCCGTCAAGGCCGAAGGTGGTTGGGGCGTGGTCTGCACCCAGGAAGTTGAAATACATCCGAGTACGGATGCTTCACCCTTTATCGAAGGGCGCATCTGGGATCATCGTGATATTCCGCAACATCGCTTGATGACCGATGCGGTGCACGAACATGGCGCGCTCGCCGCTATCGAGCTTGCTTACAATGCGAGCCATGCCCCGAATTTATACAGCCGCATCGCACCGATGGCCCCGAGTGCGATTGCCGTGCGCGATACTTTTCCGATTCAGGCGCGCGCGATGACCAAGCGCGATATCGCCGATGTGCGGCGTTGGCATGTCGAGGCGGCGCAGCGCTCCAAACAGGCGGGCTACGATATCATCTATCTATATGCAGGGCATAGTTTGAGCCTGTTGCAGCATTTTTTTAAAACCCAGTACAACCAGCGTAGTGATGAGTATGGCGGTAGCCTCGAAAACAGGGTCAGGTTCACCAAAGAAGTATTAATTGATGTCAAAGAAGCCGTTGGTGATGAATGCGCCATTGCGTTTCGATTTGCGACCGATGAATTGATGGGGCCCGACGGTATGCAGGCTGAATCGGAAGGGCGCGATATCGTCGGCATGCTGGCCGAGATTCCGGATCTCTGGGACGTCAATATCAGCAGCTGGAGTAATGATTCGGCCACAGCCCGGTTTGAACCCAACGAAGGTTACCAGGAACCCTATACCGCGTTTGTCAAAACGCTAACCAGTAAACCGGTCGTCGGGGTAGGGCGGTTTACTTCGGCGGACGTGATGGTTTCGCAAATCAAGCGTGGCGTACTCGACCTGATCGGTGCGGCGCGCCCGTCGATCGCCGACCCTTTCTTACCGCGCAAGATCGATGAGGGCCGCATCGAGGACATCCGTGAATGCATCGGCTGCAACATATGTGTTGCCCAGGACATGATGGTGGGGCCAATTCGCTGTACCCAGAATCCGACCCAGGGGGAAGAATGGAAACAAAACTGGCACCCGGAAAAAATCGATGCTGCGGTTAGCGATGATGCAGTGCTGGTGGTAGGTGCCGGACCTGCAGGGCTTGAATGCAGCCTGCAGCTTGCCAATCGGGGTTACCCGGTGACACTGGCGGAGGCCAGCGAGGTCCTCGGGGGAAGAGTCGTACGCGAGAGTGAATTGCCGGGAATGGCGAGTTATGCACGGGTGCGCGACTACCGTGAAAACCAGATCAGGCAAAAACCCAATGTCGAGATCTACCTGGGCAATCACTTGAGTGCGAACGACATCATCGAACTGCAAATACCGCATGTATTGATTGCAACCGGAGCGCACTGGCGCCGCGATGGCACTGGCCGGCAACATGCTTTCCCGATAGAAGGTCTCGAAAATATTTCGGTGTTTACTCCGGACGATGTGCTCGCCGGTGTTGAAATCAGCGGCAAGGTGCTGATTTACGATGATGATCACTATTTTATGGGTAGTACCATCGCCGAGCTTTGTCGCAGCCAGGACCATGAGGTCTGCCTGGTAACCCCGGAGTCGAAGGTATCCATCTGGACCGAATACACGCTGGAGCAAGAGAAAATTCAGGCAAGATTACTCGAGCTAGGAGTAGACATAGTCGTTTCGCATCAGCTGCGGGAGGTTGCCGAGGGTCAGGCGACGATTGCGAATATTTACAGCGACAAGCATCAACAGCGGATTGATTTCGAGACTTTGATCATAGTGACTTCGCGACACTCGGATGACGTGTTGTACCAGGCACTGCTGGAGCACGAAAGTCGTTTTAAAACCCTGCGCGCAATCGGTGATTGCAATGCGCCGGGTACGGTCGCGGACGCAGTTTACAATGGCCATTCCGCCGCGCGCTACCTGGAATCAGATGAGGATATCTATGCGCCGCTGTTTGCGCGCGAAATGCCCGCGCTGGATTAATCGGGGTTGACCTATTCCCGGTTTGCGGCGAAACGGTAAAGCATCTCAAGACCCAGGGTGGCGCCTGCCAGTGACGTAAGCTCGGCGTGATCGTAGGAAGGGGCGACTTCCACCAGGTCCATGCCGACCAGGTTTATTCCCTCCAGGCCACGGATGATTTTAAGGGCGCGATCTGTAGTCAATCCACCCACCACCGGGGTGCCAGTGCCAGGCGCACAACTCGGGTCGAGGCAATCGATATCGAAGGTCAAATAGCAGGGACTATCACCCACGCGATTATGGATACGCTCGACGATGGTTTCGACGCTCAGGTCATTGGCAACCGCGGCACTGACCACTTCGAACTCGTGCCGGCTTTCGGTGTAGGTGGTGCGAATCCCGATCTGGATACTCTTATCGGCATCGATAATACCTTCGCGCGGCGCATAGTGAAACATGCTGCCATGGCTGCAGTTCGACCCGGGCTCGGCATAGGTATCGGTATGGGCATCGAAATGAATCAGTGCAAGCTTGCCGTGTTGCTTGTGATGGGCACGCAACAAGGGCAGCGTGACGAAGTGATCGCCACCAAAACTAAGCGTGGTTTTACCGGCGGCAAGTAAAGGGCCGTAGTGAGTTTCAATTTCAGCGAAAAATCCTTCGGTACTGCCGGTTGGGAATTCCAGATCGCCGTAATCGGCGACGCGAATCCGGTCATCCAGTGAGAAATCCCAGGGCCAGCGTTTTTCTTCCCAGCTCAGAAAGGCGCTAGCCCTGCGAATCGCAACCGGTCCGCTGCGGGCACCGGAGCGCCCGGTCGTTCCCAGGTCGTAGGGTAGCCCCACTATAAACACGTCGGCATCATCGGGATTGCGGGACAACGGCTTGCCCATGTAACCATAGACATTGGCGAACATGGAATCGCCAGTGGTGAAGTTATTTTTGCTCATTTACAGATACCAGTCATATTCTCGTGAACTGATGAAATTCTGAAAAGCTGCCGCCTCAGCGCTACGATGACGACAGTATAGCTCGATGAAAAAGCGACCCATAATATTATTAAGCGCTTCACTGTCAAACGTTGTCCTCAGCGCCCTGGCCATATCCAGCGGCAGGTTTTCGTCACGACCGGTAACCGCCTCGGTGGTGGGTGCGCCGGGATCCAGCTTTTTCTCAATACCGTGCAACATGCCGGCCAGGGTTGCTGCCATTGCCAGGTAGGGATTGGCATCGGCGCCTGGAACCCTGTTTTCGATTCGCCAGGCACCCTGTTTAGCGAGTGGAATTCGAAACGCAACGGTGCGGTTTTCGTCGCCCCAGGTCAGACTTACCGGTGCACAGCTGGTGCCCCCGCGGTAACGACGATACGAATTGATGTTGGGTGCCCAGAAGGACATCGCGGCCGGCATTGTGGCGAGTAATCCTGCGATTGCCTGATGCAGTCGCGGATGTGCCTTTTTGCCACTGGCAAAGACATTTTTGCCTTTGCCGTCAACCACGCTGATGTGCATGTGCAGCCCATTGCCCGCATGTTCCAGCATCGGTTTGGCAATAAAACTGGCTTCCATACCATGTTTCTTGGCAACCTCAATAACGAGACGCTTGAATAAACAGGTTTCATCGGCGGCTCGAAGTACGTCGGCGTGATGGTTGAAATTAATCTCGAATTGGCCCGGGCCCAGTTCTGACGAAATTGCTCCGGTATCGATACTTTGCAATTGACAGGCGTGAATGATGTCATCGATCACCTCTTCGAAATCACCAATCCGCGTGTTCGACAGCACTGTCGCGGTATCCAGGCGACCTGTTTTTGGATTGCGTACCAGTTGCAATAGACCGTTGGCGTCACGCTGGGCCTGGAATAGGTAAAACTCAAGCTCGAAGGCAACCATCGGTTGCCATTTCCTGGCGGCGAAGGCTTGCACCACTTTTTGCAGTACCTGGCGTGGCTCGAAGTACGATGGTTGATCTCCGCTACAGGTTGTCGCGAGTACCTGAGCGCGCGGCCTGTTACCCCATTTGGTCAGGCATAGACTACCGGGCACAAGGTAAAAATGTGCATCTGGATCGCCATCATCAATGCCGTAGTGTAGGCCTTCCAGTGGCTCGCCGAGCGTACTCAAGACGAACATACTGGCCGGCATCGCGAGTCCTTCCTGTGCAAACGTAGCCAGTTTGCCTATCGGGTAACGCTTACCGAAAAAGTGCCCGCAAATATCCGAGGCCAGTACCTCGAATTGCTTTACTTCCGGATTTGCCTTCAAAAACCTGGTGATTTCACGCTTTAGCTGAGTGCTGTCTTGATGATTCATAGAGTTGAAGATCGACCTTTAAGTTAGATACTTTGTGATCACAGTAATTATCCCCGATGGCGTCTTCTAATCCACGGAAATTCTCCGCTAATTAAAAAAAGCGATCACTATATTTATCCTGAAACGGGCGGTCAGGCGACTCCCTGGAAATAATTATGAATCCCTTCGACCGTATTTATTGACGCAATTCCGTCGCGAATATCCGCCTCGATTGCGCGCCGTAAACCAAACAAGTTTTTCTGTTTCAGCGCCTCAAGCGCCTCTACATGGCGATCGACCAGGTACACTTTTTCCAGTTTGCTGATTGCGATACGTGAAAATGGGCCGAGCTGCAACCACAGGCTTTCAATTAATGGAACCGCGATCTGGAATGGATTCGCACAATACAAATGGCGATGAAATGCCTGGTTGTAGAGGCTGATATTATCCACGTCGTGATCCTCAACGGCGGTATCAATTTTCGCGTCAGTTTGCTCGAGAATCTCGATATCCTGTTCATTTATATAAGGTAATGCACCTTCCGCGGCATGGGTTTCGAGTAGTATTCGTAGCTCGCAGAGCTCGCCGAATTTCTCTGCGGTCATAGAGGGGACGATGACCCGCCGGTTATTTTTAACTTCGACTGCACCCTCACATGCGAGGCGATGCAGTGCCTCGCGTACCGGCATAGGGCTAACCTCGAGGATTTCTGCGAGACCGCGAATGGTCAGGGGTTTACCCGGTTCGATACGGCCGCAGAGCAGGTTGTTGCGCAGTAACTGGTAGACCCATTGATGGGTCTTCAAATCATCCGATTTTTTAATCATCAACAGTTCTAAATCATCTGGATTACTTGACTTCATTAATACATGTCCATTGGTAGATAAGCGAAATATTTAATCACAAATGCAAACGCATCACCAATACCAGTGTTGCTAAGGTTCTTGTATAGTCGCTAAAATATGATCACATTATTCAGACGGGTGTGCGAATCTTTGTCGGCGGTTTAGCGGTGGTGGTATATTACGCGGGCCCTTAGATCAGGAAGTAACTCATGAAAATCGGAATCCTCGAAGCCGGACTGTTGCGTGAAGAAATGGCTACTCGTTTCGATCCCTACCCAGTCATGTTTGAACACTTTATTGGCCTCGCCGGGCATGATTTTGAGT
>CAXMNA010000056.1:0-2166 GCA_964194715.1 uncultured Gammaproteobacteria bacterium
CCTGATGCCGGAAACCATGAAAGATAACCTCGACAGTACGATGGTCGATGGCCAGTTGCATCCAGGTGACAGTATCGAGGAAAAAATATCGATGTCGGACCGCTTCGGGTTATGGTTATCCTTCCACCCGTTTACCCAGGACCAATACCTTGCTGTTGTCGAACAGACCCTGAAATCGCGTCAATTGAGTTTGGGCCAGGAGACGCGCATCGAGGCTATTCGGTTTGCAACATCGCGGGGCTCGCGATCGGGACGTATCGCGTACCAGTTTGCTGCCTACTGGTCGAGCTTGCTGGATTAATCAAGGCCCAGGGGGACTCAGCATGAAACACTATCAAATGTATATCGACGGGGAATGGTGCGACGCCGAAGACGGCGCGATCCTGGAGTCAATCAATCCCGCTACCGGAAAAATATGGGCGACTGCGGCAGTTGCCGGCAAGGCAGAAGTGAACCGTGCGGTCGCGGCAGCCAGTCGAGCGCTCAAACAGGGTTCCTGGGCCGAAATGAACGCTACTCAACGTGGCAAGTTACTCCACAAACTTGGCGATCTGATCGGCGAAAATGCCTCGCGTCTCGGCGATATCGAAACCACGGATAGCGGCAAGCTGGCCAGTGAAACACGCGCGCAGACCAGTTATGTAGCCGACTACTATTATTACTTTGCCGGACTCGCCGATAAAATTCAGGGCGCTACCCTGCCCATCGACAAGCCCGATATGCACGTTTTCACTCAGCGCGTGCCTATCGGTGTTGTTGCCGCGGTGGTGCCCTGGAATGCGCAAATGTTTTTAACCGCGACCAAACTCGGTCCGGCCCTGGCCGCTGGTAACACGGTCGTGTTAAAAGCCTCAGAACAGGCGCCAGCGCCAATGTTCGAATTTGCCAAACTGGTCGAACAGGCCGGATTCCCACCAGGCGTAGTCAACGTCATCACCGGGATGGGCGAACCCTGTGGTCGATTGCTCACCAGCCACCCCGATGTCGCGCGGGTTGCTTTTACCGGCGGCCCTGAAACTGCCCGGCATATTGTTCGCAATACTGCTGAGAATTTTGCCGTGCTGTCGCTGGAGCTGGGCGGCAAGTCTCCGATCATAGTATTTGAAGATGCTGATATCGAAAGTGCGTTGAATGGCGTCATCGCTGGAAATTTCGGTGCTAGCGGGCAGAGTTGCGTGGCCGGTTCCCGGGTCTTTATTCAATCCAGTATCCGTGAAAGCTTCCTCGCGCAACTGGTGGAGCGCGTAGGCAAAATTCAAATCGGTGATCCTCTGAAACAAGACACCCAGGTTGGTCCCCTCGCGACCAGGGCGCAACTCGATCATATCAGCGAATCGATCAAAGACTCGCTTAGCCAGGGTGCCACCCTGCTCCACGGTGGCAAACCACCTGAGGGGCTTGGTGACGGTTGGTATTTTACACCGACAATTCTCGATTGCCCGAATCAACAGATCCGCAGTGTACGCGAGGAAATGTTCGGTCCGGTCCTGTCGGCATTGAGTTTCGACACCGAGGAAGAAGTCATAGCACTCGCCAACGATTCGCACTTCGGACTGGCGGCGGGTATATTCACCGACAACGTGGCACGGGCATTGCGTGTATCCGATGCCATTAATTCAGGCATTGTATGGGTCAATACCTATCGAATCGTTTCGCCAATCGCTCCCTTTGGCGGATTCAGGCAAAGTGGTCCCGGGCGTGAAAGTGGACTCGACGCGATTAACGATTACACGCGCACTAAAACAGTCTGGATCAATACATCTTCAGTACCGATGGCGAATCCATTTGTGATGCGCTAATGTGATGAGACTAAATTAGATTTCAGGTTAAATTAGTTTCCTAAACCTTTGTTTTCTATATTTATTATAGATTCAAATATAACGAATTATTTTACCGAGCGGGATTTTCAGACCGGGCCAGGAATTTGAATACCTGCCATTTTTTAAAATTCAGGCGCTGAAATAGTAGTATCCCTGCAATAAGAGCATAAATCCCGGGTTCGAGATAATCGGCCTTGGTCAGCCACAGGTAATGAAGTACACCCAGTATGATGATAGCGTAAACCAGTTGATGCAGTTTTTTCCAGCGTTTGCCGAGTTTTCGTACCATCGCATTGTTGGAGGTAATCGCCAGTGGAATCAGTAACATCAACGCGCTGAATCCAAA
>CAXMNA010000057.1:0-7849 GCA_964194715.1 uncultured Gammaproteobacteria bacterium
CGCAACGCGGTTGTGCCAGCGCCATGCCCACTCCCGATCAAATTAAATCCCTGCAGCAAAGACAAACCATGAACCCCGCTGCCAAATGGAGCTAAGTATGCATATTCCTCACCACGACAATCAAAACCAGCCTATTGTCGACCGCAACGACAGCAAGACCCCCTTGTGTTACTTCAACATTATCAAGTTGCAACGGGGTGAAAGCTTCAGCTCGCAGGTTGAAGGGTATGAAACTTGTATTGTACCTGTCACTGGCAGCGTCGACGTTAGCGTACAGGGTGAGACTTTCGAACACGTTGGCAAGCGTATGCATATCTGGGAAGGTGAGCCGGAAGGCGTCTATGTCCCGGTCGGTATCGAAGCCAATATTACTTGCGTCAGTGATACGGTAGAAGTGTTCATCGCCGGAGCACAGCACGACCAAGTATACGAAGCATTCGTTGTGCGAGAGAGCGACATCGACCCGATACAGTATGGTTCCGATGACACCAAAACCCACCGCAAGATCAAACATATCCTGGGCCAGAGCCCGCCCGGAAAGGTCGGAAAACTGCTGGTGAGCGAGCTGTTTACAGTCGGCGCCGGCGGCTGGTCGGGTTTTCCGCCACACAAGCACGACACCGATAACCTGCCCGACGAAACCCGCCATGACGAGGTATATAACTTTCGCTTCAATCCGCCCAATGGCTTTGGCGCCCAGTTCCTGACCCCTGCAGGAGAAGACTATGGCGATGTTTACCACATTCGCAACGGTTCGACGATTCAAATCGATAAGGGTTATCACCCCTGTGTGGCGGCGCCGGGCTACGAAATGTATTACTTTACAATTCTCGGTGGCCTGTCGCAGCGACCCCTGCATCAGAACTTTGAACCGGAAAACGCCTACCAGATAGAAACCATTCCCGGCATCAAGGACATGATCAGTAAGTTTAAATAGGTTGATATGCTTGCCAACCTGACTGATCTCACCGGGCCTGCTCTCAAGGGTGGATACGCGGTCGCCTGCTTTAACGTATTCGGCTACGAAGACGCCCGCGCGGTAGTCGATGCGGCGGAAGCGCGTAATGCCAGTGTGATTCTAGCGGTAAATCTAGACATGACTGAGTTCATGCCGCTTCAACATATAACTGGGATGCTGCGTCCATTGGCTGAGTCGGCCAGAGTCCCGGTATGTCTACACCTGGACCACAACTACGACATTCATACGGTCAAACGGGCGGTCGATTGCGGTTTTTCATCGGTGATGTACGACGGTTCACAAAAATCCATCGCCGACAATATTGCCGGAATCCGGGCTGTGGTGGAACACGCCGGTAAACAGGGCGTATCGGTAGAGGCTGAAGTTGGTTCAGTACCTTATGCCAAAGGCCGCGACCATATTAAATCAGAACTTACCAACGTAAACGAGGCGATTGCGATGGTTGAACAGGGCCAGCCGGACGCACTGGCCATATCGATAGGTAATGTGCATCGAATAGAAGGCAACCATGTAGACATCAATTTCGAGCAGTTCGATGCACTTGAGCAAGCTATAGACATGCCCCTGGTTATCCACGGCACCAGCGGTATTAAACCCGAAGATATTCAGCGCCTGGCTCGGCGCGGCGTATGTAAATTCAATATCGGCACCTGCCTGCGGCAGCGTTTCGGCAGCGCGTTACGGCATATCCTGTCGTCAGATGATAAACTATTTGACCGACTCACTATCATGCAGAAAATTATGCCCGAACTAAGCGACGAAGCCAGTCAGATGATCGAGTTACTGGGTCAATAAGCGGCTTACTCGACCAGTGCAATTCCGTGGTTACGCAGGCGAACCGAGATGGTCGACCCAATCGAAATTGCATTACTGATATCAGGCTCAACCACAAAAAGCTCTCCTACCGCAGTATCGAGTGTATATTCCATGTGGCTACCGAGATAGGTCGCCTTGACTACCTCGGCTTCAATCGAGCCAGGTTCATCCTTGTCACTGATCTGGAGAGACTCAGGACGAATGGCAACCTGGGTACTGCCCGGTTTCATTCCCCGGCTGGGTAATCTCGTTTCGGCATCACCGACCCGGACATTTGCCCAGTCTCCATCGATTGATCTTATTTCAGCAGTCACCACGTTGGCATCGCCAATAAAGTCGGCGACAAATAGATCGGCCGGTTCTTCGTATAATTCGCGCGGTGTTCCCTCCTGGGCGATCTCGGCATTTTTCATCACTATTATGCGGTCGGATACAGCCAGGGCTTCCTCCTGATCGTGAGTCACATAAACTACCGTGAGGCCAAGATTAGACTGAATATCACGGATTTCCTCTCGTACCTGGCGGCGCAACTTGGCATCAAGATTTGAAAGCGGCTCATCAAACAACAGCACCTGTGGCTCAAGGACCAGGGCCCGTGCTACCGCCACGCGTTGCTGTTGACCACCCGACAATTCACTCGGCAGGCGGGCTCCGTATCCAGCCAGACCGACCAGCTTCATGCCATCTTCGGAGCGGTCATTAATTTCCGACTTATTCATACCACTGACCTTGAGGCCATAGCCGATATTCTCACCCACGGTCATGTGCGGGAATAGCGCGTAGGACTGAAACACCATCGACACATCGCGATCGGTAGCCGGCAGTTTGGTAACGTCTACATCGCCAATAAAAACACGGCCCTTTGTTGCCATATCCAACCCGGCGATCATCCTCAATGTTGTCGTCTTACCACAACCCGAAGGTCCCAGCAGGGTCACCAGTTTTCCAGCTTCAATATTAAACGATACCTCGTCGACGGCGACCACGCTGCCGCCATAAATCTTGCTCACCTTTTCGAATGATACCGTCGCCGCATTGCTTTTAATGCTCATGCAGGTTCCCCCAGTTTGATGACTGACTCGGCCTCTCCACGTTCAACCCGTCGTCCCAGTTTACGTTCACCGACTAGCAGCTGGAATGTGACAACCGCAGTGAGCATAACAAAAATTAGCACCGTGCTATAGGCAATCGCCAAACCGTAATCGTTGTTTTCAACCCGGCCAATAATATAGGCCGTGGCCATATTGTGTTCTGCACTAACCAGGAAAATCACCGCACTGATTGCGGTCATCGCTCGCACAAAACTATAAACCAGTGCCGCAACAATCGCGGGGCGCAACAACGGCATTACCACCTGGCGCATGGTGTACCAGCTATTAGCTCCCAGCGTCAGCGATGCCTCATCCAGGCTCTTGTCAAGCTGCGACATGGCGGCAATACCGGCGCGAACCCCAACCGGCATATTCCTGAATACAAAACATATTACTAAAATGACCGCAGTGCCGGTTAACTCGAATGGGGGCACGTTAAAGGCAATAATATAACTCACGCCGATAACGGTTCCCGGGATCGCGAAACTGAGCATGGTACCGAACTCAAACACCTGCTTGCCGGTGAACACCTGCCTAACCAGCAGATAAGCGGTCAATAAACCCACCATTGCGGTCAAAGGAGCGGCGGTCAGCGCAATCGTTATGGTGGTCCAGAACGAGTTCCACGCGGCGCCCGTCCATAAAAACCCATCCTCGGTAAAGCTGATCGAGAAAGCCGTAATATAGTGTTTGAAAGTCAGCGTATGATCGAGTCCCCAGATTTCAACAAACCCGCCAAACAGGATCATGAAATAAATGACCAGTGTCATCGCTGTCCAGCCCAGCGTAATCGAGAAAACAGGATAGCGCACACGTCGCGGTAGAATAGCAGGAACACCGGAATCGCCCTTACCGGTTACCGTGGTGTAGCTTTTGCGTCCCAGCCACCGACGCTGTAGAAAAAACGCACTCAGGGTAAAAAACAACAACACGATTGCCAGTACAGCAGCCTGGCCCTGGTCATTTTGCGCCCCGACAATAGCAAAGAAAATTTCGGTCGAAAGGACGTCATAGTTTCCACCCAGCACCAGTGGATTACCAAAGTCAGCCATGCTTTCAATAAAACCCAACAAAAAGGCGTTGGCCAGTCCCGGGCGCATCAGGGGTAAGGAAACCGTGGTAAACGTCTTCCAGTTATCGGCCCTTAGTGTTTGCGCCGCCTCCTCCATCGATGGGCTGATACCTTCGACCACGCCAATCAAAACCAGGAAGGCAATCGGCGTATAGGCCAACATTTGGGCAATCATGATGCCCGGCAGCCCGTAAACCCAGCGTGTCGGGGTAACCCCCAGAAGGTCGCCAACAAAAGTTGTTACCACACCTGAAAGGCCAAACAACAGGATGATTGCGAGACCAATAACAAACGGAGGTGTGATAATCGGCAAAACGGTCAATGCCCTGAGCAGGCGTCGATACTTCCAGCCCGAACGTGTAGCGACCAGCGCAAACGCCATCCCCAGGGACGTGGTACCTGCGCCGACCAGGATCGCCAGAAAAAGCGAGTTCCATGCGGCGCCGCAACTCACATTGGCAGACAGGCAACCCAGCCCCCAAATTTTTGGGCTGGAGAACTTTGTCAAAAATACTGCGATCGAGTAAACACCTTCATTATCACGAAGCGCGCTGGTGAGAATTTGCAGGACCGGAAAAAAAACAAACGCCGCGACGACCGCGACTACCAGGCCAATCGAGCTGACAACAAAAACATCGCCATTGATTGCGCCACGGGCAGCTATGCCCTGGGTCAGGGCAAACAGGAAAGATGCAGAAACAAATAATGCCCCGTACCCGAGTCCAAACTGCCTGTCGTCCATGGGGCCGAAAATTGACTCAAAAACCTCAAACTCCCAGCCGGAAATGCCAATCGCAAACCCCTGTGCGAGCAAATAGGCAAGCCCGCCGAGACCTGAAATAATCAGGACATTACTGTAAAACGGGTCAGATTTAATCCGTCCCCAGGTCGCTGATGGCAACACCAAAAAAAAGAGGAGAGGTGCAAGCCACACCTTCTCCCCTTCAAATATCTGAATTACTGCGGGCGCGTAATCGGTATCAAACGGATATCCGTCAAATATCCAGTCCAGCCCCCAGAAGCCATCTTCAATGACATACCAGGGCAGGAAAAAATAACCAAACAGGCCAACCGCTAACCAGATTGAAATAAACCTGTTGATGAGCGGCCGCCTGATCTGGTGTTTTACTTTATTGAGGTAACGACTTTACTTCGTCATCCCACTTTTTCAGCAGGCGCCTGCGTTCAGCCGAACTACCATACTTGGTGAAGTTATAATCAATCAACTTGATATCCGCTAATTTAGGCGCCTTTGGTGAAACCTTGGCTTTCATGTTTGAGGGTACCTGGAAGGCTTTTACCTCAATGGCGCGCGATTGAACGTCAGCCGACAATGCCCAGTCATAGAACATCTTCGCCTCTTCCAGGTTACGCGCACCCTTGATCAGGCTCATCGATCCAATTTCATACCCGGTGCCTTCACAGGGAGCAACCGACTTGATCGGAAAGCCTTTTACGGCTTGCTTGACCGCGTCATGAATGAACACGATGCCGATCGTGTTTTCACCACGGGCGGCTGCCTTGATCGGCGCCGAACCCGACTTGGTATATTGATTGATGTTCTTATGAAGACTCTTCATAAACTCGAAGCCTTCTTTTTCACCAAATAACTGCACCATAGTTGCCAGGGTGGTGTATGCAGTACCCGATGAATTCGGGTTAGCCATTTGCACATGACCCTTGTAGACAGGCTTGAGCAAATCTTTCCAGCAGGCAGGAACCGGAAGATTGTTCTTTTTCAGAACGTCTTCGTTATAACCGTAACCCAATGCACCGGAATAAATGCCGATAGTCTTGTTACTAGCAGCTTTCGACTGACGGATTGACCAGTCCTGGAGCTTTGATCGCATTGGAGAGTCATATGGAATAGTCAAACCTTCTTCAGCGGCTTGCAAATGTGGATCGCCAGTTCCACCCCACCAGACATCTCCCTTGGGATTTTTGGCTTCGGCCTTGACCTTGGCGAAAGTTTCACCAGAACTTGCCCTGCTCATGTTGACCTTGATGCCGGTTGCCTTGGTAAAACCCTTGGCCATCAACTGACACCAGTCTTCCTGGGCACTGCAATAATAGTTTAGCTTTCCCTTGGCTATGGCGACCCCAGATCCGAAACCCAGCATGGTAACGGTTCCGAGTAGCATTAATAAAAATAGTCTTTGGATTCTCATCGTTAGTTTCTCCTTTGTTATTTAGCGCGTACCTTTATTTTAAAGTATCACGCTTGCTGATTGTAAGCTCGATTGGTTCTGGCTCAACAATTCACTATTTTTTAAACTGCCCTGCGAATATATCACGAGACGAGAGGCAGGTGACATTTATTCTAGATTATTTTTAATTCAGAAAATAGCTTCTAAATTCAACCAATTATTAGAGCAGGTTGGCAGCAATTAATTCCTGTCGCAGCCCGGCCGGCGATTTGAAATGATGGGTTTCGAATCCAATCCTGGCCGCTGCTTCGATATTAGTCTTTGAATCGTCGATGAATAAACAGTCTTGCGCCTGTAATTCATAGCGATTTAACAGCAACTGGAATATTGCCGGGTCTGGCTTGGCCAGTTTTTCAACCCCTGAGACCAGTATCCCATCGAACCATTGCAGAAAATCATAGCGCGCCTCAGCGATCGGAAATGTTTCGCCTGACCAGTTAGTCAGGGCGTAGAGCGTTTCACCTTTATTTTTCAACTCTAGCAGTATTTCGACGGTCTGATCTATTTCTCCTCCCAGCATTTCTTCCCAACGATCATAGAAGGCCTCGATCAGGGTCTTTTGTTGCGGGAACAGCGCGATCCGCTCTGCGGTAGCCTCGGCCAATGCCCGCCCGGCATCCTGTTGTACATTCCACTCTGCGTTACAGACTTCCGAAAGGAAGGAATCGATGTCATTCTCGTCGTCGATCAGCTTGCGGTATAAATACCCGGGATTCCAGTCGATCAGTACACCGCCAAGATCAAATACCAGGGTTTTTATCATGCTTTATCAACCTCACCTGATATTGCCAGTTTTTGCCAATTCCGATTTGAAGTCTTCGATAAAATCTACCGGGGTAGGATCGACACCTCGAAGCATCGCCAGGTGATAACTGCACCAGTCGCCGAAGCTAATGCCAGTCAGTACACGGCCTGGCCTGGTATCACCAGACAGGTCAATCTTTCGGGTTTGGACATGGGAAAACCCTCGCTCCTCGAACAGCCTGCTCATGGTAGCAAATCGATTAATCACCGCTTCCGAATCACTGGGATCGGAAAGGTAAATGATGCGAAAACCAGTGCCAATATCCGATTCGAATCCGATCATTTCGTTGTGATTGATTTCGGGTAGCGCTCCAGCGAATGCGGCGTATTTTGCATTCTCGTTAAACTTTATCTTCATGGTTCGTGCCAATGAATTAAACAGGCTAGCCGTTGAGTAGACAATAGGGATATTACCGTTGATCCACTGCGCGGTTTGTTTGGCGCGATCTTCGATACCCTCACAATTATTTTCGTAGTCGATCACGGCCGATTCAATATCGCCAACCAAATCGTCACCAAAGCCAGCGGCCTGTAGTAAGCGGACTCCGTAGGTGAGTAGATATCCGACCGAATTACGCGGCTGAAAGTCACTCGGCTCATTTTCGAGGGGGACGCGAATAAGTTCGACTGCATCACTTTTGGCTCGTTTTGCCAGTTCTCCACCCGCTGTAATGGCAATCACGCATCTACATCGTTCGCGCATCATTTCGTAGGCGGCGAGTGTTTCCTCCGTATTCCCGGATACCGAACAGGCAATGCCGAGGGCGGCTGGCGACACTTGTGTAATGCTGTAATCACGATGAATTCTCAAGGCTCCGTTCAGCCTGTGCCCCATCGTTTCATTCAGTACATCCCAGGCCAGGGCGGAACCTCCCATCGC
>CAXMNA010000058.1:0-4665 GCA_964194715.1 uncultured Gammaproteobacteria bacterium
ATATTCACCAGGTGGCAACTGGGGATTGACGACGACTCACACTAAATAACTACGTGACCCGGGGGTAAAATTCAAATGAAAAAGATTATCGACAAAGAAATCGATGGCACCGATTTTGCCTGGTATGAGGCATAAAGATAAAGCTGAAAACTCGATAGATTTAGCTTATCTATATTGGGTTGTCCTCCTCATTTGCCCCATATTTTAAATGGGGCATTTTTTGTGGTGCATCGTGACTGGGGGGCTTCGATTAAGTTGATTTCTGGTATCGGTTGCTCCATAGTCTGCGCCATGGGGTATGCGAACACCCCGTGAGGCGCCAGTCGAAACTTCGCATCCACTAAAACCTGAACTTAGGAGAGGATGCGCTATGCCTTCACCCACAGAAATAACCGTAAACCAGCTTTCCCGTCTTGTCGGCACCGCCGCTGCACCAACGCTTTTAGATGTACGTATCGATGAAGATTTTAGCCTGGATCCCAGTTTTATCCCGACCTCGCGCCGATGCCCGCATCAGCAAGTTGCAAAGCTTGTCGCTGAACTCAACGGCAAACATGTTGTTGTCTATTGTCAAAAAGGGAAAAAGATAAGTCAGGGGACGGCCGCGATACTGCGCAACCATGGTATTCATGTCGAATCGCTCGAAGGCGGGCATTTTGCCTGGCAGGATGCCGGACAGCTACTGGTGCCTGCTGACAAGATACCGCCGAGGAACGCAGATGGCCAGACTGTCTGGGTAACCCGGCATCGACCGAAGATTGATCGCATGGCCTGTCCCTGGCTGATTCGCAGGTTCATCGACCCGAGCGCCCAATTCCTGTTTGTCGCACCGTCAGAGGTGCAAGGAGTTGTTGAAAAATTTGATGCGACGCCGTTTGATATTGACGATGTATTCTGGAGCCATCGAGGGGATTGCTGCACTTTCGACACCATGGTCGAGGAGTTCGGGCTTAAAACCGAAGCACTGGACCGGCTTGCAACGATAGTTCGCGGTGCCGATACCAACCGTCATAATTTGGCACCTCAGGCGGCCGGATTGTTGGCCATATCGCTGGGGTTGTCACGCATGTATCGCGATGATATCGCCCAGATCGATGCCGGAATGCTGATTTATGATGCTTTCTATCGCTGGTCGCGCGATGCAGTGGATGAAATTCACGACTGGCCGCAACCCGCTGCGGGAGCCTGAATCATGCCAGGTTCAAAGCTTGACGAGCCGGGCGAACAGCATACACCATCGCGTGTCGAGGCATTAAAAGTCTGGTTTCGAATCGGTTTGCTTTCCTTTGGTGGGCCCGCTGCGCAGATTGCGCTGATGCACCGTGAAATTGTAGAAACCCGGAAATGGCTGAGCGAAAGGCAGTACCTAAATGCCCTCAGTTTCTGTATGCTCTTGCCCGGTCCTGAAGCGATGCAACTGGCGACCTATGCGGGCTGGCGTCTGCATGGAACGCTGGGCGGATTAATCGCAGGTCTGTTGTTCGTGCTCCCCGGCGCTATTGTGATAGCCATACTCGCGACAGCCTATGTTCTATATGGTGATTTACCCTCGGTAAGTGCCTTGTTCCTCGGGGTTAAGGCAGCCGTGATCGTGATCGTGATTGAAGCCTTATCCCGAGTCGCGAGGCGGGCATTGTCACTGTTCGAGCACTGGCTTATCGCGCTGTTTGCGTTTATCGGTATTTTCTTTTTTACCGTACCTTACCCGCTCATCGTTGCACTAGCCGCGCTATTCGGGTTTATGCGCAATACCGCCAACAACGATGAACAGACCCCTGTCCGGGTGAATCGTTCCGGGATCGGCACCCTGTCGACGATATCGATCTGGCTGATCATCTGGTGGGCACCGATCTTGCTGGTTGGGACTTTTGATGCGGAAGGGCTACTGTTTGAAATCGGACTGTTTTTTTCCAAACTGGCGGTGGTCACATTTGGCGGCGCCTATGCTGTCCTCGCTTATCTCGGCCAGGATGTGGTCAGCCAATACGGCTGGATTAGCGCTGGCGAAATGATCGACGGGCTGGGACTGGCCGAAACAACTCCCGGACCGTTGATCCTGGTAACCGAGTATGTCGGATTTTTAGCGGCCTATCGCGATGGTGGTTTCTGGTTCGCCCTGGCTGGCGCGCTAATGACACTTTGGGCTACTTTTACACCCTGCTTTTTGTGGATATTTGCAGGTGCGCCCTATATCGACTGGATCGGCTCGCAAGCCCGACTGCGCGGAGCCTTAACCGCCATTACCGCGGCTGTCGTCGGCGTCATTTTGAACCTTTCGATCTGGTTTGCGTTACATGTTTTCTTTGCTGAAGTGTCGGCCGAGACTTATGGTCCATTGACGCTTTGGACGCCGGACCTGGTTACACTGGATCTGCGGGTTGTGGCCTTATCCTGTTGCTGTGCATTGCTGTTATTTAAATTGAAATGGGGCATTATTCGCGTGCTGGCAACCGCTTCCTTAGCCGGGTACGCTATAACGCTGATATCAGGCTGATGGTTATGGCTGTCGAGTATTGGAGATCTGGGTTAAGAGGAAAATATTAGTATGGAGCATTCGGAAAACTTTTCTTTCCCTGACATTGCGCTGAGTCATTTTGAGATTTATGTCCGCGACCTTGAAAGCATGAAAGAATTTTATACACGTTATCTTGGCTTTGTGGTAACGGATAGTGGGGAGGGCAAAGATGGTATGGTATTTTTAAGTCGAAATCCCGCTGAACACCATCAACTGGTTTTAACGCCCAGGCAGTCTCTTAAATCAGTTGAAAGCCCTGTTGATCATATAGCGTTTCGAGTTGATTCAATTGCAAATCTAAGAGTGTTCCACAAGGCATTATTAACTGGTTCAACCAGTTTGCAGACAGTATCACACGGCACTACCTGGTCGATATATTTTCGCGACCCGGAAGGAAATCGACTTGAGCTTTTTACCGACACCCCCTGGCATGTCAACCAGCCGTGTAGATTCGAAATAAATTTTGCACTGTCGGATGAAAAACTGAAGGAGCTCACTGAACAAACAATAAAGGATTTACCAGGATTCCGGGCAGTTGGGGATTGGAGACAATCGCATATCGAATCCATTAGTATCGGCCAGGGCTAAATAAATCTTCTGACAGGCGGGTCATCCAGGTCGGGTTTGGACTTTAAGGCCGGTAATATTTGGGTCCCGTAGAAAGGTCCGGGGAATTATTCTGCCGGCCGGCGTCCTGCCATTATCCGCGTATTCCCTCAATGGCGGATTTCTCTTTTTCCAGCGCACCGAGTAAATGTGTCATCAATGCTTTTATACGGGCGGTATGCCTTAAGTCGGGGTGAATTAATATCCAGAGGCTGAGGGTTAATTCATCTGGCGTATCGCTGGTCCGAACCAGTTCCGGTTCGCTGTCGCCTAAAAAGCAGGGCAAAGGCGTCAATCCGAGGCCTCTTTTCGCCGCATCGATGACCGCAATCGTATTATTGCTGCTAAACACCACGCGAGTCTTTGGATGGAACTTTTTCCGCCAGGTCGGGAAGGGCGAAAATTCGAAACTATCCTCGGACATTACCCAGGGATGTTCGTCGAGAGACAGGTCCTGGTTATTTTCCAGGTAGGTCGGGGACGCGTATATACCAAACCGGCACTTGCAGATTTCGCGACCAATGTAGGTATCGGGGGGTTTACTGGTAACCCGTACCGCGATGTCAGCCTCGCGCTGTGAGAGTCGCAATGGGCTGCTGGTGGCAATTAAATCCATAGTAATGTCTGGATGTTGCTTGCAAAAAGCTGCCAGATGCGGTGCCAGTAGTCGCAAGGCGACACCTTCAGGAGCGGTGATTCTTATGCTGCCCTGAAGCCGAAGATCTTTGCCGAGTAGTTCGCGTGAAAGCGCCATCACTTCCTCGTCGATACGTTCGGCCGAGCGTTTGATCACTTCGCCCGCTTCGGTCATCACGTAACCGGTAGGCTGGCGATCAAACAGGCGTACTTCCAGTTTTTTCTCAATTGTATTGATTCGCCTGAATACGGTGGTGTAGTTGATACCGAGGGATTTGGCAGCCCCGGAAAGCGTACCCGAACGACAGACTGCCAGCACCAGGTTAAGATCGCTCCAGTTCATCGCCAGTCTCTCCCCTGCTTCGTTATGGCCATTGCAAAATTGCAATATATAATTTCTATTATGCCTAATATTAATGCAAATAAAAATAGCCTAGTATAACTTTTAGAATCAGCAGGAGTGGCAGAAACATTTTTTTAAATCACATTTATGAGGATAATAGAGATGAATAATCTGAAATTAGCGATAGCATCAATCGGCGATGAAAAAGTAATCGATAAATTCGATCTCCACCTGGTACAGGGACCTGAGGCAGGGCTTATCGATAAAATCAAAGCCGTTGTAAAACTCAAGATCGAAACATACAAGGCACAGGCACGGGAGGAACGGGGTATTGAACAGGTACTGCAAATGAACGATGGCATGCTGGAAGATATCGGTTTGACCCATACGGATCAATCTAGCCTGAAAGCCGGACTCACTTCCCTCGTGGAACTGAATACCCGGCGTGAAGCTTACCGCCGCCAGTTTGATTGAGAGAAACGATGATAGCCATGTGGGCTGGGAGCACCGGTATTATTAAGGGTGCTCCTCCAGTTTTGCCTGCTATAGGGTCCTACCAGGTAAC
>CAXMNA010000059.1:0-3575 GCA_964194715.1 uncultured Gammaproteobacteria bacterium
AAATCGAGGGCCACGTTGCTGATATTCAGGATCAGTTGCAGGATAAACGCATGGGTTGTTTTTTGCATACCGATAAACACACCGGTGAAGACATAAATACACAGCGTCGCTGGCGCGCTCCAGATTCGAATTTCTGTGTAGTCACGGGTTAGTTGTTCGACCCCCGCGCTGCTGTCGAGCAAATGCAGCGCGAATCCGATCACTGGCTGACTGAGTAGTATGATCAGAAAACCAAAAGTGAAAGCGAGTATTAGTACTCGTAGCAGGGTATCTGAGAGTGCTTGCTGATCATTTGCCCCATGCGCGCGGGCAACAAAGCCGGTGGTGCCCATGCGCAAAAACCCGAAACCCCAGTAGAGAAAACTGAATATCAGGGCGCCAAGCGCTACCGCCCCGATCGACTGGGGTTCGGGCAGGCGGCCGACTACAGCTGTATCGACAGCGCCCACCAGCGGTACCGAAATATTTGAGATGATAATCGGGCCGGCAAGCGCCCAGATTTTACGATGACTGATCGGATTTGTCGGGATCATCTAGGACTACTTTATCGGGTGCTTCAGCGTGCGCTGACAGGTAAAGCTGGTTCGAGGTTGCCTGGGTGGCTGGCACCGCGACGAAAGGCTTGCGTTTATCCGGGCTACCGTCACGACGGCGTTTGACTGTTGCGAATAATGCGAGCAGCAAGCTGACCAGTGCATAGTAGGCAAATAATCCCTGCGCACCCATTATCTCCATAAACTGACCCGCGATTATCGGCCCGATACTGGCGCCGGCTCCGTAGGTAATCAGCAATCCACCGGCCACCTGTACCCGCTGATCGCCGTCGGCCAGGTCATTCACTGTCGCCGCAGAAAGCGAGTAGATGGTAAATAGAAAAGCACCAAATACTCCTACAATCACCAACATTAATCGAAAATCTACAACCTGGGTCATACCGAAGGCTGCGAATGCAATCACTAACGGCACGACCACCAGTAATGGCCCCCGGCCTATTCGATCTGACAGGTGCCCCATCGGCAACTGGAGCAAAATACCGCTCATAATGATTGTCGCCATGAACACCGCAAGACTGGTCTCGGACAGACCTATATTGACTGCATACACCGGTCCCAGGCCAAACACACTGGCATTGATTAACCCGGCGCAAAACACCCCGACCACGCCCAATGGCGCCATTCGGTACAGCGAAATCAACGGCATACGGGTGGTTGTAGTCATTGCCGGCGCCTTTGCCCGGGTCAACAGTACCGGAATTAACGCCAGTGAAAAGATAACTGAGGCGAGGCTGAATAACTGGAATTGCGAGGGGTCACCCAGGGCGAATAGAAATTGCCCACAACCGGCGGCGAAATAATTGGTGGCCATATAAAAAGATAATACCCGGCCACGATTTTGATTGCTTGCGCGCGTGTTCAACCAGCTTTCAGTGACCATAATCAGGCCGGCCATGCAAAACCCCGACAGCATACGCAAGACCATCCAGCTACCCACCGAAATCCAAATCGGGTGGAGTAGCGCGGAAACCGACATTAGCGAGGCAAATGCAGCGAATGATCGGATATGACCGACCCGCGCAACTATTCTTCCGGCAAAAACTCCGCCACATAACAATCCCAGAAAATAACAGGCGACAATAACCCCGACCAGATCAGCAGAGAATCCTTCGACTTGCGAGCGCACACCGAGCAAGGTACCAAACAAACCATTGGCCAGTAGCAACAAGCCATAACTCAGCAGCAGGGAAAAAACTGCACTTAGCGTACTAAACAAGAAAGTTCCTGTGTCATCCAGGTGGATATTGAGTTCGAATAAAGCCCGGCACACCAACATCTTGTGAAGATTGTGGGTGTACTTATTTAGTAAACCGGAGAATTCCAGACCAGGTTGTTACTGTATATGAATCCGTTCGGGATATCACTCATGAATTACTCAATTTACTCAAACAACACCTGATTTTCGCAGCGCCTGCAGTTGTTTTTCGGATATTCCCAGTTCACCGAGCACTTCGACCGTATCATCACCATGTCTGGCACAGTAATCACTAAACTCCGGACCGTCGGTGGCAAAATGGAACGCAGCAATCGGCGCAGTTAATGGACTATCACCGAGTCGCTGGTGCTGACTTGCCGGGGCACGTTGCAACTGTTCCTGTTGCAGCATTTCGTACATATCGCGTATGCGAGCGGCGGGCACATGACGGCTATTCAGGTATTCTTCCCAGTAGTCGGCGGTTTCAGTTTTTAAACACTGTTGTATCCGTTGCCTCAATTGCTCACCATTGTCTCTGAGCCATGCATAGTTTTGCTGTTCGGGGTCGATCATCAGTTCACCCAGTTCGAGTGCATCGAACAGGGCCCGGTGTTGTCGTAGAGTATAGGCACCCACCATAATCGCATCGTCGCTACAGGCGTAGACCGAATGTCCCGGGTGGTGGGTCTGTTCATTCCCGGTTCGTAGCCCGGTTTTACCACAATGGATCGCATCCAGTACGAACGGGGTCATCATCACCAGTGCCGCATCGAGCATATTGACATCGATCACCTGCCCTGTTCCGGTTCGGCTACGCTGATACAGGGCGCTGGCGATTGCAAAGGCGGTCTGTGCGCCGGTGCCATAATCAATCAGTGGCGGCCCGACGCGTAGCTTTTCCTGGGTCGCTTCACCGTTCACCGACATCATGCCGCTAAATGCCTGTATCACCGCATCGTAGGCGGGTCGACCGGTAAAAGGATTATTGCTGCCATATCCGCTCATCGAGCAATATATCAGCGTGGGGTTAATCTTTAATGCCGCCTCAGGACCCAGGTTGTGACGTTCGAGGCCATGCGCATAGTTTTGCACCAGTACATCGGCTGTCGCAATCAATTGCTCCGCTATTTCACGGCCCTTGGATTGACCGAGGTCAAGGCATATCGCTTTCTTGCCCCGGTTGTTGGCGAGGTAGTTTAATCCTAGCCCGACGTCATTGCGCTTTTCGTCGGCGCCGTCGCAACGCATCATATCGGGATCGCGCGGAGATTCTATTTTTATCACCTCTGCACCCATCAAACCGAGCTGGCTGGTAGCAAATGGGCCAGCAAAAACATGAGTGAAATCGAGTATTCGTATTCCTTCAAACGCCTGCATGGTTAATCCTCAAACCGGTAATGGCAAGAAATATCTAGCGTTGAGAAATTGTCAAATCTATGGGATCCGGCTCCGGGGATAACCTGGTCGAATCCAGAATAACCACTTTATTCTTTACCGAAGTTGGTCTGCCTCAGGATACCACCATATATCTCGCTATCACCAACCACTCCTAACAGTCGATTATCCTCGACCAACAAGACAGGCCAACCCGTATGGTGGCGGATCTCGATGTTCCAACGCATCTTCATGTTGGCGGGAGCAGTCACCAGCACATCATCTCCCAGATTTTCGATTATGGTATCGTTATTACAATTTTCTATCTGCACAATTTTACCTTCAATACTGGCGGCGACAGGTCTATCGTCTCCATTCAGAGTCACCCGGTAATGACCCCCGCTATCCAGTAACACATCGCGGCCATCGCGTTGGAGTTCCCCCAGCGGGGT
>CAXMNA010000060.1:0-3451 GCA_964194715.1 uncultured Gammaproteobacteria bacterium
CCGGAAGTATTACCGCTAAAAGCCCCACTCCGGATTTGCTTACGAAGCTCAAGTGGTGAGATGTCCTGATTCATGATTTAGCCTGAAACCGTTTGCTGAAGGTTAATGTAAATATTATATGGCCCGGATCGGTCTACAATCAACTCCGGACCAGTAATAGTGTACGTTACTCCCTTATCAACCTGATTGATTTTCCTATACCATCGATTGCAAATTTTTTAACGTCATCGCGCAGGCTTTCGCTGCTTCGACGCCCTTAATCTTGAAGTGTTCGAAAAAGAAATTCTCGTCGAAGTCGCTTTCATCATAATGCTGGGGTGTCAGCACCAATGACAATATCGGTATTTCCAGCTCAAGCTGCAAGCCCATAATTGCATCGAGTACTGAGCTGGAGACAAAGTCGTGGCGATAAATGCCCCCGTCGACGATCAGGCCCGCCGCTACAATAATTGCGTACTGACCGGTTTTTGCGAGCATTTTTGCCTGCAATGGTATTTCCAGGCTACCCGCCACCTGAAAAAAATTTATTTGGGTTTCGGAAATACCGAGTATTGCACATTCATTAACAAACGATTGGCGCGACTGGTCCACAATTTTACTATGCCAGGTGGCCTGTATGAATGCGATTCTTTTGCCGCTATTCAACAGCGCAAAGTTTCCGCGATCGATTTTATCATCCTGGTTTAATACCTGAATCTGATCCATGGTTACACCTCAAAAACTAGTTACCGGGATCAGGGCGACGGGACACACTATTCGCGGATCGGGAGCCTGTCGGACTCCTGCAGCGCAGCGCTTATTGCTTCCCGTTCTCTATCATCCGGACTGTAACCGTCGGCTTCGGATTCTCACCGAATCTGCTGACCTTTTGATCGCTCGACCAAAAGCGCTCGCGGGCTTGTGAAGATAATAATTTTCACTTACCGCCGGTGGGGAATTGCACCCCGCCCCGAGAACGCGACTAGTACCTGTGGCCCTAGTCAGAATTAATTATAAACCAAATCAACGGCTCTGATAACAGGTCTGTGCAAATTCGAATTCAGGAACCTTACCGGCACCAGGCGAGAGTACCAACAACGACTAAATCGCCTTTGCTTTCTCGCGTAACAGGGTTTTTGGTATCTTGCCGGTCGCGGTTTTTGGCAGTTCACCAAAAACTACTTTCTTGGGGCGTTTGAAACGCGCCATATTATTGGCGCAGAAATCGATTAACTCGGCTTCACTCGCCTCAGTATCGATTTTAAGTTCCACGAACGCGCAAGGCACCTCGCCCCATTTATCGTCGGGCATGGCTACTACTGCTGCCTCGCCGACTGCGGGGTGATTGTACAGCACGCCTTCGATTTCTACCGAAGAGATATTCTCACCCCCGGAAATGATAATGTCCTTGGCGCGGTCCTTGATCTGGATATAGCCGTCTTCGTGGATTACTGCAAGATCTCCACTGAGAAACCAGCCATCCTTGAATACTTTTGCGGTGGCTTCCCCATCTTTCAAATAGCCTTTCATCGTGGTATTGCCACGAATGACGATTTCGCCGATAGTTTCCGAGTCCCAGGGTACCGGGGCGCCGGTCTCGGGGTTGATCACGTCGACCGCTTCGGTCATCGCAAAACGAACGCCCTGGCGAGCTTTTAACTCGGCCTGCCGCTCAGTACTTTCCCGGTACCAGGCGTCCTGGTGGGCGGATTGCAATATGTGGCCGAAGCTTTCGGTGAGTCCGTAAACGTGCATCACTTCGAAGCCAAACTGGTTCATGCTTTCGAGTACGCTGGCGGGCGGTGGAGCGCCAGCGGTCATCACGTTGATGCTTCGGTCGAAACGTTTCTGTTCGGACGCAGGGGCATTGGCGAGCATGTTGAGAATTACCGGGGCGCCACCGAAATGAGTGATCTCATGTTTCTCAACCAGGTCGAATAATAACTTCGGACTGAAAGCGCGCATACAGATTACCGTGCCTGTAACCGCTGCCATGGTCCAGGCGTGACCCCAGCCATTGCAATGAAACATCGGTACCGTGTAGAGATATCGCGGATGGGGGGGCAGGGACCAGGACACGATGGTGCCCATGCTCATCAGGTAAGCGCCACGGTGATGGTAAACCACGCCCTTGGGTCGACCGGTGGTACCCGATGTGTAATTAAGTGACAATGCCTGCCATTCATCTTTGGGAGGTCGCCAGCTATAGGTATCGTCTCCGCGGTCGACCAGGTCTTCGTAAAAACTGAACCCTGTGTCGTTGGGGAGAGCGGGTTTTTCGGTTGCATCAATGTCGTCGATGATGACAATTTCGGGCTTTAATGCGGTAGATTCAAGCGCTTCCCGGAGTACCGGCCAGAGCTGGCGGTCGACGATGAAAAGCTTCGACTCTCCATGGTCGATAATATAGGCCACGGTAGCAGCGTCCAGGCGGGTGTTGATCGCGTTCAGTACTGCGCCCGCCATCGGAATCGAGAAGTGGCTTTCAAACAACTCGGGCGTATTAAAGGCGAATACAGAAACGGTGTCGTTGTTACCGATACCGCGTGCTGCCAGGCTGGAGGCTATGCGATTACATCGGTAGCGAAGTTGTGACCAGGTATAGCGTCGCTGATTATAGATCAGGGCCTCGCGTTGCGGATAAATATCGGCGCTCCGATGCAGAAACGACAGGGGTGTCAGTGCAACAAAATTAGCCGGATTAACCGGCAACTGGTCGTATTCGACTGTCATTTCATCTCTCCGATAATTGTTCGTACACAAAAAATATACGTATCAGGTACCTATTTAGTTTCTAACTGGCGAACCATCATCTAACATCGAATCGATGCGGGCGCGAGTCGCTTCAGATCCTATCAGGCCTAGAAACGAACGTCTTTCTGCGTCGTAAAAATCCTGTTCGCTTCGAACTGTGCCGGGATCTACATCGCCCCCGGTGACAATTCTTGCCATTTCGGTGCCGACCTTGACGTCATGTGGCATGAACAGTCCTTTGTCCATCGAATTTTCCAGCCAGTCGCACATTTCCTCGAACACCGGTCTGCCCGGCATTACCAGGTCCGGCCGTTCAAATGCTACCTGTGACGACGGATTCTCGATCGCGCCGATCGCCTCGGTTAATAGCCGGTCGCGGTTGATCATATACCGATCGTTAGGCCTTAACATTGACTGTTGCTTAGCAATGATCGGTGAAGTCGCCGTTTTTCCATAACCCAGATTCATAAACGCCTTCCAGCAGGCCGGGGTGATATCTTCCTGGCACCGTAACGATTCAATCCAGCGATACAGGGTTTCCTTGCAGCCGCCGCCAGCGGGTACGACACCGACCAGCGATTCGACCAGCCCGGTAATCGAATTGGCGTGAGCGATGACCTGTTTGGCATGCAGGACCACTTCGAAACCACCCCCGATGGAAAGGCCGACTGGTGCGGCAACGACCGGGAACGCCACGTTCGCCATGCGATGCACAACC
>CAXMNA010000061.1:0-61003 GCA_964194715.1 uncultured Gammaproteobacteria bacterium
GGTTGGACCTGCCGATCCCTCATATTTCCGGGGTGGCTCAATGCTCGACTATAACGGTCGTAGGGATGACTTCATCACCTACGCTGGCGGCACAGGCGCGGTATCCTGGGGCGTTTCTGGTAGGTTTACTAGAGAAGCTGAAGAAGATGCACCCGATGAAATCGAAATTGGTGTTAGCTTCCCGCTCGGCGATACGACATTGGGTCTTGGCGTACATAACACCGCAGCGGATCTCAACGGACCAGGGGCAGCTGATGATACTGGTTTCTTGATCGGTAGCAACGATGAAGACGTTGTCGGTGTAATGTGGAGCGGCATCGGAATCGGCGACGGTGCCCTTGCCGTTGGCGGGCAGGTGCAGGACGATGACACTAGTTTTGTTGCCAGCTATACTGTGGGTGGTTTATACATTATTGCGGAAGTGCTTTCGATCGATGAGGACTCTCCGCGTGCTAACGCCGATACGGATCCAACTGCTATTACGGTGGGTTACGAACAGGTCCTGGGTCGCAAGACCAAGATGGTCTATGAAGCCCATTCAAAAGATAATGACTGTCCTTCAGGTGTTGCGGTCTCAGTCTGCGATGACGTGACCGCCTTGGAAGTTGTTCTAAGATACGACATCATCTAGTTTAAGACGATTCGTAAAGCAGTACTTAAAGGGCTCCTTCGGGAGCCCTTTTTTATTACCTGATTAAAGCCGAGAACTCCGCGTGCTCGAAGTAGTGGAGTTGCCCGTCACCCCAGGTCGCCGGTTCAGGAATTTCGAGGGGTTATAGAACGAACTTCGAGCCTATCATCGAGTCTTAAATTAGTCACCAAAGCGCGGCTTAATACGTTAGAATCTGCCCTGTTCTGAACGATTACCGATTTAATGAAACAGCTATTCGATTTTCTCCCGATCCTCCTCTTTTTCATTCTTTACAAGTTTTATCTCGACTTGCCCGATGACTTGATCCTCGGCGTTAATGCCTGGGTCCCTCTAATGGACCTGACCCCCGGGGAGGCCAGCGATGCGATCTACCTGGCCACCCTGACCGCTATCGTAGTGACCGTGATCCAGGTTGTGCTGGCCGCAATCATCGTCAAAAAAGTTGAAAAGATGCCGATCATCACGCTGGCGTTGCTGCTGGTTTTCGGTGGCGCGACGCTGGCACTGAAAGACCCTGTCTTCATCCAGTGGAAACCGACCGCGATCAACTGGCTCTTCGCCCTGGTCTTTCTTGGCAGCCACCTGGTCGGCGACAAACCGCTGATCCAGCGTATGATGGGCCACGCGATTGAAATCGAGGAAGCGCGAGTATGGCTACAGTTGAACCTGGCCTGGGTTGGTTTTTTCGTCGTCGCCGGGGTTGCCAACATGATCGTCGCACCCGAAATCGATCCTTTCGGATTACAGTTTAGCGAGGATACCTGGGTCGATTTCAAGTTATTCGGACTCATGGGCATGACCGTCGCGTTCGTCATCGCGCAGGCGTTTTATCTCGCCAGGTATATGCCCAGTTCCGATGAGGAGACCGGTTGATGTTTTACAGTATCGTTGGAATTGATACCGAAAATAGTCTTGCCGCACGCACGGCGGTGCGTGCCGAGCATGTCGCGCGTTTAAACGCGCTGCGTGACGAAGGCCGATTAATTGTCGCCGGGCCAAATCCCGCCATCGACAGCGACGATCCCGGTGAATCGGGCTTTACCGGGAGTGTCATCATTGCGGAATTCGATTCGCTGCAAGCCGCCCAGGCCTGGGCCGACGAAGACCCTTATATCAAATCCGGTGCCTACGCCTCGGTTAGCGTAAAACCATTCAAAAAGGTTTTACCTTAGAAAGGGCGTGTCACCCCCTGTGTACGCGGGGTTCGGTGCAGGCGGGAATGACTGCAAGGTATATACGTCATCCCGGGCTTGACCCGGGATCTTACAATGATGCGATAATCTGAAAAATTTCGCTTGCGCGGGAATCGCAGATTTAATTAGAGGTTTTTGCTTGGACTTTCGAGGTTATCGCTAATTTCGCGCAGTAGCATGTCCTCGAACTCGATGCGCTCGGCCATCGCCTCGCCAATCGAAGACAGATCACTATATAAATTGGTCAGGCTTTCCGGCTCATCGACGCCATCGTACTTGTCATTAAAATCGACAAATAGTTGCGTGCTGTCTGATATTGACGGGTATACCCGGTTTGCAACCAGCTTGATATTACCGCGTCGTTCCTTGCCGTCGATAATTCTTTCATATATTTCAAAATGCCCCAGTGCGGTGTAGTCAACCAGCCGCTGGTTAAAACCGCGAAGATTGTGGATCACCGTATCCGGGGGCACGTTACCCGATTCGAGCTCGGCCAGTTCACACATCGACACCAGTACCTGCTGCCTTTCCTGCAACAGAGTGTTAATGGTATGCGTTTGTCTGGTGCGTCGGTTATCTTCGGCCGAAATTCTCTCGGCGATCTGGGCTATTTTTTCAATTTGTGATTCGCTCACGGGTTACCTCATTCGTACTACGGCCAGGTAAAATTCAAACAGGCCGCGATCTGTATATTATGCGGCTGAATTCGCCGCCGGTAAACCATCATTATACGGTTTGTCGCGGATAATTTTTGTTAAACTCGTCTGATTTATCGAAGGTAGATCTCCGTGACTGAATCGCTACAGGCCAAACTAGACCGACTCGAGATGCTTTACACTGAGCAAGACTACACAATCCAGGCGCTTAACGACCTGGTGGCGCAACAGAACCATGAAATTTCGCGCCTGAATATAAGTATCGAACAGCTCAAGGTTCAACTGCAGGCGCTGAAGACCGATTTACCCGGTGAAATCGAGGCCAAGTTTGAGAAACCGCCGCACTATTGACCGAACTATAAATGATTGACTCCGAACGCGAGAGTCAAAATATTCAGCTTTTTCTTGCGCATTCCTCTAATGCAGAGCTGGTTATTGAAACCGATGCTGAAGGTGTCGATGTCAATCTGATCAAAGCGCAACTTCGATTTCATCACAGCTTTGTTGCCGGTCCTCTGCCAACTAGAGCTCGTCAGTCGAAGCAGGCGCTAGTCAAGGCCTGCAGTAACAAGCAGCGCAGTATCACCAGCATTCTCGATCTCACCGCGGGTTGGGGAATGGACGGCTTGACACTAGCCTGTCACGGTAAGCAGGTCACAATGCTGGAACAAAATGAGCTGGTGTACGCCATTGTCTCCTATTCACTCGATCGACTGGCGGCGGCACAGCCCAGCGCCGCGATTTCAGATCAGCTGACTATTGAAAATACCAGCGCAATCAATTATTTAAAGGCACTCGATGATAACCACGAGTTTGACTGTATCTACCTCGACCCGATGTTCCCGGCACACAAATCGGGCGCCAAGCCCGCCAAGGAAATGCAAATCTTACAGGCTTTGACCGACAACCGGGATATTGACGCGTGCTTTGAGCATGCGCTCGTCAAGGCGCGCAAGCGGGTGGTCGTCAAACGTCCTTCGAAAGCAGCCCACCTCAGCAACCTGAAACCTGACCTGGTCTACCGCGAAAAGACGATTCGATTCGATGTCTATCTGACCGCGTAACAGTTGGTCGTATCCGACACCTGTCGTCAATCGCGGAAATTGTTGAACTGCAGCGGAATGCCGAGGCCCGCCTCGCGCAAGGTCTGCATAACCTGTTGCAAATCGTCGCGCTTCTTACCGGTTACCCTGAGTTGTTCGCCCTGAATCGCGACCTGGACCTTAAGCTTGCTTTCCTTGATCAGTTTAACCATTTTACGTGCCAGATCCTTTTCCAGACCCTCCCTAACCTTCACCTGTTGCCGCGCACGTTTATTCATTTCAACAATGTCCGCAAACTCAAGGCAATCGACATCGATACCGCGTTTTGACATTTTTTCTTTGAGAATCGGGATCATTTGGTTTACCTGAAATTCCGATTCGGCTTCCAGGATCAGATCGTTACCGGTTTGATCAATGCTGGCATTAGAACCCTTAAAGTCATAGCGGGTACCGATTTCACGATTGGCCTGATCGAGCGCATTTTTAAGCTCGTGATGATCTATTTCTGAAACAACGTCAAATGAAGGCATGGTAGTCACTCTTGGTCAGGGCCTGATGGTCAAGGTCTTGAAATTGTTCGTGAAAGTATAATCCGGGATGGCAAGATTCTGAAATTTATTATCACCTGGCAAGGCCCTACCGGCGAAATCATAGCGCGCCTTGCTGCAGATTTCCTTTAACCCGGAATCGATCACTTCGAGATTGCAACCCAGATCGGTACCGATCGCATAGCTGACAAAATACTCAGGATGTCTTGAGCGCAACAAGTTGGTCGCAAATTCAGGTTGGTTGCTGCGCCGTGATTCAGGATCCTGTAAACGATCCAGATGCTGCTCGAGCTCGGCGATTGACTCTGCCGAGCGTTTGATGACCAGCACCGACAGGTTATCCTGGCGCAGTATCCTGGCCTGGTCCGGAGACAACTCCGCAATATTGAACCGGTAAGAACTCTGCACCACTGGAGGTCGCACATCGATTGCGAAATCAAGCAGCACGTAAAGAATAGCGGCCGCAAATACCAACCCGAGGTATTTAAGTAAGCGATTTAATCCGCTTCGATCTGCTGCAAAAGACACTAAGTACACCTTCAATGAAATATCTTAGAATGCAGAGAATATTAACCTGCAAGCGTGACCGATTCGCCAGCCTGTTCACTACAGTATCGGCTGAGACAGCTAAACAGTTCTTCACCATCGCCCTGCAGCCGCCAGCATTTGTCTTCTGGGTCGTAATCGAAGTGAAAGCCACCGGAACGGGCTGCTACCCACATCTGGGAAAGCGGAGTTTGCTTGTTAATGATGATCTGACTGCGGTTAGCGAATTCAAGCGTTAAGATACCACCGGCGCTGTCGTAATCGATATCAACCCCGCAATCATCAATCGCCTCCTCGATCGCAGTCATGGTGTCTTCGGCGAGTTGATCGAAATCAGACTCATTCATCACCGCTAGCCTCGAAATCGAGTGACAGTGAATTGATACAGTAGCGTTTACCGGTACTGTCCTCGGGACCGTCATCGAAGACGTGCCCGAGATGACATCCACAGCGATCGCACGTGACCTCGACACGCCGCATGCCGTGACTCGAATCTTCTTCGTGCCGAATCACCTGGTCCGATGCAGGCCCGTCAAACGAGGGCCAGCCTGATCCGGAGTCGAATTTATTGCCGGACTCGAATAATTCCTCACCACAGCATTTACAAAGATACTTTCCAGTCTGGTGATTGCTATTGTATTCACCGCTGAACGGGGGCTCGGTGCCCTTTTCCCGGCACACGCGATATTCTTCAGCGCTCAGTTTACTACGCCATTTTTCATCGTCATTCATGATTCTCTCCTGTTGTTACCGGGTACATCTCTTTACCGTCGACCAGATAAATCCAGCCCCGCGCGATGCGGTAGATCAACCAGATGGTTACCACCCCAAGTACCAGGTAGCCTATCAGTATCGGGGTTGTTAACACACCCAGCAGTGTCCACAAAAGACCGTACCAGAAAGTAGCCTTTTGCCATGCGAAATGCGATTCCAGCCAGCTGCCGCGCACGTCATCATCCTTGATATAATTAATGATCACGCCGATGATCGGAGTAATCAGCGGGACAAAGAACAGGGCCTGCAGAATATACACCGCGTAGGTATATTTTTTAAGTTCTGCCAGCCGGGCTTCGTCTAATATCACCGTTTAGTCTCCTATCAGGCGTTCAAATCCCGCCTGGTCCAGGATTTCGACGCCGAGTGCTTCGGCCTTGGCAAGCTTGGAGCCCGGGCTTCCACCACTGATGAGCGCAGTGGTTTTTGCCGAAACACTTCCACTTACCCTGGCGCCACGCTGCTTCAGTAGCTTGGCCGCCTGATCTCGGCTGAGACCTGCCAGCGTGCCGCTAATCACGTAGGTCTTGCCGATCAGGGATTGAGACTGCCGCGACCGGGAAAGGTTTGCCTTAGGCCAGTTAACTCCCTGGGCCAGCAACTGTTCGACTATGCCCCTGTTTCTCTGCTGATCAAAAAAGTGCCGGATATTCTCGGCAACCACCGGTCCCACGTCCGGAACAAGCTGCAGGTCTTCGATAGTCGCATCCATCATCGCCTCGAGTTCACCGAAGTGACTGGCCAGTGCTTCCGCGGTAGCCTCGCCGACCTCTCGAATACCGAGTGCGTAAATAAAACGTGCCAGGCTCGTGGTCCTGGTTTTCTCGAGTGCCGCTAGCAGGTTTCGCGCCGATTTTTCGGCCATTCGTTCAAGACCAGCAACCTGTTCAAGCTGCAAATGATAAAGGTCAGCTATCGATTCAATCAAACCCTGTTCTACCATTTGCTCGACCAGTTTATCACCGAGCCCTTCGATATCCATCGCCTTGCGTGACGCGTAGTGCTTGATTGCCTCCTTGCGCTGGGCCGCGCAAATCAGGCCTCCGACACAGCGATACGCGGCCTGCCCTGATTGCTGTATGACTTCAGAATTGCAAACCGGACAGCGGCGCGGCATTTTGGGCTTTTTTAACTTACCTTCGCGTTGCTGGATTACCGGGGCAACGACTTCCGGAATGACGTCCCCAGCCCGGCGCACGATGACGATGTCTCCGATTCGAATATCCTTACGTTCGATTTCATCCATATTGTGCAAGGTTGCATTGCTAACCATTACACCGCCAACGGCTACCGGTTCCAGCCTCGCGACCGGCGTCAGCGCGCCGGTCCTGCCAACCTGAAAATCCACATCAACCAGGCGCGTCATAACTTCCTGTGCCGGAAATTTGTAGGCAATCGCCCAGCGCGGTGCGCGCGATACGAAGCCAGCCTCGCGCTGCAGCTCGATGATATCGAGCTTAAACACCACACCATCAATATCGAAAGCTAACCCGTCACGTTGAGCGAGTATACGTTTATAATAATCGATGCATTCGGAAATGGAGTCGAGCAATTCTATTTGACGACTGATCGGAACCCCGATTCCGCGCAGGTATTGCATTTGTTGATACTGACCCGGCGGTAATTCAATCCCTTCGCAAAGACCGATACCATAGCTGCAAAACGTTAGCGGACGGCTCGCGGTTATGCGTGAATCAAGCAAGCGCAGGCTGCCGGCAGCTGCATTTCGCGGATTGGCAAATACCTTGCCACCGGTTTGCTGCTGAATCTGGTTAAGCGCGGCAAAGCCTTCCAGTTCGATGTAGACTTCGCCGCGAATCTCGATACGCCGGGGCACATCATCGCCCATCAGCCGTAGCGGGATTGACGCGATGGTGCGAGCATTGGCGGTTATATTTTCACCGCTGCGACCGTCACCGCGAGTGGCTGCCCGCACCAGTTCACCCGCTTCGTACAGCAAGCTGACCGCAAGACCATCAAGCTTCGGCTCAGCGCAGTAGGCAAGCGGCGAATCGTGATCCAGCTTCTCGTGCAGCCGACGATCGAAGGCCAGCATTTCCTCCTCATCAAAGGCATTGTCAAGCGACAGCATCGCGACTTCATGCGCCACGGTTTCAAAGTGGCTTGCGGGTTCAGAACCTACGCGTTGCGTGGGTGAATCCACAGTCACCAGTTCAGGATTTTCCTGTTCGAGTTGCTGTAACCGACGAAACAGTTGGTCGTAGGCCTGATCGGTAATAATCGGGGCGTCAAGTACGTAATAGCGGTGGTTATGCTCGGATAACGCCTGCCTGAGTTGCGCAGCCTCGATTTTGCTGGATTCGGGAGCCGACATGCCTGGATCAGTCCCGAAGCTTAGACCAGTTGCTCACGAATACTGGAGACATCGCTAATGGTTAGCAATTCCTGGCTTGGTTTATAGACTTTAACATTCAGCATGCGTACCAGCTCATCGATTTTTTTCAGCATCGACTCGTATGCCAGACGTGGATTTTTACAGGAATCGAGATCGATAAAACAATTGAACCCAAGCGTAGCAAATTCGAGTTTTTCGATATCGGAGAAATGACCAGGTGCCGACAGGCTGGCTATCTGAAAGGAGACTTCTCCTTCCTCGCGAAACTCCAGGAAACCTTCGTCATTCAGATCCAGGCTAGCATGCTGCACGGCTTCGTCGGCTTCTTCACCGGTAATTAATCGAAAATCACCATGCCTGAGGTGGTAGCTGATTACCTGGTCTTCATCCCTGGTTTCGAGCATCGTCGGTACATAAATTTCGGGGTCCGGTAATGCATACGGAGTCTTCTGCATTTCACTGGCCGGATTAATCCGGATTTCATCCAGGTTCTCCTCTGTCTCGTTATCCTTGAGTATCTGGTTAAGGTTGTTCAACTCAAAACGCAGCTGCTCGTCTTCGACAAATGCTGAATCAATTTCTTCCCGCGTGAACGTCTCGATCGCACTGCGCTTGCGCATGCGCGTCTGGTGCTGGCCATAAAGATAGATTCCGATGGCCACCAACACCGCAATAACAATCAGAACCCATCTAAATGTACTTGCATCCATTACTGCACTCCAGCAAGGACCACCGCTTCACCTACATCAACCGATACCAGGCGCGATACCCCGGGTTCATGCATGGTCACACCATTCAGACCCTGGGCTGTTTCCATCGTTATCTTGTTGTGTGTAATCATGATGAACTGCACCTGTTCGGACATTTCTGCAACCATCGTGCAAAAACGCCCTACGTTGGCGTCATCCAGCGGCGCATCGACCTCATCCAGCATACAAAATGGTGATGGATTGAGCTCGAAAATTGCAAAAATCAATGCAACCGCAGTGAGTGCTTTTTCCCCCCCGGATAACAACTGCAAATTAGTGATACGCTTACCGGGCGGTCTCGCCATGATTTGAACGCCGGTGTTTAGTAAATCGTTTTCCGTCATCTCAAGGTGAGCTTCGCCTCCACCAAACAGCTTGGGAAAGCGCTCGATCAGGCGACTGTTAACCTGCTCGAAGGTATCTTTGAAACGATCCTTGGTTTCCTTGTCTATTTTTCTGATTGCGCCCTCAAGCGTTTCAAGCGCCGCAATCAGGTCCTGATTTTGTGCATCCAGGTATTCTTTTCGTTCTGCCTGTTCCTTGTGCTCATCGATTGCCGCGAGGTTGATCGGTCCCAGCCGATCAATTCGGTTGTTTAGCTTTTCAAGTCGCGCGCCCCACTCGGCCAGGTCGGCTTCGGGGTCGAGGTTTTCGCGCAATTCGTCGATATCCTGCCCGGTCTTTTGCAATTGCTCCTCGATCGTATTGCAGCGGATATTGGCTTCCTGCAAATGCATACGTTCCTGTTCAAGTTGATTGCGAAATTCATCAACACGCTGTTGGCGGGCGTTACGTTCGCCTTCAAATTCGCGCTGACGGTTGTCGAGCTCGCTGACAGCTTGCTGCGCGAGACTAAGCTCCTGCTCATTCTTAACCCGCAGTTTCAGTAACTCCTGCAAATCCGATTCCAGCTCACCGATTGGATCGATTGCACCATTAATAACACCATCCAGTTCCTTGATACGGTGATCGAACTGGTCGCTTTGCTGTTTGACGCGCTCGATATTTGAGTGCGTGGTACGCTGCTCCGTCTCCAGCGCCTGCTGTTGGATCCGTTGTTGATGTGCGCCTTCCTGCGCTTGCTGTAAAGTTGCTCGGATTTCGGTAAGTTGTTGCTGTCGCTGTGATTTTTGCTCCTTTAGTCCGACTTCCAGCTCCGCCATCTGGGCGATTTGCTCGAGAAAATCGTTACGCTTGGTACTATTCGATTGGAGTTCGCTGGTATGCCCGGCCTTTAATTCATCGAGTTCAGCCAGCTCGCTATGCAATTGCTCTCGCCTGGTTTGCACCTGTTCGGCCTGGCTTTGCAGGTTATTCAACTGCTGGCGTAATTCAGATAATTGCTGCTGCAGATTAGCGAGTGACTTCTGATCCTGGTCCCAATCCCGTTCAAGAATTTGCAAACGTTGTCGATCGCCATCGTAACGCGATTTCAATGCCATCGCCGCCTGGGTTATTTGCTCCAGTTGGGTGCGTATCGTTTCAATCTCCTGTTCCCGCTCGAGCGTACCCGCATGTTGATCTTCATCACCGAGCTGCAAGATCCAGTTACCGCCAGCCCATAAACCCTGTGCCGTAACCAGGCTTTCGCCAGCTTTTAGCTCTGAGCGCTTGTGCTGCAAATCCTGCAGGTCCTGGCACAGATAGATCCCGTCCAGAATGGCAGACAAGTCAACATCACACTCTACATAGTCGCTCAGTTTTGGCCAGGTTCGATCTTCCGTACGAGATTGCACCGGGTCACGGTCAAACACGGCAACATTCTGATCGGGTACCAAAGCATCAGGGATAGACTCGCCTGCGGCCACGCAATAGGCCCCAAGAAATGGAGACAATACGACTTCAACCGCCTTACCGACATTTCCCTTGAGCTTGAGCAGGCTGGTCAGACGACGACTCGAATCAATCCGATTTCGATCGAGCCACAGCTTTACTTCATCGCTGGTCTCGACGAGTGCGTGTTGCTGCAAGGCTTCGAGGGAACTAAGCCTCCCGCGCAAAGTCTGCACCTGGTTGCGTTTTTCATCGAGTTGGTTAGCCGAATTTTCGCAACTGTTGCGCAATTCCTGAATTTCGTCGGCTCGAGTTTGTACCTGCGCCGTGGTTGCCGCGTATTCTTCGGCCCTGGCTGCAACGCTGGACTCCAGTTTGGTAATTTCCTGTACGACATCGGAGGAGTCAAGGTTGCCCAGCTCCTGTTGCAGGCGTAAGCGTTGCTGGTCGGTGCGCTGAACCTGGCGTTCGATATGCTCGATACCCCGGTTTTCAATTTGTGCAGCCTCATGAACCTGGTGGAACTCACGCCGGAACTGATCCCAGAGCTCCTGCCACTCCTGCATTTTTTCTTCTGCCTGTAGCAGTGCCTCCTGTTGTCGCTGCAGGTTTTTATCGCTACTCTCGAGTTGCGGCGATATATCGGCAAGTTGAAGCTTCAACTGTTCCAGTTTGCCGCCATCGTCAGCAAGAAGTTTCCCCGCTTCCTGCAACGACTGTTCAAGACTGGCTAATTCTTGCCGACTGCGTTGACGCAGGTTCTTCTGATGCTCGATCGCCTGTTCCTTGCTCGAAATCTCCGAACCCAGTTTATAAAATTGTCCCTGTACCTGGTTGTGCTGCTCGCTGGCCTCGGCCAGTTTTTGTCGGCCCTGTTCGATCTCGCGTTCGGTCTCACGCAATCCCGCGGTACGCTCTTCCATACCTGTCTCGGCCCCCTCAAGCTTACGCTTTTGCGCCTCGATTTCCTCGTCAAAAACCATTTTTTGCAACAGCAGGCTTTCCGCTTCTAGCCGACGCTGATCCTGCTTCAGTTGCTTATATTTTCCCGCGGTTTTCGCCTGCCGATTGAGTCGTGAAAGCTGCTTGTCTATTTCATCGATTAAATCGGTCAGGCGTTCCAGGTTTTCGCGCGTATGCCGGATTCGGGTTTCGGTTTCACGGCGCCGCTCCTTATACTTGGAAATACCGGCAGCTTCTTCCAGATAAACCCTCAATTCGTCTGGCTTGGCGTCGATTATCCGGCTTACCATCCCCTGCTCGATAATCGAATAACTACGTGGTCCAAGCCCGGTACCGAGAAAAATATCGGCAATATCACGACGTCGACAGTGAGTGTTGTTGAGGAAGTATTTGGACTTACCGACACGGGTCGCGATACGTTTTACCGATATTTCATTGTACTTCGCATATTCACCCGTCACCCGACCGTCGGAATTATCGAAAACCAGCTCTACCGAGGCCTGGCCGACTGGTTGACGGCTGGAAGAACCACTGAAAATAACATCCTCCATCGATTCGCCGCGCAGGTTCCTGGCCGAAGACTCGCCCATAACCCAGCGCACGGCATCAATAACGTTTGATTTACCACAACCGTTGGGTCCGACAATTCCAGTGATATTTGCCGGAAACACGATTTTACTTGGGTCTACAAACGACTTGAAACCGGCAATTGTTATTTGGCTGAGGCGCATTTGAGCGAGAGATTCCTGGATAAATTTTTGGCGAGCAGAGTATATCATTTGCATTATCAGGCAACAGTAAAACCCGTCAATTAATTGCCTATTCTGGATACCAATATATAATGGCGCGCCCCGGAATGAGTTGCTCTGATCCGGCCCGTTTAATCTGCGAGAAATTTTAATGAGTACTCTGCCATCCAGCACGCTGGACACTTTTGAAAATCCGAACCCGGAACGCGACTACACGATTCATATCGATACGCCCGAATTCACCTGTTTGTGCCCGGTTACCGGACAGCCCGACTTCGCTACTATCGAAATTCAGTATGTACCCGATCAGTTATGCCTGGAACTAAAGGCACTGAAGCTCTACTTCTGGTCTTATCGTGACGTCGGCGCGTTTCATGAGGCGGTAACCAATAAAATCCTGTCGGATCTGGTAACAGCGGTTGCACCACGCTTTATGCGCGTCAACGCCGATTTCAATGTACGCGGTGGCCTTTATACCAGGGTTGTCGCCGAACATCGTGCCGAGGGCTGGCAGGCGCCCGAAGCGGTTGAGCTGGCCTAAGGGCGCCTGACCGATGATTACCGACGTTACCAAGGGTACCCAGGCACTGGCGCGCGCACTGAGTTTACTCATCAAACCCGGTGTGCGTATTTATGTGATTGTTCCGTTGATGATCAACCTGCTGCTTTTCGGTGCCCTGGTCTGGTATGGATACGCCCTGTTTTATCCCTTTGTCGAATGGTTGATGTCTTACGTGCCCGACATTTTTGACTTCATTGAGTGGCTGATCTGGATCTTCTTCGGAATGCTTGCAGCGATAACCGTATTTTTTAGCTTCACTCCGATAGCAAATATCATTGCCGCGCCTTTCAATGCATTGATGTCAGAAAAAATCGAGGCGGAGCTGACCGGGAAAGCCGTTTCATCGAATATCAGTTTTACCCGGATGGCGATAGACGCCATTGGCTCACAACTGCGCAAGCTGGTGTACATCATGCTCTGGGCCCTGGGATTGTTCCTGGTGAGTCTGATTCCGGTGGTCAACCTGATCGCGCCCGTGCTCTGGGTCGTTTTTGGTTCGTGGCTGCTATCACTGGAATACTTCGATTACCCAATGGGCAACCACGATCTCGTTTTTGCAGAGCAAAAAAGGCGTTTGCGCGAGCGTCGCGGCATCGCACTCGGCTTCGGCGGCGCGGTCATGATCATGACCAGCATCCCAATTATCAACTTTGTTGCGATGCCAGTCGCAGTGGCGGGCGCCACCCTCCTCTGGGTCGAACAGTTCCAACCAGATTCAGTTTCGACTGAAGCCTAAGACTTTTCCAATATAGGAGTGATCCCTTCGAACGGCGCGGCCATTGAGTTATATGCGGAGGGATGGAAGGTTTAGTGGTTGGCCGGTTTGGCGCGATTCGGTGTCGGGCAAAATATCCAGGCTCGGCCAGAGCCCGCTGCCGAGGGCCTGCCCATATTCCTGCATTCCGGCTGCCACGGTTGAACGCTTGCTCGCAGCATGGTCGTAATCGAGACGATGCCAGCTGAGGTCTAATCCATCATCTATCGGATCAATTAACATATACCAGCCATTGCTACCACCGTCGTTGGCGGGCATGCCAATGACCCCGGCATTCACCCAGAATTTATTATCAATGCGCTGCCCAAACGGGATACCCGAATGCCCGCCGATAATAGCATCGACTCCAGCTTCTCTGATTTGTGCCACCTTGACCGACGGATCGCTCGACGCAAACACAAATTCGTTGATGCTCGACAGGCTCGCGTGAACCGTTCTAAAACGTGTTCCGGCTATCTCGAACTCGATGCTGCGTGGCAAGCCCTGCATCCAGCGCCGGTGCTCGGTTGTCACGTATCGATCAGCGTATCGATACCAGGTCACCGCTAAGCTTGAACAACTGCTACCGGGTTCGAAGCCACATCCGCAATCGGGCTCACTAAATGCCAATGATTCCTCGCAGTTGCCCATTACCACGTGGATACCCCATGCCTGAATCAGATCGAGCGTTTCAGCCGGCTCCGCACAGTAAGCGACGATATCTCCCGTGCATATAATGCGATCGGCAGAAATATCGAGATCCATGGCGCGAGCCTGCATTGCAACCGTCGCCGCGAGGTTGCTATACGGACCGCCAAAAACCAACGTTGTCCCTGCAATGTTTCCAAGATCTAGCATTTCCATATATACCTTAAGTTGAGTGAAGTGAAGTCCTTGCCGAGGTCATACTTGTCGCAACATTGCTAACCTTCATTAGGACCTTGACCAGCGTTTAAAAGTTCGCATACTTGCTCGCGTATTCTCTAAAACCCGGAAATAACATTTGCGTCTTTTATTGCTGATTTTGTCGCTTTCATACCTGTTGTCTGCGCAGGCTCAGCCTCGCCAGTCATTGGTCCCGGGTGGCGTTGCTATCATCGATCTCGAACCAGGAATTGACGCCGGCTATCGCTTTTTGGACAAACCGGTACTGGTTACCAAAATTGCAGGCAAACCCACTGCCCTGATTGGCTTGCCCTTAAGTCTCAAACCGGGCGAACACTATATCGAAAGCCGCAGCGTCAACCAGGTTTTCAAGAAGTATTTTAAAGTCAGCCCAAAACAGTACAGCACGCAACGTATCACGATAACCGATGACCGCAAGGTCAATCCCTATGCGAGTGACATGAAACGCATCCTCGCCGAAAAAACACGCAAGCAAAAAGCGCGTAATCATTACTCGAAGATCGACGTTGATGTCGATTTTCTGCTCCCCGTATCCGGTATTCGCACCGGCAGTTTCGGACGACGCAGGATATTTAACGGACAACCAAGACGTCCGCATAGCGGTATGGATATCGCAGCAGACAATGGTACGCCAGTGCGAGCACCAAGTGCGGGGAAAGTTATCGAGATGGGTGATTTCTTTTTCAGCGGCAACCTGGTTTATATCGACCATGGCCAGGGCTTGATTTCGCTATTTGCCCATCTCAGCGAAATCGACGTCACCCTCGGTGAAAAGGTTATGAAGGGGCAGGTTGTCGGCAAGGTCGGAGCTACCGGTCGCGTAACGGGCCCACATCTGCACTGGAGCCTGGGCTTGAACGGGAGCTGGATCGATCCGGCGTTATTTTTTGCCGCTGAAAACTAGAAGGTCAGGCGCACGCCGAAATGGATGTTATCGTCATCCGCCTCGTAATCACCCTCGTCATCGGTCTCGAATTCGAGATGCCTGATGCCAACGAACGCAATCGTTTGTGGCAGGACTTCGATCTGGAACCCCAGCTGGTAATCGATGACTTCCTCGACGTCTAAGAAACTGGTGATCTCGGGCGCATAATACCCACGAAAATACACTGCCATTGGCATAGTGCCGGCTATGGTATAACGGACTTCACCCCCGATTCCAAACGCGAATACATCCTGGTCAACATCATCGAGTATTCCGAAATATGCCTTAACGCCGACGCCGAAGGTTAGCGGATTATCCTGCGATGCCTGGCGCAACTGTAACAGGCTGGCTTGTGCAACAAAGTCGCTTTCATCATTGTAAAACAATCCAAGCTCGAGGTCAGAGCCTCCCCAGCCAATCAGACTGGAGTCGGAGCGGAAGGTAAATTGTGCAGTTTCAGAACTAAGCGCGGCTTCAAAATCATTAGCGCTCGCGGCGGATATGGTCGCAAAGCCAAGTATGCAAAAGTACGTCAGGCGAATCAATTTCATGGGTAAACCGTGGTAGAAAATTCGCGCAATCATACCACATGGTTTTAAGCTGATGCGTATTGAAAACGCAATATTCGAATTAGTTTACTTTGCCGCTTTAATGCCGGGTACACTATTGCTCGGATGTGCAAACCAGCGGTGTGACAGGCTCGATTTCACTCGCTAATGGAGTGTCTAGCCAGCGAAAAATAGGCGCCCATTGTTCCTTGTCGATTTTGTTACGCGAAGTTGGAATTTCCTGCACCCCGATTCCTAGTTCGATTGCCTTGACGTAAAGCTGGGTGTCTCGAAGACTCGAGATAAACGGAATATTCAGACTGAAAAGGAAACGCTCGAGGGATTGATACATTAACGTGTTTTTCCGCACTCGATTGGCGACCACGGCGAGGCGGATCATTTTTTTACGCGCCCGTCCGGTAGTCAGTAAGGTTTTTATAAAATGCGCAGTTGCGTGAATGTCGATCGGTGAAGGTAACACTGGGATCAGAATCGAGTCATTATGTTGAAACAGGGCCACCAGTTCGGAGATATCAGCTCCGGCTGGTGAATCGATAACTGCGATATCGGTCTCGGGAGGAACCCGCAGTTGCCAGGTTCGAGTTAGCCGATGATCAAAGCTCTTGGAGGCATCGATCCCGGTGATCACTGCTACAGATTCAGGACGTCTATTAATCCAGGCCAAAGACGAACCCTGGGTATCATGGTCGAACAGTCGCACCGATTTTCCCTGGCACGCATAATGCGAAGCAATGTTGGTTGTTAGAGTCGTCTTACCACATCCGCCCTTGGCGTTAGTTACCAGTATTCTTTGTAAACCCATGCATCAAAGTCTAGGTCTCTCAGCCATTTTTTCAGGCTTTTTGCTGAATTTGTGAATTTTATTCGAATATATTTTTCATTATTTGTGTTTTTTTGAACGCTTTTTAGCCGAGAATGGATTTTTACCTGATTTCAACTCAATTCGCACCGGGGTTCCCTTAAGTTTGAGCTTGGTAATAAAAAAGTTGATCAGGTAGCGCTGATAGACATCGGGAAGATGCTGGGTCTGGTTGCCATGGATGACGATAATCGGTGGATTTCGCCCTCCCTGGTGCGCATAGCGCAACTTTACGCGTCGCCCGTGATGCAATGGCGGGCTGTGTTTGAACACTGCTTCTTCGAGTAAATCGGTAAGGTAGCGGGTGTTGATATCCTTGAATGCCGACGCATAAGCCTGGTCAACCGATGCCATCAGATCACCGACACCGGTGCCGTGCTTGGCAGAAATGAAATGCTGTGCAGCAAACGAAACAAATCCCAGTCTGCGCTGCAAGGTAATGCGATTTTGATCGCGCTGCTCTGCATCGAGTCCATCCCACTTGTTGATCGCGATGACCAGTGCACGACCACTGTCGAGCACGTATCCGAGTAAGGTTAAATCCTGATCAGTCAGGCCATCGCGAGCATCGATTACGAGAATAACGACCTGGGATTTTTCGATCGCTTCGAGCGCCTTGATAACGCTGAATTTTTCAATAGCCTGATGTACTTTGCCACGTCGCCGGACACCGGCTGTATCAATTAGCGTGTAGGGCTTGCCACGACGCTCGAATGGCACCGAAATGGTGTCACGCGTCGTACCTGGCTGATCGAAGGCAACCACACGTTCCTCTCCAACAAGGCGATTTATCAGCGTCGATTTGCCTACGTTGGGACGACCGATGACGGCAACCAGGGGCCCGCCGGCTGTCTCTTCGGATGCCTCTTGCGACGGGTGAGATTCCAGTAGCTTATCGAGCAGGACTCCGGTTCCTTTACGATGTGCGGCCGAAATTAAGTGTACGTGTTCGAATCCGAGCGCAAAAAAATCAGCCTGTACCTGATCCGGATTCGAGCCGTCGACCTTATTGATTACGATATGACAGGACTTCCCAGCCTTGCGTACCAGGTCAGCGATCAGCCGATCCCCACTGGTTAAACCATCCCGGGCGTCTACGATTAACAGAATTTCATCGGCCTCTTCGATCGCCAGCCGAGTTTGTCTTGCCATTAAATCATCCAGATCCTGTTTCTCTCCACTTAAACCACCAGTGTCGACTACGATAAAGGTCTTATCACTACGTTCGCCTACACCGTATTGACGGTCACGGGTCAGGCCGGGCTCATTGGCGACGATGGCGTCACGACTACGGGTAAAGACATTAAAGAGCGTAGACTTGCCGACATTGGGGCGGCCAATCAGCACTATGACTGGAATCATTGCTGCAGGGATACGGAGAAAAGAACGCCACTCCGGTCGAGCGCAATTACTGATTCCTGCCAGATGAGCGGCCGCACATAATTTCGTGTACTACTGGGACGGATTCTGCCACGTAATTTTCCATCCGCCTTGTCTAGCCAGTGTAGGTAGCCATCGAGGTCTGCAACCACCAATTTATCATCGGAAATCGACGGGGCGGTGATTTTACGCGCGTGCAACGCGTCCTGTTTCCAGAAAGCCGACCCGGTACGCCTGTCGATTGCCCACAAATCGCTATTGTCTGCACTCAAATAAATCGCATCGTCATCGATCGCTATCGGCTGGAAGCTGGAAAAATCACGCGACCAGAGTATATCGCCATTCGCCGCAACTACCGCAGCAAGGCGACCCTGAAAAGAGGCCGCGTAAATAATACCGTCACGCATCACAAACCGACCATCCAGGTCAACCAGGCGTTCGACTTCTGTGCGTCCGCTGGGAGTACTGATCGTTGATTCCCACCTGGTTTTCCCACTGCGGCGGTCATAGGCGACTAATTTCCCGTCATCGAAACCCGCAAACACTAGTTCCCCCTCGACCAGTGGCTCGCTATTACCGGTCAACGATAACACCGGTACTCGACGCAATACGACCCATTGCTGGCTGCCATCAGCGGCCGCCAGGCTATGCAATTTGCCATCCACACTGCGTACAAACACCTGCTCATTATCGACTACCGGTACGGCTCGAATTTCGCTGCTGACCCGCGTTTCCCAAACTAGCTCCAGCGGGCCATCGTCGGACTCCTGAAAGGCCACTATCTCGCCATCCCCAGAGGTCGCAATGAGCAGTTTTTCGTTTCCACCCAGACCGATTAGCGGCGACAGGTTCGTCTCATACTTCCAGAGTTTCCGTCCCCTGGCGATATCAATACTGGCTATCACGCCACTGCTATCGATAGTGTAGGCGCGGTCACCGATTATGAGTGGTCGCAGCGGATAGGCTGCCCTGTTGCTCGCCGCACGTGTATCAAGCTTCCAGTTAAGATTCAGTAATAGATGATCTTCAATGGTGCTTAGTGGCGTCGGGGGTTCGCTATTGTCCTCCTCTGTCGAACAGGCAGTAAGAAAGCACAGCAGGATCAGTACTAATAGCCAGCTCCTTGATTTCAACTCTTACCCCCGAGGTCATCCATTTTTTGTTGCAGGAATTCGGGATTTGCGGGTCCAGGTTCGGCCAGCTGGGCTTTTCGATAAGCTTCAATTGCCTCGGTAGACTTACCCTGCAGGGCATAAACGTCGCCACGTAGCTCGTCAACCCTTGCTGTGAATTCATTCGGAAAGTCGATTGCCAGCGACGCCAGTGCCTGATTATATTGTTCTGTCTGGGTTTGCACTACGGCCAGGCGGGTGCGGGCCACGTAGGCAAGCGGCTGTTGAGCTGCGCTACCGACAACCTGTTGTAAAGCAGACTCAGCCTTTGCGAACTGGCCGTTAGCCACATGATTTTTGGCAAGTGCTAGCTGCGCCATCAGTGCATACTCGGTCGATGCATGATCAGATAGCAGAATATCGGCCTGTTTCTGCACCGCGTCACTATTCTCGGCCGATAGCGCTTCGATCATTTGCGCAAAATGACCCGAAGCCTCTACCGCCGCGGTTTCCTGCATATGCACCCAGTACCTGTATCCACCGATACCTCCAATACCGATAACAATACCAAAAACGATCGATAGCCCATTTTCTTTAAACCAGGCTTTTAGTTGTTCGACCTGTTCTTCTTCGGTTTCCATTTATATCCTCTCGTTAATTAAACCAGCAACGACGCCAGTTGCTTTACGATATCTGTTTGCTGAATTTCTGCCTGCGCCTTTTCTTCACGCAAAAATTTGATCGCAACAGTACCGGCTTCAATTTCAGACTCGCCAAGTATCATGGCAATTCGTGCCCCCGATTTATCGGCCTTTCGCATTTGGCTCTTGAAGCTTCCGCCACCTGCATGGACGACCAACTCCAGCTGTGGCATCTGGTCGCGTACGGACTCGGCAAGCTGTTGGGCCGTTGCCAGGCTATTTTCTCCACGCATTACCAGGTAAACGTCACAACCGGAATCAGCGGGCACTTTACCCTGGTCGAGCAGCATCGAGATCAGCCGCTCACAACCCATGGAAAAGCCCGCAGCATAATTTGGTTTGCCGCCCAGCTGTTCGACGAGGCCATCGTAACGCCCGCCTGCACATACCGTCCCCTGTGCACCCAGGGTTTTGGTTACCCATTCAAACACCGTGTGGCAGTAATAATCCAAGCCTCGCACCAGGCGCCGATTTACCTGGTATGAAACCCCAGTTTGATCAAGAAGTTCCGTTAATTCGTTAAAGTGTTCACGCGATTCCTGGTCCAGGTTATCCAGCAATGCCGGCGCCGCTTCGATCAAGGTTTGCAAATCGGGATTCTTACTATCCAGAATTCGCAATGGATTGACATCAAGTCGACGCTGACTGTCTGCATCCAGAACCTGGTAATGATCACGGAAATATTCCACCAGAATGGCGCGGAATTTCTGCCGACAGCTGCTGCTGCCCAGGCTGTTAATTTGCAGATCGATATTGTCGAGTCCCAAACGCTTCCAGAATCTTGCCGCAAGCAGAATTAGTTCGGCCTCGATATCGGCACCCGCAATACCAAATGCTTCGGCGCCAAACTGATGAAATTGTCGATAACGCCCCTTTTGTGGACGTTCATGACGAAACATCGGCCCGCAATACCAGAATCTTTGCTGCTGATCCTGCAACAACCCAGCCTGTAAACCAGCACGCACCACGCTCGCCGTACATTCCGGGCGCAAACTCAGACTATCGCCATTGCGGTCCTCGAAACTGTACATTTCCTTTTCTACAATATCGGTAACCTCGCCGATTGAACGCGCAAACAGCGCGGTCTTTTCCACGATGGGAGTACGAATTTGGCGATAGCCATAAGATTCCGTGAGCGCCCGATACTCGTCTTCGAGCCGATTCCAGGCGGGCATTTCGGCTGGCAGAATATCGTGCATTCCGCGAATGACCTGTAGTTGATTTGCCACGCGCTACCCCGTTTCTAGCTACCTGATTTTCAGGCGCGCGGTATTGTCATCACGAATTCTTGGAGCAATATCTATATCCTCGCCATTGAATATGATTTCGACTCCATGGCCATTGCCGAGGAAAACTGAAAAAGGAGCTTCACCGGTCACCTTCACCGAATCGTCGGCGCGCAATAAATCATAAACCAGTTGGTAGCCATTAGTGTCCTTCACATCCGCCCAGGTATCGGCAACAACATTGATTTGTAATTTATCCGAACCGCTAGGTGCCAGGCGTATAGGATCAGCACGCACAACCGGTGCTGTCACCAACGCTTCGGATTCAGGTTCCAGGAGCACAGGCTCTACGGCCACGGGCTCTTCGGTCACGGGCTCTTCGGTCACGGCCTCTTCGGCCACAGGCTCTTCGGTCACAGGCTGTTCGACCACAGGCTGTTCAATCACAGGCTCCACAACGATGGATTCTGCGGCAGACGACTCCTGCATCGTAATCGGTTCGTTAACGACCGGATCAACTGATTCTGGTTGCGCAGGCACTACGTCAACAGTTGCGGTGGTCGCGGTCATATCTTCCGACACAGCTTCAATATCGCTGTTCACCACTTCTGTATCGGTCTGAGTGCGCACCTCGCCGGAGGATTGTGAACCCAACGAAATAGGTGCATCGTTAGTCTGTTCCTTGGTCCACCACCAGGCAGCAAGCGATACTCCAACAACGACAATTACGAGATAGGTAGTCCACTTAATACGCGCATCTGCAACCGACAATTCAGGCAGTATATTGCTGGTCGAGCTTATCGGCGGATCTTCCTCTGAAAAAAAGTCGCGATACTGCAGTATCATTTCATCTTCATCCAACGAAACAATACGTGCATACGCGCGTAAATATCCTTTGACGAATATTGGAGCCGTAATCTCTTCGAAGTTGTTATCCTCAATCGCCTCGAGGATTTTCGCGCTCAAGTGCATACGGCTAGCAACATCCTGAAGCGACAGACCCTGTTGTATACGGGCGGCCTGCAAGCGTTCACCAGGACCTATCCCCGTCGACCCCGACTCATTCTCTGGCTTTTCATTTCTAGTGATCATCTTACTGAATCTGTTGCCAGGCCCTATATTCTTCCGAGTCGGGAAATTCTGTTTCCAGGCGCTGTGCCAGTTCCTCGACATTCCCTTTGTTATCCAGCTCGAGGGTATTTCTTATTGCCAGCCACAGGCTTCTGGCGCTTGCTTTGGCCACCAGATGGTAACGATCAAGGTGAAGCTTTGCATTGGCGTAATCGCCTTCCTTGTAAAGCAAGTCTCCCATGGTCACCAAGGCGGGAGCAAAATCACTTTTTGCAGCAATAGCCTTGCGTAGGTATTCCTTGGCTTCACTTGTTTGATTTACTTTCAGCAGACAGAGCGCTGCATTGGTATAGGCATATTCCGGAGTATTGTAAAGTGGATTATTGAGCGCCTGAAGAAAATACTCTTCGGATTCGAGCTCACGACCGTTGCGGCACAGGAAGGCCCCATAGTTATTGGCCGCCTGTGAGTTCTTGGGGTCCAGCGTGGTAGCTTTTTCATAGTGATACTCCGCCAGGTCAGTTTGCAGGAGTCGATCCTGTAAAATGGCGAAAGCATTATGTGCAGCCGCGGATTTAGTATCCTGGCGCAGCGCCTTGGTCAGTTTCTCACTGGCAAGATCAAGATTGTTTTGCTGCAGGTACCCGATGCCGAGCTGGACATTAATCGCACTGGCTTTTTCGTTCTTGGATTGCCCAGGATTAACTGCTACGCAAGCCTGCAGTAATCCCATCGTTACCAATAACAAGATTAGTTTATCAATGCGCAAGAGTTATCCCCTCAATTTCCTTCAGACTAAGCTGATATTTTTCGCTACGCCGACTGCGATCATGAAAAGCGCCTACCAATTGCCCACAGGCAGCATCGATATCATCGCCGCGCGCACGTCGAGTCATGGTCACGATTCCCTTGCTCGCCGTATAATCGCGAAAACGGTCAATCGTCTCCTGATCCGAACAGCGATAAATGGCATGTGGATAAGGATTGAAAGGAATCAGGTTCAGCTTGCAGGGGATATCACCGATTAACCCCACCAGTTGGCGCGCGTGCGCCAGACTGTCGTTGACGCCCTCTAACATAACGTATTCGAATGTTATCTTGCGGCTTTTATAGCCATCAATATAACTGTGGCAAGCTCGCAGTAATTCGCGAATTGGGTATTTCCTGTTTATCGGCACCAGTTGATTGCGCAGACGATCATTGGGCGCATGTAGTGATACCGCTAACGCAACATCGGTTACCTGGTCGAGTTTTTCCATCGCCGGCACGACACCGGCTGTGCTAATCGTAACCCTTCGTTTGCTCAGTGCATAGGCATAGTCGTCGCACATCATGTCGACGGCAGCGATCACTGCATCAAAATTAAGTAGCGGTTCACCCATTCCCATCATGACTACGTTAGTGACACCGTGCTCGTACCCTTCTGCCAGCAGGCTGTGATGTGCAAAATGCAACTGGGCAATAATTTCGGCCGTACTGAGATTTCGATTAAAACCCTGTTTTGCAGTCGCGCAGAAACTGCAATTCAAGGTACATCCCAGCTGCGAGGACACGCATAAAGTCATGCGCGACTTTTCCGGGATTAATACACACTCGATTGCATTGTCGCTATCATCGACGCTAAGTAGCCACTTGCGTGTGCCATCGACCGCGCGCTGTTGGGTTAAAATCTTCGGGCGTTCGATACAGCAATTTGTGCTCAATAACTCACGCAGCTTTTTCGACATATCAGTCATCAGGCTAAAATCGGTAACGCCGCGCTGATGTACCCATTGCATCAATTGCCGTGCACGAAACGACTTCTCTCCATTGGAGACGAAAAACGCTTCGAGCGCAGCTCGATTGAAATCAAGTAAATTAATCTTTTCAGTCGTGGACATCGGATTAGGCACGGGTACTCTGGCTCAGCCAAACATGGTATCCCGGCCTGGACCGGCAGCCGGGTCAATCGACGAATTTTACGCATAAATTCGGCTTAGTAGAAGTGAAATGCAACGTCATATCGTGTATTTGGGGGCTTTTCACGCGTTTTCCTTGTAAAACAGCTTGTTAGCTAAAGGTAGCCAGATATAATTCGCTATTTTGAAGCTTCAGCTGACTGCTAAACCCGCATGAAATTCACCGAAACCCGAGGCAATGATGAAACTCGAGATGCACGCGTGAGTTTCTCTTCCGCACTGCTGTCACCGACTGCCTCATTCGGCGGAATTTACAGCCCCGAACTCATGCCACCGATCGATCCGGACTTCCTGAATCAGCATTTGCAAAGTTCTTACAAGGAACTGGCTCTAGACCTGTTACAGCACCTGAATATTGATATCGACGCGCAAGTTCTAAGTCAGGCACTCGATTTGTACGATCGCTTTGATGACGCCACCGACCCTGTGCCGGTGGTAAAGCTTGATGATAAATTGTTTGTCAGCGAGCTTTACCATGGGCCTACCCGCGCCTTCAAGGACATGGCGTTACAACCATTTGGCCTGATTCTGTCGGAGTTGGCGCAACAGCAAGACCAGCGTTACCTGATTTTAACGGCGACCAGTGGGGATACCGGTCCGGCGGCCCTGGAAACTTTTCGCAATCGCGCCAATGTTCTTGTCGCCTGCCTTTATCCGGATGGCGGAACCTCAGACGTGCAGCGTTTGCAAATGGTTACCGAGGACGCCGCTAATCTCAAGGTAATCGGGATCCACGGAAATTTTGACGACGCGCAATCGGCACTTAAATCCCTGCTCTCCTCGAAGACATTTAACCAGCGGCTGGGTGAGTTGAACATTTCCCTGTCGGCGGCGAACTCGGTGAATTTTGGTCGCATCATTTTCCAGATGCTTTACCAGTTCCACTGCTACCTGGCGCTGGTACGTCAACAGGCGATCGAGTTAGGCGACCCCATCGTACTGCACATTCCCAGCGGTAATTTTGGTAATGCCCTCGGCGCCTATTATGCTTATCGTCTCGGTTTGCCGATCGCCAAAATCGTGATCGTTTCAAATGCCAACAACGTGCTCACCGAATGGATCCAAAGCGGATGCTATGACCTGAGTAAACGTGAATTGATCTCGACGACTTCACCGGCGATGGATATTCTCAAATCATCCAATGTCGAACGCGTGCTATTTGACCTGTTCGGCGCGGCGCGCACCCGGGATTTGATGAAGCAACTCGATGACCGGGGGTGTTACCAGCTCGAGCCACAAGAACATGAGCAGATTACCAGCATATTTGCTGCAGATTTTTGTTCAGATGAGGAAGGCAAGGAATATATACGCCAGGCTTATACGCGGGGTTACCTGATGGATCCACATACCGCCACCTGCTTTAAAACCTGTCAGTCCGAGCAGTTTAAGGACCAGGTCAATATCATTTATTCGACCGCCGAATGGACCAAGTTTGCCTCGACTATCGATAACGCAATAAATGGAAACAAGCCGGATTCCGATCAAAACGCGTTAGCGTCGGTTGCGGCGACTGCCGATATCGAGATCCCCGAAGTTATCGCGCAACTATTTACGAGGCCGATTGCGCACCCCGTGGTGGTTGAAAAGCAGGCGATTGAAAGCGAGATCATAAAATTCCTGGAATCGGGTAACCATTAACCCGGCGCAAGGCTGGCTGGCGGCTGTATCGTCATGGCTCGTATTGTGGGTGGTCCGATGCTTATCGGAGCGGGGTTAGAGTCATCATGAGGCAACTGGCCGTATCCGGACAAAGTGATGTGAATTGAAGGGTTTGTTTGATTGCGCCTGGAACATCTGCGCGCGAAACCCTCGAAAATCCAAGTTTTTCGAAATATGCCTCGGCAGTTTCGGTGAGCAAATAGACAGCTTCCCTGCCTTCGGAATTGGCCAGCTTGATTAAAAAACCGGAGATACTTTTTGCCAAACCCTGCCCACGGTATTGCTCATCTACTACGACGGAGCGCAATAACGCATAGCTTGCCGCCGACTCAAGACCACCGGCAGCGACCAGGTTATCTTCATCGAAAACACCGTAGAAGTTCAATGCTTGCTCGGCACAATCCTGCACCGGCAATTGATTGCTGCGCAACAGGTTTTCAAGTTGATCCAGATCACTGGATTGCAGCTTGACTATCGAGTCAACAGACATGATCCCGGCGCTCCCGGCTCAATCACCATCCAGCGTCTCTACGCGAATTCGATGGACCTCGCCGTGCACAGCCTCAAGCCCTTTGATCACGTTAATCGCGTCGACCATTTGTTGTTCACGGATCTTTTGCGTGAGCATAATGATCGTCGCCTGGGTCACTCCGATTTCCGGTTCCTTCTGCAATATCGCCTCAATTGAAATATCCTGGTCACCCATGATGCGGGTTACCTCGGCCATTACACCGGGACGGTCATCGACGCGCATACGTAAGTAGTAAGCGGTTTGAATTTCGGTGATCGGCAAGATCGGAATATCGACAATTTGATCAGGCTGAAAAGCCAGGTGCGGCACCCGGTTTTGCGCATCGGTGGTAATGGTGCGGGCGACGTCGATAATATCCGCAATCACGGCGGAGGCGGTTGGGTCAGCACCCGCCCCAGCGCCATAGTAAAGTGAAGGTCCAAGCTTGTCCGCTTGCACCAGAACCGCGTTCATGACGCCATCGACATTGGCGATCAATCTCTTTTCGGGAATCAAGGTTGGGTGCACTCGCATTTCAATACCCGCCTCGGTGCGTCGCGCAACACCAAGATGCTTGATGCGATAACCAAGCTCGTTGGCGTAGACTACATCCTCCGTCGAAACGCTGCTGATCCCCTCAGTATAGACAGCGTCGAATTGCAGCGGGATACCAAACGCGATAGATGACAGGATACAGAGCTTATGGGCTGCATCGATTCCTTCGACGTCAAAGGTCGGATCCGTTTCGGCGTAACCCAGTTCCTGCGCTTCGCGCAATGCGTCGCCAAAATCACGACCCTTATCGCGCATTTCGGTGAGGATAAAGTTACCCGTACCGTTGATGATTCCGACTACTGACTGGATGTGATTGGCGCTCAAACCCTCGCGAATCGATTTGATGATCGGAATGCCTCCCGCTACCGCGGCTTCAAACACAACATTTACCCCTTTTTGCTGGGCAGCGGCGAAGATTTCGTTACCGTGCAGCGCGATCAAAGCCTTGTTGGCGGTAACCACGTGTTTACCGTTTTTGATCGCCTGCATAACTAATTTCAGCGCTGTCTCGGAGCCACCAACAAGCTCAATCACGATGTCAATATCGGGATTATTGACGACTTCAAAAGGATCACTGACAAGGTCTATGTCGCCGCTGCCTCCAGGCATGCCAGCAGCAATGGAGCGTCGTGACGCCTGTATAATTTCTATCTTGCGTCCTGCCCGACGCGCGATTTCGGTAGAATTATTTTTTAATACCAACGCGGTGCTGGCACCGACGGTACCCACACCAAGCAAGCCCAGTTTTACCGGTTTCAATTCAAGTCTCCAGAAATCGTTGCAGGGGATTTTCGAACGCGCAACCTTAAGAAATGTATACCCGGCTGTCAACAGAGTCCAGCGAATTGACAGCGTTGATCAGGTGACAGATATGCATTATTCTGCCGCGCATGCCTCTATCCGAAGATATAATCACCAGTCGTCATCGCATTAACGCCTATGACGCTGGCACAGTGACCGTTAATGACACTGTGTATCGTCAAAGCCTGGTAATGACTGCCAATTCGATTGTTTGTCCATGGCCAGTTTCGTCACTGGAGCATCTCACTCCAGAAACACTTGCCCCAATACTCGAATCAAAACCAACGGTAGTATTGCTCGGTACCGGCGAGCAGCAGTTGTTTCCGCAGACGCAGATATTCGCTTTGTTCGGCGAACAGGGTATCGGCCTCGAAGTCATGGACAACGGTGCGCTGTGCCGCACTTTTAATATCCTCGTCGCCGAAGACCGCGACGTCACCGCCGCCATCATCCTCAACCCCTAAATCCCTTCCCTGCAACCCCTTACCCCGTGCTCGCCTGATCCATCCCAACGCTGCTGCGGGAGAATCTCCACAAGAGACGCTCCCAACCGGCGCAAGCGCCAGTTGGTCCATCCATGGAATCGCTTGGAGCCCGATGCGTCGGACCACGGTATCCCTGCCTCGCTACACTCTTGCGGAAATTCTCCCGAAGCAGCTCAATATACTGGGGGCAACCGCTGTAACCCTTTGCGACGTAAAGGCGGGGTGCTGAAAAAGCGCTATTTTTGAAGGGTCAGGCCGCAGGGACGCGGCCTGTGGCGAGTCGAGACACGGATGTTGAGTCTCGCCTTGCCCTTCAAAAATAGCGCTTTTTCAGGAAGCCGTAGGCCACCCAGTCAGTCGCAAAGGGTTACATCGGTTGCCGTCTGGAGAGAATGGATTTAGAGATCCGATATAGTAGTCGGGGCCAAAAGAATAGGGTTACTCTTCGATGACGTTTTCGCGGGAATAGCCGCTATGCTCGAGTATGCGACGCAGCTTGCGCAGCGCATCCATCTGGATTTGGCGCACACGCTCCCGAGTAACACCAAGCTCGAGCCCTACCTCTTCCAGGGTTCCGCGCGGGTGATTGCGCAGGCCGAAGCGACGCACCACGACATCACGTTGCTTTTCATCAAGTTCATCCAGCCAGCTGTCGAGGTGCCGGATTACGCTTTCATCCTGCAGGATCACGGAAGGATCGGCATTACTATCGTCGGGGATGACATCGAGCAGAGGGCGTTCACCTTCACCTCCCATCGGGATATCGAAAGAAGATACGCGGTCGGCGAGCTTGAACATTTTCTCGACGTCTTTAACCGGTTTTTTCAGTAGCTTGGCAACATCTTCGGACGTCGCTTCACGGTTTAGTTCCTGGGTGAGTTTTCGTGCCGCCCTAAGATAGGTGTTCAGTTCCTTGATGACATGTATTGGCAATCTGATGGTGCGCGTCTGATTCATCAGGCCACGCTCAATGGTCTGCCGGATCCACCAGGTGGCATAGGTTGAGAAACGAAAGCCGCGCTCGGGATCAAATTTTTCGACCGCACGAATCAAACCGAGATTCCCTTCTTCGATCAGATCGAGTAGCGCCAACCCGCGATTCATATATCGCCTTGCAATTTTGACCACCAGGCGCAAGTTGCATTCGATCATTTTGTCGCGCGCGCTAGTATCACCCTTTAACGCCAGGCGAGAATAGTAAACTTCCTCTTCTGCAGTTAACAGCGGTGAGACTTCTATTTCCTTAAGATAAAGCCGCGTCGGGTCGGCATCCGATGTGCGACGCGTAGTTGTCTTGCGACGATCAGTCTCCGGTTTACGTCGATCGACAAATTTCTCGCCTTCTACCGCTGTCGCATCCTCTCCTTCGTTGACAGTAGCTTCTTCAGCTTCGTCCTCGTCCTCATCCTCCTCGTCATCATCGTCTTCCGAATCGGCAACTTCCTCAGCCTTAACAAGGCCCTCCGCAAGATCATCAGGTGATATTTCGGTATCTTCGATAAGTGACTTATCGGTCGATTTTGTCATTCAGAGATTCCTTTACTGGTTAGGTAGATACTTCATCGGATCTACTGGTTTGCCATTGCGCCTGATCTCAAAATGTAGCTTTGCGGTGTTATCCCTACTCCCCATTTTAGCTACCAATTCTCCGGCCTTCACTGATTTCCCTTCTTGCACCAGACGTTCCCGACAATAGGCATAAGCGCTTAGATAAGCATCGCTGTGCTTGATGATGATCAGATTACCATAACCGGCTAAGCCATTACCACTATATACCACGCTACCATTGGCAACCGCGCGTATCGGTTGCCCCGGTTTTCCCGCGATATCGATTCCACGCCGATCCAGTGCTGACGCAAGAAAAGTATTCAGTGGTTTACCCCTTGTTGGCCAAATCCATTTAACCGGATCCCGACTGTTAGATTGAACGTATTTTTTGCTGGTGGCAGTTTTGGTTTTAGTGCTAGCAGTGCTTTTCTTGCTGCCACCACTGTTGCTATTACTGGCAGTGGTTTGATTGCGGGGGTTTATTAAACGCAGGCGTTGCCCCGGATGAATCGGTGAATTGACATCAACCCGGTTCCAACGAGCCAGCTGCTTGTAATCGAGCCCATAGCGCCACGCAATCGAATAGAGCGTATCGCTTCTTTTTACTGTATACCAGCCGGGACCACGGGTGACCGTAGTCGGTGGTTGTACCGTGACACAGGAAATCAGCAGCAATGCGGCAATGACGGTAGCAATAGCTGATTTCATGAGTCGACTTTATCTAGTTAAAGTTATAGAGACCAATCGCTACCACCAATGCAGCGACGATGGCCCACCCTATATATTCGATGTATTTGATTAACCTTGGTTCAATCGCCGGGCCATATTTTGCCAGACACCAGGCAAGCAGAAAAAAACGTGCGCCGCGGCCTATAACCGACGCCAACAAAAACGGAATGATGGCGAGATTCAGTAACCCCGCGGCAATGGTAAATATCTTGTAAGGCACGGGGGAAAACCCGGCCACTAGCACCGCCCAGAAGCCCCATTGTCCGAACCATTCGATGACCGTATCAAACCTGGCCTGATACCCCCAGGCAATAATAAAGGGTTCTGCCTGGTCGAACAAAAATGCTCCTATCAAATAACCGACCACTCCGCCGAGCACCGAAAAAATTAGCGTTATGGTTGCGAAATACAATGCCCTTGTCGGTCGCGCCAATGCCATCGGCGCAAGCATTACATCGGGTGGAGGAAAAGGCAGGATAAAGGATTCAACAAAACTGAGTAACGACAAATAGTAGGGGGCCTGTTTTCGGCGCGAGAATTGCATCACAGCGTGGTAAATCTTTTCAAACAACGGCACTAGGTTAATCCTGGTAACAGCGGTACAAAGGCAACTTTTTCCAGGGGCTCACTAACCAGCCCACCTTTGCCATAGGTTAATTTAGTCATGGTCTGATCGGTACCATTATCGAAGGGTAGCACCATAATGCCACCATCGGTCAATTGTGCCACCAGCCCCTCGGGTACTTCGCTGCAGGCCGCAGTAATGATAATTCGATCAAACCGGTAGCTGGGATTCGGCCAACCCTCGATGCCATCGGTGTGGCGCAGTTGAACATTGTGCAACTCCAGTTCAGCAAGTCGTTTACGGGCCTGCAGATATAACGCCTCAATGCGCTCGACGCTATATACCTGCGGGAAAATACTTGCCAGTACCGCGGTCTGGTATCCACAGCCTGTGCCAATTTCAAGAACCGAGTTAGGCATGCCATCCTCCAGTAATAACTGGGTCATCTGCGCGACGATGTAGGGCTGCGATATAGTTTGTCCATAACCGATTGGTAGCGCGGTATCCTCATAGGCCCGGTGCGCAAGCGCCTCATCCACGAACAAATGCCGCGGCACGCGACGCATCACGTCGAGCACTTGTTCGTTATCGATACCTTGCTGCTGCAGGCGGGAAATAAGACGATCACGCGTACGCTGTGAGGTCATCCCGATTCCCTGGTGGTTCCAGTCCGAACGATTCACAGTGCTTCCAGCCAGTTTTGCAAGGGTTCGATTCCATTGTGACGTGTCAGATCGATCTGCATTGGCGTAACCGAGGCAATGGCGTGTTCGACGGCGTAGAAATCAGTGCCCATTCCAGCATCCTGCGCCTCGCCCGGGGGACCGACCCAGTATATAGGCCGGTCATAGGGATCCTGCTGGGTTACCATGGATTCGGCCTTGTGACGAAAACCGAGTCGAGTAGCTTCGATCGCAACAATATCTTCGATAGGTAAATCAGGCACGTTCACGTTCAACAGAGTGTCATCTGGCAGCGGGCTATGAACGAGTCTCTCAATCACACGCCGGGTAATTTGCGCCGCAGTGTGGAAATGGGTCACCGGCTTTCCGGCCAGTGATACCGCAATCGCCGGTAAACCCAGGTATCGACCTTCCATAGCCCCTGCCACGGTGCCAGAATACAGCACGTCATCGCCGAGATTAGGGCCGGCATTGATCCCTGAAACTACCATATCGGGCGGGGTTTCGAGCAACCCTGAAAGTGCCAGATGAACACAATCGGTTGGTGTTCCATCGACGTAATAGCTGCCGTCTGAAGACTGCTCCACGCGCAGCGGGCGCATCAGCGTCAGCGAATTACTGGACCCGCTTTTATTTCGATCAGGCGCAACGACTGAAATGTCAGCAACTTGCGCTAATTCCTGCGCAAGAATCTTGATTCCAGGGGCCAGGTAGCCGTCATCGTTGGTAATGAGTATATGCATGGGAAAGGGATTCTATATGATTTGATTGTAGGTCTGAGAGCATTTTCGGATAATATTAAGGAAAATTGATATTTGGCATGTGATAACTCGATGAGCAAAGATGACGAAACCGAATTTTCGCGGCTGATCCCGGGAGTTAAGCGCCTGCATAACGATCGCATCAACGTTTATCAGCAGCGTAATCGCAAAAAATCAGCACCGAGGACAAAGCATCAGGATAGCGACAGGCAGGCTGACTTTTCCGCCGAGTCGATTCCGGCGCGAGATACGCACTTCAATCCTGGTCTGCAAAAAAAATTGCAACGCAAAATAAAAAGCGGCTTGATACGACCTGAAACCAGCATCGATTTGCATGGTTGCCGACAGGCCGAAGCGCTCGAGGCGCTTGAAACATTTCTCACCGATGCGCTGCAGCGCGGAACGCGGATGGCGTTGATTATTCACGGACAAGGCTATCGGTCGCAAAGCGATGCGATCCTCAAACCCCTGGTACAACGCTGGCTTGCAAACCAGTCGCAAGTTCTCGCCTGGTGCCCTGCGCTGGCGCGTGACGGCGCCGCCGGTGCCAGTTATGTCTATCTAAGAAAAGGTTGAAGCTACTGTGCGGACCAATTGATTTCGGCAGCGGTAAAATTTCCAATCACAACCTCGCTTAAAGACTGCGGCATCTTTGAACTCTGAGGTGAAAGTGGAATCCTGCCGCCCATTAATTCCGCCTTATGCTGCGGGAAAAGGGGTTTACGATAAGGCTCGGCATAGCCCTGCGGATGTAGCGGCAGGTTATCAACGCCATATTTATCCGACGCACCAAGTGTATGCATTAATTCATGCGTGATTATTACCTGATTGGAACCCTGATAGGATTTGTCGGCAAACGCGTTGATGATACCGATAAGCCCACCTTCGAGCCCGACCGAATGGCGCAGCGATCGAGTGGTTTCAATATCGTAGTAGCTGACAAATAACTCGACATCTCCTTCGTCGCTATCGCTGTTCCAGGCGCGACGGGCGGCCCATGCCCTGAACTTCAGACTCCACCAGATATTCTGCAGTATGCTCTGCCCAGAGGGCGGCTGTGGCGGTGGCGATTGCAGTATGCCGTTATATTCGACATCGATCGCATCAATCGAAATACCGTAGTCTTCAGCCTCGCGGTTTACAAATTTTTCAATCATATGGAAGCTTTGTGCCGTCAGCGAATCCATGTATTTATCGGCAGCCCTGCTGCCATCACCATTTACTGCATAGATTCGCACCCACAATTGATTCTCCCAGCTTGTCGAACGTGATTTTTTCAATGCCTCGTTGACCGCTACGAAAAGCAGTATTAACAACAAGATCAAATAGCGCAGGTTCTTTCGCATCGGGCAACTTCAGCTGACCAGCCGCTCCGCCTGTAGGAGTGTCTCGATACCTGCGGTTTTGCGGTAGGCATTTTCGCTTAGATAGCGACGCCAACGACGCGCATTAGGCTCTCCATGAAACAAACCTATGACATGGCGCACCATGTGCGTCAACGGCATCCCCAGGCTAAGCTGCTGCTCTATGTACGGATACATCCTATGCAGCATTGCTATTCGATTTGGGATTTCGATCCTGGATTGATCAAAAATCTCCTGGTCGACATTATGCAACAGGTAAGGATTCTGGTAAGGCTCGCGCCCCAACATAACGCCATCCACATGACATAAATGTTCGCGGCAGGCGTCGAGCGTTTTGATTCCGCCGTTAATGATGATTTCCTGATCTGGAAAATCCTGTTTCAACCTGTATACCCAGTCGTATTTTAACGGTGGAATTTCCCGATTTTGTTTGGGACTGAGCCCTTGCAACCAGGCATTGCGTGCATGCACGATCAGCGCCTCGGCCCCGGCATCGATTTGCGCCGCGGCAAAGCTGGCAAAGATTTCGTAATTGTCCTGCTGGTCAATCCCGGTACGGTGTTTTACGGTAACCGGCAATGAGGTTGCGGACTTGAGCGCCGCCACGCAGTCGGCCACTAACGCAGGTTCCTTCATCAAACAGGCACCAAAACTGCCGGACTGGACCCTGTCGCTGGGGCATCCGCAATTCAAATTGATTTCATCGTAGCCATATTCGGCACAGATTTGGGCAGCACGGTAGAGCTGTTCCGGATCCGAACCGCCTAACTGCGCAGCGAGCGGATGTTCTTCTTCATTAAAGCCGAGCAGGTGGTCTCGATCGCCGTGTAAAATTGCGGCCGCGGTCACCATTTCGGTATACAGCAGAACATGCTCGGAAAACAGACGCAGAAAAAATCGCGAATGTCGATCCGAGCAATCCATCATCGGCGCGATACAAAACCGTCGCTTGATTACTAGTTTTTTGTCAACCGCTACCACTTTATCTACCCGATTACCCCTAGGCGATTCTCTTGACGTCTTGCACATTAGGCAATTGCGAAAGCTTGTCAATAATAACGACCAGTTCATCGACACTGTGAATTTCCATGGTCAGGCGGGTAAATACAATTTGCTCAGCCTTGTTGGTGTTGGAATTAATATTTAGCAGGTTTACTTTCAGATTCGCGAGGATGGTACTGATATCCTGCATCAGGCTGTTACGTTGATAAGCGGTTATAGTGACTTCGACCGGGTAAACAGAGCTATTTCCACTGCCCCATTCAACCTCGATCAGACGTGAGTGCTTTTCTTCCGGTAACGCCAGGATATTCGAACAGCTGCGTTTATGTATTGAGATGCCACTGTTAATTGTTATGAATCCAATAATCGCATCGCCCGGCACCGGTTTGCAGCAGCGCGCAAACTGGGTCATCAAATTACCGACGCCGTGAATGCTGACTTCGTCTCTTGAAGCTGGCGCCTTGCTTTCTTTCTTGATTTTTTTGAAAGGATCTTGCTCGGACTCGGTTTGCAGATACCCCACAATCTGGGGCGAAGTGATAAGACCGCGACCAATATCGGCAATAAAATGCTCCACATCCTTACGTTTAAAATGCGCAACCAGGTCCTTGAGATTCGCGTTGTGAATCGAATACTTGCTCAGTATCCGGTCATATATCGATTTGCCATCAAGCAGGTTTTGTTCAAAATCCTGGTGGTTAAACCAGTTACGAACTTTGGAGCGGGCCCCCGCTGACTTGATAAAACCTAAATTTTTATTCATCCAGTCGCGACTGGGACGGCTTTCCCTGGTGGTCAGAATTTCGACTTCGTCGCCCGTCTGTAAGGCAGTTGTCAGGTTAACAATTCGTCCATTGACCTTGGCCCCCCGACAACGATGTCCAACCTCGGAGTGAACGCTATACGCGAAATCAAGCGGAGTCCCACCCTGCGGAATATCGACGATTTGCCCGGTTGGCGTAAAAACGTAAACTCGGTCATTCGATAGTTCGGTCGAAATTTCTGAAATAGCGTCCGAAACTTCGTCTGCCGAGCCCTGTAGTAGATCGCGCATTTGCGCAATATTGGATTCCATGCGTTGATCCAGCCTCGCGCCTTCCTTGTAGCGCCAATGGGAAGCGACTCCGAGCTCCGAATTTTCATGCATCGCGAAACTGCGTATTTGGACTTCGACAATCTTGCCGTCTTCAGCGACTACAGCGGTGTGCAGTGACTGGTATCCGTTCTCCTTGGGGTTGGCGATATAGTCATCGAATTCAGCAGGAATATGCTGCCAGGTAGTGTGCACAACACCGAGCACTGCGTAACAGTCAGCCACCGAATCGACCAGAATCCGTACCGCGCGAACATCAAAGAGTTCATGAAATTCCAGGTTCTTGCGTTGCATTTTGCGCCAGATACTGACGATATGCTTGACTCGACCCTGCACACTCGCGGTTAGCTCCTGTTGCGCCAGTAGATCCTTCAGGTGCGTGGTAAATTTCTCGATGAAGGCTTCGCGCTCGCTACGCTTTTCTTCCAGCAGCTTGGCGATACGCTTGTAAGCCTGGGGTTCGAGCGACCGAAATGCCAGGTCTTCAAGTTCCCACTTGAGCAGTCCCATGCCTAAGCGATTGGCTAGTGGCGCAAATATATCGAGTGTTTCCTGGGCGATCCAGCGGCGCTGCTCGTAATCATCATGTTTCAGCAACGGTAATCGTTCGACGCGATAGCATAATTTGATCAGCATTACACGCACGTCGCTGATAATAGCCATCAGCAACCGGCGCAGCTTTTCTGCCTGATCGGGACTCTCGATCCGCGCTTGCGTTCCCTCTTTCAGGGTATTTAGTTTATTAACTTCACGGGTTAACTGGGCAATTTTTCTGCCAAACTCGGCTTCGATCTGTTTGTTATCAAGCACATCACGTAGCGCCGGGTCACTGAGCAGGGTTGCGATTACTGCGTCACGATCACTGCCCAGATCAAGCACTCGTCTGGCAACATCGATGCTTCGAGGCAACCTTTTAACCTGATGGCCGACATCGGATGCATACTTAAGCGCGCTGGTGAGCTGTTCGTCCCAGCCGATTTGACTGGTAACCGCTGCAATGAATTGTTTATCGGACGCAGATTTCACGATTTAACGGGTCAGGAACGTAATATTTTCATCGGGGAAATATTATAAACCCTGCGGCTTACCAGGGTACCAGCCAAGGTCAAAACGAGGCAGGCGGAAATCAGGCTATAAATCCAGACCGCCGGAGATAACTCAAACTCGATCTTGAAAAAATATACGCTGATAGCCCAACCGGCCAGGCTTGCAATACAGGCTGAGAAAAAGCCGATCAAACCACCCATCATGGTGTACTCGAGAATATGTACACGGTACAACTGGTTGGTATGTGCGCTCAATGCGCGCAACAGCGAAGATTCGACTTCACGTTCGTGTTTGCCAGTCTGTATCGCCGCCAGTAACACGATGGTTGCGGAGGCCAGCGCGAACAGGAAAAAAAACTGTAATGCGACCGTGGCTTTGTCAACAATCGCACGCACGCGTGCCATCAGCTCGCTGATATCGAGCAGTGTCACCGACGGATAGCGTTGCAGTAGTTGTTTCAGATCAGCTTTATCCTGGTCTTTGATCAGGGCACTCAACAACCAGGTTTGCGGATAGGGCTCGATTAATTCGGAATTTGCGATCAGGAAAAAATTGGGTTTGAAGTTCTCCCATACCACCGAACGGATGCTGGTCACGGAAGCCTGCAGGATCTGGCTTCCCACGGTCATCGTCAACTGGTCACCGAGTTTTAATTCAAGCCTTTCAGCCATGCCCTGTTCAACTGAAAATTGCGCCATCCCCTGGTTTTCGCTGAGCCAGAGACCCTCAACGACCTTGTTCTGATCCGGTATTTCATCAGCGTAGGTAATGTTAAAGGTATGCGTTACGGAATGGGATGCGCGCGGGTCAGAAAAGCTTATCTTGTCGACGTCCACCGAATTGATTTGCGACATCCTCGCGCGTACCAGCGCGTATGGCGTGGAGGATTCAATTTGACGCTGCCGCAAGAATGTTTCGATTCCACCCACATCCTCACTACGAATATTAATCAGGAAATAATTCGGATTATTCTCGGGTAACTGTGCTTCCCATTCACCGAGAATTTCATCCTTGACCACCGCGATTAAAAGTATCGCGATCAACACCAGGCTAAAACCCGACATCACGTAAATAGCACCGCGCGAGGTGGCCTGTAACCGGCTTAGCAAATATTGTCGCAACCAGAAGCGGCGCCGTGACGAAACCAATAGTATTTTTACCATCCAGCCCAGGATAAGTGGCAATAGCAGGGCACAGGCCAGTACCAGTGCGAGCGTGGCAATTGCCAGAATTGAACTTTGCATCAGAATGACCAGAACCACGAACACGGCAACAATGGCGCTACTAGATATCAGCAGCCCGCGTATCCAGGAGCGCCGAGTCCCCGCAGTACGTAACACCTGCATTGGTGGGGTTGCCGTTGCATTGATCAGGTATGGCATGGAAAAGCCCGACAGAGCAAGCAAACCGACGAGCGCTGCTGTCAGATAGGGACGTAATCCGTAGACCTGCGGCAGCGTCTTGCCAAACCAGCCATCCAAAGCCCACTGCAACGGAAATTGCGAACACCAGCCTACCGTCACGCCGATGATAGTAGCGACAATCCAGAGCGCACCGAGTTGCCTCAGATAATACTTGAGCAGGCTAAACTGCGAGATGCCAAAGGCGCGCAACATAGCGACCTTGGGGGCTTCCTGATTAGCCGTGTAACGTGCAGTAATTGCGATCGCGGCCATTGCAATTACAAGCGTCAGCACGATCGCAAGTGCGAAAAATTTACGCGTCCGTTCAAGAGCCCGTCGCATTTCAGGTCGGGCATTTTGCAGATCCTGGACTTCTTCCCCCGGTTTCAGATTAACGCTCAGCCAGGATTTGAAACGCTTTATTTCTGATTGCTCTCCGGCGAACATCATGCGGTATCTAACCCGGCTACCCGGAACCACAAGGCCGGTGCCAGGCAGGTCGTCGAGATTCATCAATACCCGTGGTGCCAGGTTGAATATGGCTCCACCCCGGTCGGGCTCATAGGTCAATAACCAGCGGGTATAAAATGATTTATCACCCAGTCTCAATTGTGTGTCGACGAGTTTTGTGAGTTTGGTATCGACCCAGACTTCACCGCTTAATGGCGTATCGGTGGTGCCGGTTCGTTCTCCGGCCACCTCCCGTGCCCGCTCCAACTTACCACGTAACGGGTAAGTCTCATCGACCGCTTTTAATTCGACCAGCCGCGGATTGTCGTCGATAAAAATTGCAGTACGCAGACTCGCGCTTTGACTGATTTGCAGACCCTGCCGTCGCGCTTCTTCGCGATACTCGTCGTCAAATTCATTGCTGGACACAATGACCAGGTCAGCCGCCAGTAATTCACTCGCCTGGCGATCGAGCAATAAACCGATACGGTCCGTAATCAGTTGGCTTGAGGTTACGATGCCTACCGTAATCACGGTGGCGATAAGCATTAACCAGTAGGAGTGGATGGATGCGCGTTTAACCTTCATGACATATCAGTTTGCTAACAGTTTCCCGGCCTCGATTAAAATCTGCCGATCCCCGCGCTCCAGTAATTCCGCTTCATGCGTCACCAGTACCAGCGTGGTCCCGGACTGGTCGCGTAAGTGGAACATTAAATCCGTGATCTGGCGACCGGTGCCCGCATCGAGATTACCGGTCGGTTCGTCGGCAAACAATACCTTTGGTTTAGTGGCATAGGCCCGGGCTATCGCAACCCGCTGCTGTTCTCCGCCAGAAAGATGCTCGACCAGGGTATCGGTTTTGGCTTCCAGCCCGACCTGCTGCAGGCTCGCGATTGCGAGCTGTTGAGCATCGTCAATACCAGCCAGTTCTAGCGGCAACATGACATTTTGCACCGCGTTGGCACCCTGCACCAGATGGAACGACTGGAACACGAAACCAACCTTACCAGCGCGAATCGATGAGCGTTGCTCTTCGTTTTTACTGGTAAGGTTTTGACCGAACAGGATCACATCACCTGAACTGGCCTGATCGAGACCCGCCATCAAACCCAGCATTGTGGTCTTGCCTGAACCCGAAGCACCCTTGATTACAACAGCCTCCTGGTACTTAACATCAAGTGATATATTGTCTAGGATATCGAGCTTTCCATCCGGAGTGTCAACTGTCTTGCCAACCTGGTTTAATACAATGCAGAGATTTTCTTCAGCCATAGTCCTGTTCTTATTAATGGGTTTTCACACCTGTGGTTATGCGAATCACTCGGCAACTAATATTCTGATTCTGGGCGACAGTTTGAGCGCAGCCTATAATCTGCCGCTAGACAAGGGCTGGGCACAGCTATTCAGCACCAATATAAGGTCTAGTTTCCCGCAAACAAGCGTAATTAATGCCAGTATAAGCGGGGAAACCACTTTTGGCGGCTTGCAACGCCTGCCGCAACTGCTGACCGAGCATCAACCCACGCACTTGATTATCGAGCTGGGAGGCAACGATGGATTGCGGGGTCTTGGTTTTGACCAGAGTACCGAAAACCTGCGACAAATGGTGCAGCTCGCCGAAACCCGGAAAATAGCAGTTCTGTTGATCGGGGTTCGCATGCCGCCCAATTTTGGCGCAGCCTACAATATGCGCTTTCAGCGGGTCTTTGAAAGCATTGTTGATGAATTTGAAATCCATTACTTACCCAGGTTTCTAGACGGGGTTGCGGCCAGTGATCCCGCGCTAATGCAGTCGGACGGAATCCATCCAACCGCTCTTGCGCAATCGATACTGGCGCAAAAGGTCGAGTCTAGAATGTCCCGCATACTTAATCACTGAGTAATACCTCAAGCTGGTGCAGGTCGGTTACCTGGTGTTCCGGAACGGGTAAATGCTGTGGCCACGGGTTGCTCTCGCGGTTGATCCAGACCGCGTGATAACCCGCTTCTATCGAACCGACCACGTCGTAGAGCGGATCATCGCCAATATAAACGATTTCCTCGGGAAGCGCGTCGAAACGCTCAGCCAGATGCTGGTATATTAACCGGTCCGGTTTTGCGACCTTAAGATCCGCAGCGCTGACCGCGTGTTCGATCAAATGGCCGAGTCCAACATGTTCAATACTGGCATTGCCATTGCTAATCGCACCGAGACGGAATTTCTGCTTGAGCCGATGCAGGCAGGGTAAAACGTCATCATAAAACTCTACCTGCTGGCGCGCTTCGAAAAAAACATCGAAGCCATTTCTCGATAACTGTTTTCCGTCGTAATCGTGAATGTCGCCCAGATGCTGCAGAAAATCGCAGCGCATTGTGGTCATATCTACAGCATAGCGTTGTTCCCGTGCGCTGAATTCACGGCGAAATTCGACCATTTGTACGGGATCAATTCGATCGGTGATGCGTGGATAATGTTCCGCAAGCCACTGGTAGAGAGTATCCTCGGCACGATGAATCGTCGGCATGCAAGGCCAGAGCGTATCGTCAAGATCGAAGGCTAATACAGTTACCCGGTTAAACACGGCAGTTCCAGTCAAAGCAGCCCCGAATTTTAAATGTTTTGACCGGAATACGAAACAGTGCGTTACTTCTGGGTGAGACCCCGGAATCATATGAGTCATACGAATCCCGGTTTGGGGGCATATGTCTTTAACTGTCGGCAAATATTCTTTACTATTACCCGCCACCGAGTCTCAAGCAGCATCTCATGAATCAAGTCAGACAAACACATAGCGTAGAGGTTTCCGGGGTAACCATTGGTGGTGACGCCCCGATCGTGGTGCAATCGATGACGAATACCGATACCGCCGATATCGCCGCCACGGTAGCCCAGGTACAACTTTTGCACGAAAACGGGTCGCAACTGGTGCGCATCACCGTCAACAACGATGCCGCCGCACGTGCGGTGCCACATATTATAGATCAGCTTGAATCCCGGGATTGTCGAGTACCCATTGTCGGTGACTTTCATTTCAACGGTCATAAACTGCTGCGTCAACACGATGCCTGCGCGCGTGCACTTGCCAAATTCCGTATCAATCCGGGAAACGTCGGACATGGGAAGAAACGTGATCTGCAGTTTAGCGAAATGATTGAAATCGCCTGCCGCTATGACAAACCGGTGCGTATCGGGGTTAATTGGGGCAGCCTCGACCAACAGCTACTCGCGAACCTGCTTACTCGCAATGCCAATCTTGCCGATCCATTGTCGCTGGCGACAATCACCCGCCAGGCAGTGATCGAATCTGCGCTCGATAGCGCCGCCTTTGCCGAGGACATCGGCCTCCCGGCTGATCATATTGTCATTAGCTGCAAAATGAGTCGCGTACCGGACCTTGTCGATGTATATCAAACCCTGGCGCAAAAATGTCAGTATGCATTGCACCTGGGATTGACCGAAGCCGGCATGGGTGATCCGGGGATCATCGCCTCAAGTGCGGCATTGGCGATCCTGCTTAACCAGGGTATCGGCGATACGATTCGCGTTTCGCTGACGCCCGAACCCGGCGCGACCCGCGAACGCGAAGTCAAAGTCGCCCAGCAGGTTTTACAATCCCTGGGGTTGCGCTCCTTCGCACCCAGTGTAACCGCCTGCCCTGGTTGCGGGCGCACCACCAGCGAATATTTCCAGGTGCTCGCCAAGCAGATCCAGCAGGAACTGGATGCGTCAATGCCCGCATGGAAACACGAGCATCCGGGAGTTGAATCGATGAAGGTTGCCGTTATGGGTTGTGTCGTAAACGGTCCTGGTGAAAGCAAGCACGCCAATATCGGAATTAGTTTGCCGGGTACCGGAGAAAAACCAGTGGCACCCGTTTACGAAGATGGACGTAAAACTGTTACTTTAAAGGGAGATAATATTGCCGAGGAGTTTATGGGCATGGTACAAAACTATGTCAAAACGCACTACAACGCGGGCTAACTTTTAATTTCCTTGATTTCGCAGGCGATTTCAAACAATACATCGTTATCACTAACCCGGGCGACGACGACCTCCGCTTCCATGGGGGGTGTTGCCGAATTGCTGGGCGTTAATGTAATATCCAGGGCAGTACCTTCATTGAAGCTTTCATTGGAAGTAAATAGAATTCCTCGGCTGCTGAGGTTGATCACGTGGCCCTCGTATTGTTTTGTGCTGCCCACTAACGAGAAACTTAACTCGCAGTCGATAGGCATTCGCAGGAAATCGCGTTTTTCTGCGTAATCAATCATCTACGACTCCTGTTAGAGTTTGAATAACTTACCGAAATTCGCTACATCTAGTATTTTACGCACTTCGGGCGAGGCTTGTGTTATTTCGATATCTGATGACTCCCCACCCGCGTGTTCACGCAATAATAACAGCATACCCAATGCAGAGCTGTCCAGGTAATCAGTGTCCGATAAATCTATTACAAACGCCGTACCGTTACCCGCTGTATCTGCATAAGAGGCACGAAACTCATCGTATAGTTGAAAATCAAATTTGCCGGTCACTGCAATGGTTACCTTGTTACCACCATCGGAAACCGTCGGTTTTATACTCATTGTATTACCTCTTTACTAATTCAAAATTGTAGTGATTAAAACATCTCAATGTAGCTAAGGTCCAGTGAGAAATGAGACCACCCAATATGCGTTTTCTAAACTGTACACTACTGCTTTCGATTCTACATCCCCAAACTGCAACCCAAGCATTAGATTGTGAATCGTTACGCCAACATCATCGCTATTTTCGATACGCCAGTCGAATACCTAAAACTTACTGGTGCACGATAATCCTATTGTATAGACCATATCCAGCCCTTTTTCAGAGCTGCCACGACCTGGCAGCAGACACGAATAGAGTAGTTCTTTTTCGGCGTTAGGGCAGATTCGGTATAGCATCAACGGCAAGATAGCGTGGACTGAAATCCGGATCGACCTCGGAATCCAAAGCTGAGCCGAGCCTCAGCTCAGGGTACAATTGATAACCTTTAGTAACTGTTCCTGATTGAAAGGCTTGACTATCCAGCCAGTCGCTCCTGCCTGCTTGCCGGATTGCTTCTTTTGGGCCGCTGACTCGGTTGTAAGAACTAGTACTGGAGTAACTTTGAAGCCGGGTAACTTACGCAATTCAGCAACCAGCGTGATGCCATCCATGTTTGGCATTTGAATGTCGGTAATGACCAGGTCAAAATTTTGAGTACCTGCGATGTTTAACGCGACCGCTCCGTCTTCAGCCAGGGTCACATCGTGACCATTATTCTCGAGCGTGAAGGACAGGGTTTGTCTCATCGTCGAAGAATCATCAACTGCTAGTATTGTGGCCATAGACTCTCCCCGTCTCAACATCCTGTGGTATTTTGGATCTCGTCGACGGTCAGATCCGCACCTGGTAAAATTCCAGAGCCTTGAATATAGTCTCTTTTCAGCGAACCATTCGAGGCTTGTTACCAGACGTCATTTTATTAACATATGATGATCTGATTTTTACCGTTTATTTTTGCACAATATAGCGCTTTATCGGCGCGCTTGAATGCACTCAGGAAACTATCGCTGCGGCGCACCAGGGTAATACCGATGCTAACCTGGATCCGGCCGGATACACCACAACCTCCAAGATCGAGATCTTCGACGTTACTACGAATACGTTCGCTAACATCAATCGCACCATGGATATCTGTTTGTGCCAGTCCACCGACAAATTCGTCACCGCCATAGCGATATACCAGGTCGGTGTTACGTACCACGTGACTAATTACCTGAGACACCTCACGCAGTACCTGATCACCAACATCATGACCACAGCTGTCGTTGACCTGCTTGAAGCCGTCGAGATCCATCACCAGAATCGCCATCGGCTGGCTATGACGTTTGGCCAAGTCGATTTCGCGGGGTAAATTCTTCTCCATCGAAGTACGATTATTTAAACCGGTCAACGGATCCTGGTAGGCTGACTTTAGTGCAATCTGATACATCAATGCATTTTTGACCGGATATATTAAAGAACATAACAAATCTTCAAGCTCACAAAGTTCGTGGCTGTTAAAACTCGAACGCTTGTACAGGGTAAAATCACCTAACAACTGGCTTTGCATCTTGAGTCGGTAATTTGCGTTAAATCCTATCCTCACGCCCTGCTCGATATCGGTCTCGGTATCTTCGCAACTGAAGCGATACCCGCAATAGTCAACCTCACTTGCGATTTCAGCCATAAAGGTATCGATAATCTGGTCGATCTCCAGGTGGCGCGATAACAAATCAGATAACTGCAGTATCCGGGTATATTTTTTATTGCCGCGTGCCTGGTCACCATGCCGGGGGTCGAGTGCGATCACTTGCGCAGGCACCTGTGGCACCGATTTCGCACTGCTAACTAATTGTATTGTTTGCGCCATGTATTACTCACCTGTGTCTAAACTGCTTCATTCCTGATATTACATGCTAAATACATGCCAACTACTAAAAACACTTATTATCAATATGTTATGAAGTATAGTTAATTCTATTTAGACAATATGACAATTTTTTGTCGAATTTCTTTGACGAAATGTTAAATCCAGCCGACAAACCGCCTCAAGAACTCGCAGGTATGGCCGAATACCGCCTCAGGTGACATATTTCTAACGCTCTTCCCCGGGATACCGGTGCCGAATCCGGCATTTCGGGTCAGGAATATATCGATTAATCGGCAGCTTCTTACCCGGGGTGGAAAATAATTGCCAGCATGGACATTAAAGGTCTCAACGATTCCCTAACAGGCAGATCATCGTTTTTCCAAGCCGGCGATCTGCTGGCCCAACTGAAGGCGGCGGGAACGATCGAAGCTGAGGTGATCAAGGTTTTGCAAGGTAAGCTGTTATTAAGCAGCCGTCTCGGAGAGATACTGACCACCAATTCACTGAACTACAAAACCGGCGATCGACTCAATCTGCGGCTAAGTGGCAGCGAGCAAAACCCGGTGCTTAAGGCAAGCCCCAACCAACCCGAGCCGGTGACACTGGAGAGCAGTAAGAATCCTCGATTAAGCCGGGCACTACCGGCAGACCAACCGGTACTCGCTGTCGTTACCAAAATAGCCGCGCAGCGAATCGAAATAAGGCTCGCAGAGCAAATCCTGACACTGCCGCGTCATGTTGGTGTGTCCCAGAATCAATTGCTTCACCTGCAACGCAACGCAGCAAACCGAACAATTGAAATTACGCCTGTTGACCGTAAGCTGATTTACAAAGCCTTGTTAAAGCAGCTAGTGCCACGACAATCTGAATCAAGGTCCACAAGCCTGGTCAGCTTGCTAAACCTGGTAAACAAGGCGATAAACGTCCCGGGACCGAGAACAGGGACCGCGGCTGATAGCGCCCGACAAACAACTCCAGTTCCTGTCGCCAGTAAACAAGGGATTGCACCATCCCGACCTACCATACCTGTGTTAAATGCCCGAACACCGACGCTCGCTCAAAGTACTCAAGAGTCCTCAAAGATGGCGAGCCAGCTCCCGTTAGTAAACGCTAAAATCTCGCCGTCAACCGCAAAACCTGAGAATGCCGAAAAGCAATTGAATTTAAATGCCAAATCGGCAGTCAACAACCGCCAGGTAGACGCGTTGCTAGCGCAGATTAAACAGACCGGCAAACATTCCTCCGTCTCGATCAATGCTAACAGGGCCGTCGACTCTCGCCCCACTTCACCGGCGAGTCTTGCCCAGGTGGTAGCCAAATCAAACATTCGCAATGTCGCATTGCCCGGTAGCGAAAAGATTAGCAGCGCAGCAGCGAACCCTGGCAAGATATCACCCGCAGTCGCTGTTCCGGCAAACGACAGCCAGTCTTTTGAACCCCGACCGACCATTCCGAATCACCAAGCTCAGACAAGCTCGCAGATATCCAGAACTCCGTCTGTCCATTCACCCAATGCGACGCCTGCCATTGTGGCCCCCACGACACTGCAAATGCTGCTGCAATGGGTGCCGCGTCTAGCTGATATGAATGTCACACAAATTAGGCAATGGTTCGAGTTTGCGAGTTTGATCCAGGTACCAAAAGCAAAAACCACTTTGACGGTAGCGGCAGATCCGGTCGGGGCGCTAAAGAAATTGATCGACCAGGAATCTTTCAGTCGCGACCTGACCCAGACGATTCAGCTTAAGCTCAAATCAGTAGACGGCGATGACGCACCCACGCAGAAGACCATGCCGCAGGAATTGTTACAGCAACAGGTCCGGGACGGAATAAAACTGGTCGAGCAATCGCTGTCACAGAACCTGTTACAACGCGCATCGCTTGGGATGCAGCAGGAAACACAGCAACCCCTGTCGCTAAGCCTTGTCCTGCCATTCCTTGAAGAGCAGGAGGTCAAACCGATACAGATAGATCTTTCACAACGTGAACAGCCACAGGAAGGTAGCGATAACGGCTGGGATATCCGGTTGAGTCTCGAATTTGCAGACCTGGGACCGATTTCCTGCCACATATTTCTGGAGGGTCTCACGGTAGCGGCGAGCTTTTACTCGGAACAAAACCAGACTCGATATCGTATCGAGCAGGCACTGCCGGAATTGGAACAGCAACTTGCGGGTGCCGGATTTACAAGCTGTGAGTTTCATAGCTTTCCCAGCGGCCTGGTCGCGAACAAATCCCCGACTGCGACTAGCTATTCAGAGTCACTAGTCGATATCGAGGTGTAACAGCGTGAACAAGATCCCCAGATTTGCTATCGCCCTCGAATATGATGGCAGACAAGCTCCACTGGTTACTGCCAAGGGTCATGATGAAATTGCGAATCAAATTTTAAGACTGGCACTTGAAGCCAATGTGCCGATTCAAAAAGACAATGAGCTGGCACTGGTGCTGGACCAGATCGATCTTGGCGATCATGTTCCGGAAGCACTCTATTTAGTCATTGCGGAAATCCTGACTTTCGCCTACCGCCTGTCCGGCAAACACAAAGGTTTCATGGACGACATCGAAATGCATTCTGATGAAAACGCCATCGCAGCAATCTTGGATGAAGAACTTGGGGATCCCCAGTATTGAATGCGAGATACATTTTAGTCATCGGCTAAACCTGATATCTTTCCCGGGTATGCAAAGAGCTTCAAATGAGCGCTAATATCTCCTGGCTCGAAAATCGAATAAACGGCGCCGGCGCACCGGTTATCATCGACGGAGGGATGGGAACGGAACTCGAAAAATCAGGGGTGCCCATGGATGGCAAGGTTTGGAGCAGTCGTGCGGTTCTATCCCACCCAGATGCAGTACTTCAGGTACATGAAGCATTTATTACTGCCGGCGCCGAAGTCATTATCGCTAATACCTTTGCGGCAGCGCGTCATATGCTGGAACCCGGTGGCCTGGGCGAATGCGTCAAAGATATCAATCTAAAAGCCGTCAAGCTGGCGCAACAGGCCCGTGACAACGTCGCTCAGGAGCCGGTGGCCATTGCCGGCTCAATCTGCGAATGGGCGCCAACAGATGACCCCAGCTGGCATACACCCGAGGCCGTAGGTCGCTCAACGCGGGAGCAAGCCGAGATCATGGCCGAGGCGGGCGTCGATTTTTTTGCGCTGGAGATGTGTGAGCAAATCGATTTTTCGGTTGCCGCTCTCGACGCGACCCTGGAATTCGGACTGCCCATCTGGATTGGTATGAGTGCCAGGACTCACCAGGGATGTTCGACTCTATCGGTGTTTGATTACGAGGTGCTGGATTTTGAAAGCCTGGTAAAGGAACTGGCCGGATATCCCTCCATGATGATGAACATCATGCACACGCCGGTACCAGACGTGAAGGAGGCGCTCGGTATTGTAAAGCGATACTGGGATGGACCTGTCGGTATATACCCTGAATCCGGATTTTTCACCATGCCTAACTGGCACTTTGTTGATGTGATCAAACCGGACGAGTTTGCACGGGTTGCACAGCAGTGGGTCGACAGCGGCGTACGTATGATCGGAGGGTGCTGCGGCCTTGGCCCCGAGCACATAGCCGCCTTACGGCAGGCAATAAAATAGATTTTCAAACTGAATGGAGAGAGGAGCTTCGAAGAATATGCTGCATCGTCCCAGGGATCGACACGATTGAATGCTATGCGTAAGTATCGATAATTCGTTTTGAATCTTTCTTGTCCTGGTTTTTCTCTTGCTGCTTGGGCTTTTGTTTTTTCTCAGGGTCAGGTTTGTTCAGGCTGTCCTGAACCCGGCGCGTATGATTCACCGATTTGATAAGATTGTCAGACATCGTTACAACCCTGCGTTCTCCTGGGCCGTCTTCGCTCATCCGCAGGTTTTACTGCTGCGAATTCGAACCCTCTTGTTCTATACCCTTATCGGCCTATCCCCGGAAAAGTTAATCACTTATTAAATTAAAAGCTTACCAAGCTTCTACCTGTCTAAATATTTTTTCGATCTTGTCTTTTAGTGTCGCTGCCGTGAAAGGCTTGACGATATAACCATTCACCCCCGCTTCGGCAGCAACAACTATTTGTTCGCGTTTTGCTTCGGCGGTAACCATTAATACTGGCATGTCAGCGAGTTCCTCGTCGGCGCGTATTGTTTTCAGCAGCGTCAGCCCATCCATCTCGGGCATGCTCCAGTCGGTTACCAGGAAATCGAAATCGCCTGACTCGAGCATCGGTAATGCGGATTGCCCGTCATCTGCCTCGGAGGTATTGTTGAAGCTGAGCTCACGTAGCAAGTTTTTGATAATGCTGCGCATGGTTGAAAAATCATCAACGATAAGAATATTTATATTCTTATTCATGCGAGTTCCATTCCGACATACGCGCCTTGACCCGTAGCAATGCCTGGCCATGTAACTGACAGATCCTGGATTCGGTAACATCGAGAATTTCACCGATCTCACCAAAATTGAGCTCGTCATCGTAGTACAGCGACATAACCAGTTGTTCCTTTTCGGGCTACATTCGAATGGCTTCGGCCAACTGATTTTGATATTCACTCTGGATGAATGCCTCGTCGGGGGTAATTTCCGACGAGCTTGGAATCGCGGCCTCCTGCGTATTTTCCTCCATTGTATCGATGCTGTAGATACGCGACGACGATGAATCGATCAGGATCTGGTGGTATTCACCGAGACTGATTCCAAGCGCCAATGCGACGTCGGCATCTTTTGCATCCTCGCCGGTCTCATTTTCAATCTTGCGAATAGCCTCGCTAACGGAACGAAACTTGCGATGTACCGAACGCGGTGTCCAGTCTGAACGACGTATTTCATCGATCATCGATCCGCGGATGCGAATCCCGGCAAAAGTTTCGAAACTGGCACCCATATCGGCATCGAAATTACTGGCTGCCTCGAGCAAACCCACCATGCCGGCCTGGATCAGGTCATCAATCTGCACCGTCGGCGGTAATCGGTTGAGCAGATGGTAGGCAATTCTTTTGACGAGCGATGCATGCCGGACTATCTGGTCCTTTTCGTCCAGATTTTCGATCTCGGCATACATCGCATGTCCATTCATAGGCGATCTTCCTGCGTGCTGTAATTTACCAGGCGCTCGATAAAGAATTCGAGATGTCCTTCCATGGTGCTAGGTGTCGGCCATTGCTGTGTTTTCTTGGCAATTTGCTTAAAGGCCAATGCGGAAGGGCTGCGCGGAAAAGCTTCAACCACTGACTTCTGCTTTTGTACTGCTTTCCTTAAACAATCGTCGTCGGGAATGCTGCCTAAATAGTCGAGCGTGACATCGAGAAACTTTTGCGAAACACGAGCCAGCTTTTTGTAAAGCTCGCGCCCCTGTTGTGCGCCATGCGTCTGGTTTGCGAGTACGTGAAAACGTTCCACACCGTAGTCACGATTCATGACCTTGATCATGGCGTAGGCATTGGTAATAGAGGCTGGTTCATCGCAAACTACAACGATCACCTCGCGTGCCGCGCGGATATAACTCACAACGCTATCGGAGAGGCCTGCCGCAGTATCAATTAACAAAGTGTCTACCGGTTCAGTCAGCTCGGAAAAGGAGCGGATAACGCCCGCATTCTGGGCGGGTGTCAGATCAGACATCGCCGCGATTCCGGAGGATGCCGGAACGATCTTGATGCCAGAAGGACCATCAATAATAGTTTCCTCGAGCGTACATTCCCCATTGATGACGTGCGAGAGATTAAGCCCAGGACTCAGGCCCAGCAGTACGTCGATATTGGCAAGGCCCATGTCGGCGTCCATGACCATCACTTTCTCCCCGTTCTGGGCCAGGGTTATCGCGAGATTGACCGTGACGTTACTCTTGCCAACGCCACCTTTACCACTCGTCACTGCGACCACCCGTACCGGGTGCTGTGCTTTCATTTGTCTAATACCTTGAGCCTGATCCATTGTTTTTCCTATGCCTGATTCTGGTTAATGATGTGGTTATATCGCAAGGCCAACGCTTCCTGATCAAACTGTTCGCCATAGCGCTGCATCAGTGACACTGCCTTGGCGATCAAGCGATGACTTTTTGCAGGCTCCAGGTCGGCGGGCACCCTCTGGCCGGTGCCACGGTAGGCCACGGCCAATTGATGGCGAATCGATGCAGTAATGATTCCGCCGAAGCTGGCTGCTTCGTCAAGCTTGGTGACAAAGGCGCCCGCCAGTTTTACCTTGCTGAAATTGAGAACGGTCTGATTAAGTGCCGCCAGCTGCGTGTTCGCCGACAACACCAGGTAAGGCTTAAGCTCGGGCGAACCAAGTTGCAGGCGATGAAATTGTTCGCTTAAACGCAGATCGCGCTGGCTCATGCCAGCGGCATCGATCAACACCAGTTTTTTGTCAGCGAGCACCGCTAGGCCCAGCCCAGTACCATCGGTCTTGGTGCTGAAAAAAGGGTCAAAGACATGTGACCGCGTATTCCGATCCATACCGCAACCGTTATCCTTCACCGATATCGACAACAGGCCGTGTATGGTCGTGGCAATTTCGATATTGATTCGGGGTTCGTGCTCGCAGGCCTGCAGCGCATTCATGCATAAATTGGCAAGCGCGCCGAGCAGGGCGTCCATGTTTCCTTGCAGTTCCACGTCACATTCCTGACCTTGCAACTGCAACACCGCACTGCGTTGTTGCAGTTGTGGTAAAAGTTGATCGTTGAGTTCGGTGAATAGATCCGTTACCGAAAAACGGGTCGTCACAAACTGTCCACCGTGCGCAAACACCAGCATATCGTTGATCAACTTTTCAATATGTCGATTTCGTGCCAGCGCCTTTTGGCAAAAATCCTGCCGGGTCTCGCTATCAAGAACTGCTTCGGTACATCGCGACAGATAAAGCATCGACGAGGCCAGGGGCGTTCTAATCTGGTGTGCGAGACTGGCCATCATCTTACCCATAGTCACCAGGTGCAGATTTTGTTGCGCGGTGCGTTGCAACTCCCGAGTTTGGGTAACTTCACTGAGTAACAGTACCTGGCCGGGTGCGTAGCCAAGCGGACGGGTTGAGATACTGAACTGTCGGCCATCGGCAGTCTTCAGTTCACCCTGGTCGAGCTCTGGTAAAAAAACCCGTTTGACGATATCACGCCAGGCTTCCTGAAATATCGGCACTCCCAGTAACAGGCGCGCTCTTTCATTGGCTGCGGCAACATTACCCTGTCGGTCCAGTACCACGACTCCACCCGGTATCGCATCCAGTAGTTGGGAGTTATCGACATGACCGGGCTGCGTCGCAACGGGATCGATGCGATCGACATTTTTATTGATTTGATCGACACTGGCGCTCATGCTTGTGGACAGACGATTAAACTGCTCGAATGCGTATTTAAGGCTCTGCAGCGCCGGTGCTTCTGTATTTAGTTTTTGATTTTCCACCCTGAATAGGATGCACAAGACAAACCAATTGCAATAAGTTGTTTAATTTCAGCTGGTTAGGATATTTCTTTATTTCGCGACGACAGAAAAATGACGCTAATCGGCACGTTCTATTTCGTATTTGCGCATTTTTTCGACGAGGGTAGTACGCCGCATGTTGAGCAAATTCGCGGCGCGCGCAACCACATTATTGGATTTTGACAGAGCCTGTTCAATCAGCGATATCTCGATATCGGTCAGGTATTTCTTCATATCGATACCATCGCCTGGGAGCTGGCTGAGGTCCGACTCCAACACCAACTTCGCCACACTGGTCTCTTCGCCGGAGGATTCGATTATTTCGTAAGTACCTTCGCTTTGATACTTTTCCGGCAAATCTTTTGAATCCACGACACCGTGCGGAAACAGAATCGCGAGCCGTTCGATCAGGTTTGCCAGTTCACGTACATTTCCCGGCCAGGCATACTGCTGCAGCATGGCGATCGCTTTTTTGCTCAGCCGCGCTGAACCGCGGTTTTCACGTTCGATTCGAGCGATCATTTCATGGATTAGCGGCGGTATATCAGATTGACGCTCGCACAGCGGTGACACTTCAATCGGAAACACATTAAGTCGATAAAATAAATCTTCCCGAAAACTGCCCTCGACGATCAATTCCTCGAGTCTTCGATGGGTGGCGGCAATTACCCGCACATCGGTTTTAATCGACTTGTTGCTGCCCACCTTTTCGTAACAGCGTTCCTGCAATACGCGTAGCAACTTGACCTGCATCGGTAATGGCATGTCACCGATTTCATCGAGGAAGAGCACACCGCCCTCGGCCAGGTCGAAGCGCCCCTGGCGCGCGCTAATCGCCCCGGTAAATGCACCCTTCTCATGGCCAAACAATTCGCTTTCGAGTAAATCTGCAGGAATAGCACCACAATTGATCGGAATAAAGGGTTTTTTGTTGCGTGAAGACTGCGCATGGATATTACGTGCGATGACTTCCTTACCGGTTCCTGAATCTCCCAGAATCAATACCGATGCATTGGTATCCGATACCTGGTCGATCATCAAATTGATACGTTCGATCGCGTTGCTGTTACCAATTAATGGCTGACATTCGCGAGTCTGCATACGGCGTTCGCGTTTATTATGTTTGCGCGCCTGATCGAGAACCTGCGATAACGAATAATAATCTGACTGGAAGCACAAGCCAGAGATAAAGGGCAGTTGCACCACGATTTCAAGCGCGCTCTGTTCTGATTTATCAGCCAGTAAAACCACCGGGTACTGACATTTGTCTGCTTTATTACGTTCCAGGAAGAACCTGGAGATATCGTCGCCGCCAATACTGAATATGGCGAGATAATTGAATAGCTCGCGGCGCGGGATATCGGGTAATTGTTCAGGGGTTATGAGCTGGGCTTCCACCTTGATGAAGCCAAGTACAGCGAGGAAAGAGTGCCCTCGTGTATAGTTGGAATCAACCACCAGGACTTCATTACTGTCCTGGCTTCCGCCATGCTCCTTCATCTGTTGAAATCCCCTGTTACTAGAAAAAAACCCCAGCCAGTTTTTTGACGGACTTGGAATTTAACCTTAATTCTAGATTAGTATGACAAGAAACCGACGCTAAAATGCGACTTTAATACATTAAATATTTCAATTGATCATTCGTCAACTTACTTTGGGGTACGAGTCGTTGCTAAGGTACGCGCGGCTCGCTTTGGACGCAATTCGGATGTGTTTTTGTTGCACGGCAACCGATTGTTTGAGCAGGTTGAGTTTATCGACGACTTGCTGATTCAGGCTTTGCAAATGCTGCGCCTTGATCAGGTCGACATGCTCAATTGAATCTGCAAATGCCTGTTCTATATAAAGTTTTCGTTTTGCCTCGAGTTCGTTGACACGCTCGAACCCGCCATCCTCGAGTATCTCGAGAATTTCGTCGGTGAGTGTAATCGCCGCACTCAGGGCTTGTTGCTTGTTCATCAGCTGCAGTTTTCTGCTATCTGCCGGCATTTTGACTCGGACCGGGAATTTGCTCCCATGCCGACTTGATTTGGAGCAAAAGATCGCTTATTTCATTGAGCTTGGCTATGTCATCGCTGATATTGGCAAGATTGTTGGAAATCACTGTAAGACGCGACTGTTGAGCATCGAGTCCAGTTTTTGCAACCCATAGGGCCTGGTTCATGTTACTTCTCCATCGATTGGTTCTGATGAAGAACTATGCAGTTACCATGCCATAATTTGATCAAAGGCAGCCGGAGAAGCTACCTGAGCCGGTGGTGAGCATCTATTGCAAGCGTTTGCCCAGATAACTAATCCACGGCAAGTCGGTTCGAGATTTTAGCCGACGGGGAGCTAGATCGGTTCGAGCGGTGGGTCGAGCAGGTTGAACAGGCGGTCCATATGTTCGATCGCCTCGCGCCCACTATCGGTGAGCTGCCCACCATCGGCGGCGGTAATCAATCCTTTCTCATACATACGTTCGGCCGCCGCGATTACCGCAGGATCAGCGTTGTCGTGTACATTCATCGCCACCGGGCCGCCCATGCTGAAACGCCGGAGCAGGTTCAGTTCATCGATGAGTTCAGGACCAATATGCATATTCTCCTCCCCGCGTTATGGCCTGGCCATGTCTTCGCCTTCTTTATCCGGCAACAACAGGTCGATTCGGCTGATACCCAGCGCCAGTGCCGAAGTGGTGGCAACATAGATCGAGGAATAGGTTCCGACCAGCACCCCGATAATCAGGGCCAGGGCAAAGGCATGTATGACCTCACCGCCCAGAAAGAACAGTGATATCAACACCAGCAAGGTTGTAAAAGAGGTCATCAAGGTACGTGAAATGGTCTGGTTGATAGAAGTGTTGACGATTTCAATCGAAGTCCTTTTGCGAATTTTACGAAAATTCTCACGCACCCGATCGAACACGACGATAGTATCGTTAAGCGAGTATCCGATAACCGCGAGAATCGCCGCGAGTACACTCAGGTCAAAATCTAGCTGCAATACCGAGAAAATACCCAGGGTAATTATCACGTCGTGTATCAATGCTGCCACGGCACCGAGTGAAAACCGGTACTCGAAGCGAATCGCAACGTATACCAGGATCGCGATCAGTGCGTAAAGTACCGCCAATCCGCCATCTTCAGTTAATTCTTCGCCGACCTGCGGTCCGACAAAATCAACCCGGCGTACGTCGATAGCGGAAGCACTCGTTGCCTCCAGGAGACCAATAATCTGTGAGCTTAATTCAGCTTTATCCTTGTCAGCATCAGGTACCAATCGAATCAGGACTTCTTTCGCGCTGCCAAAATGCTGCACGATCGCATCGCCAAAACCTTCGGCATCGAGCGCATTTCGGATCGGCTCCAGCTCGGCCGCTTGCTGATAACCGACTTCAATTATACTGCCGCCGGTGAAATCGATGCCGACGTTTAATTTGAGCGTAGCCAGGCTGATGATCGACACCAGCATTAGCGCCACCGAAAGAACCAACGCAGGTTTACGCAGCGCCATGAAATCGAAATTATTGAACAGTGTTTTGATCATAATCAAATCGCCAACCGGGTTATCTGTTTACGACCGTAGATCAGGTTGATAACCGCACGCGTACCAAAGATCGCGGTAAACATCGACGAAACGATGCCGATCATCAGCGTAACCGCGAACCCCTGGATTGGGCCGGTTCCGAAACCAAACAAAACAACCGCCGCAATGAAAGTCGTGATATTGGCGTCCGCAATGGTTCCAAAAGCTTTTTCGTAGCCGACGTAAATGGCCGCCTGCGGAGTATTGCCAAGCCGGATTTCTTCTCGAATTCGCTCGAATATCAATACGTTTGCATCCACCGCCATACCGACTGTCAGCACGATCCCGGCGATTCCCGGCAATGTCAGGGTTGCCTGGAATATCGACAATATCGCCACCATCAATACCAGATTAAGGCTCAGGGCGAGATTAGCTACCAGCCCGAATACCTTGTAATACACAGCCATGAACAGCAACACCAGCACAAAGCCAGCTACCACCGACAAAAATCCTCGATCGATATTTTCCTGCCCAAGACTCGGACCCACCGTACGTTCTTCGACGATTACCATCGGCGCGCGCAATGCGCCGGCACGCAGTAGTAATGCCAGGTCACGTGCCTCACGGGTGCTATCGAGCCCAGTGATATGGAATCGTTTACTGAGCTGATCGCGAATCGTGGCGACATTAATAACCTGTGATTCGGTGGTTCGGATGCGTTGTTTTTCACCGTCTACATCGCGGAATTCGAACTTGTCCTCGATAAATACCACCCCCATCGGTTTGCCGATATTTTCACGGGTGACCTTGGCCATGCGATCGGCACCCTTGGCATTCATCGTGATGGTGACATCCGGGGTACCGCTCTGCGTGTCAATGCCCGAGGCAGCTCCGACAATCTGATCACCGGTAACGATGACACTACGCTTCAGCAATACCGGAGTGCCATCACTCTGGGTATAGAGCCGTGCACCAATTGGGGCCTTGCCGTTAGCCTGCGCTGCACTCCACTCGGCAAAGCTGCCATGCACCAGGCGAAATTCCAGGGTCGCGGTTGCACCGAGAATTTCCTTGGCGCGCACGGTGTCCTGCACCCCGGGCAGTTGCACCACGACACGTTCATCACCCTGGCGCTGTATCACCGGCTCGGCAACACCAAGCTCGTTCACCCGATTCTTGAGGGTAGATATATTCTGCTCGATTGCAGAACGTCTTTCTTCCTCGAGCGCGGTAGGGTTGTAGCTGATATCGACGAACCAGCTACGCTCATCACTGCTATCGGTAAAGACGTAGTCGCGGTACTCTTCTTCCAGCAACAAATGTGCCGCATCACGATCTTCAAGGCTGGTAAAGCGGACACCAATTTTTCGGGCCGTAGCCTGTACCCCTTTATAGCGTATTTTTTCTTCACGCAGGAAGCTGCGCACTTCTCCCGCCGCACGTTCAAGTGATTTTTCGATCGCTGACTCCATATCGACTTCCATCAGGAAGTGCACCCCGCCCCGTAAATCCAGCCCGAGATACATTGGCAACGCGCTCAGTGCGGTAAGCCAGTCCGGTGTTGCCGGTGCAAGATTGAGAGCAATGACATAGCGTCGATCGCTGGCGTATAGCGCCTCGCGCACCTGCGTTGCTGCCTTGAGCTGCGCCTCTTCCGAGTCAAAGCGAACCAGTACATTGTTACCGTCGAGTTCGATCGATCGATAGTCGATTGCTTCGGTTTCAAGCAGGCTCTTGATATTGTTTTTCTCGCCTTCATCGACGAGATTTACCCGATGGGTAATTTGTAACGCCGGATCCTCGCCATAGAGATTTGGCGTGGCGTAGACTGCCCCGATCGCAATAATCAGGATAAGGAGAATATATCTCCAGGGAGCATAACGATTGACCATCGCGATTACAGGTTCTTGATAGTGCCCTTGGGCAATATCGAGGCAACCGCGTGACGTTGGATCTTGACCTCGACGCTAGCCGAGATATTGCAGGTCAGAAAATTATCGTCAATGTCTGTGATCTTGGCCAGGAGTCCGCCATTAGTAATGATTTCATCACCCTTACCGAGTGCCCCGACCATAGCCTGATGTTCTTTGGCTTTTTTCTGCTGAGGGCGAATTAACAGGAACCACATAATACCGAACACTAACAGCAACGGCAGAATCATCCCCAGGACACCGCCCGGTTGCGAATCGGCACCTTGCGCTAACGCATCACTTATAAAGAAACTCATTTTCGATCAACCTATGGTTTGCGATTTTTTTGCCCGATGGCCCTACCCTGAGCGGCGCGTATTATGGCACTAGGGCGCTTATCCCACAAGGCGGAAACGGTAAATTCGCTGCTAATTATCCGACCTGTAACGCCGATAGAAGTTCTCACAAAAGCCCTCGTAATCGCCGTCTTCGATAGCTGCACGAATCCAGCGCATCAATTCCTGAAAATAATACAAATTGTGGATCGTGTTGAGTCGAGCCCCGAGAATTTCCCCACACTTGTCGAGGTGGCGCAGATAAGCCCGCGAGTAATGCTGGCAGGTATAACAACCACAGTCTGCATCCAGCGGGCGTATATCGTCTGCGTAGCGACTGTTGCGAATGCGAATAATTCCGTCATGCGTATACAGGTACCCGGTGCGCGCGTTTCGCGTCGGGATTACGCAGTCAAACATGTCGACACCGCGGCGTACACTCTCGATCAAGTCCTCGGGCTTACCCACGCCCATCAGATAACGCGGCTTATCGACCGGCAGCACAGGCAGTATCGCGTCAAGCGTGGCATTGCGCTCGTCAGCCTCTTCACCTACCGACAATCCACCGATGGCATAACCGTCAAAACCAATTTCAATCAGACCCTGCGCCGATTCGGTGCGTAAATCTGTATAGGTTCCGCCTTGCACGATTCCAAATAACGCATTCGGGTTATCGGCAAACGCCACCTTGCTGCGCTCAGCCCAGCGCAGCGATAGCTGCATCGAGTCCCGTACAATATCTTCAGCAGCCGGATATGGCGTGCACTCGTCGAAGCACATCACGATATCGGAACCCAGATCATGCTGCACCTGGATCGATACCTCCGGGCCGAGGAAAACTTTAGCGCCGTCAACCGGGGACGCGAAGGTAACGCCCTGTTCGGTAATCTTGCGCATCTCGGCAAGACTGAATACCTGAAAACCGCCGGAGTCGGTCAGGATTGGGCCTTGCCAGTTCATCAGATCGTGCAGGTCGCCATGTTTTTTGATGATCTCTGTTCCGGGGCGCAACATTAAGTGGAAGGTGTTCCCCAGGATAATTTGTGCACCGATTTCAGTCAGTTCCTCGGGGGTCATCGCCTTGACCGTGCCATAGGTACCGACCGGCATGAAGGCCGGAGTTTCGACCGTGCCGCGCGCAAAAGTCAGGCGCGCACGCCGAGCAAGGCTATCGGTTTTATCGAGGGTGAATTTCATTGACGAACTCGCACGGCTCGAGCGGCAATATACATCGCATCGCCATAACTGAAGAATCGGTACTGTTGCGCCACAGCATGGGAATAGGCCTCGCGCATCAGCTCGGTTCCGGCAAACGCACTGACCAGCATTAACAGAGTAGATTTCGGCAAATGGAAATTGGTCAGCATCGCATCTACGACTTTAAAGGTAAACCCGGGCTTGATAAACAACATCGACTCTCCCTGCAACGGCTGCAGTTTACCAGTCATCGCAGCGGTCTCGAGGCAGCGCACCACGGTGGTACCGACCGCAATAACGCGGCCGCCCTGCTGCCGGGTTTGGGCAATAGTATCGACTACCGATGCCAGGATCTCGATTCGTTCCGAGTGCATGACATGGCTGTCAATATCGTTACCCCTCACCGGCTGAAAAGTTCCAGCACCGACATGCAGCGTGACGTATGCGAACTTGACACCCTGTTGTTGCAGGGAATCGAGCATTGTCTTGTCAAAATGCAATCCTGCGGTCGGCGCTGCGACAGCACCCGGATTGCTGGCATACACGGTCTGGTAGCGTACCCGATCGGTATCAGCATCGGGACGTTGTATATAAGGCGGCAAAGGCACGTGACCGTATCGATCCAGCAGCTCGAGCCAGGATCCGCTGCCCTGATGAAGTATAAAAAGATCGCCCTCGCGTGCCTGCATAAGACATTCGATTTCATGTTCGAGAATCAGGCGGGTGCCGGGTTTCGGCGCCTTGCTGGCGCGAATATGCGCGAGCAGAGTTTCATCGTCAAGCACGCGCTCGACCATGACTTCAACCTTGCCGCCGCTTTGCTTTTGACCAAACAGCCGCGCCGGGATTACGCGGGTATCGTTGAACACCAGTAAATCACCGCTTTCAAGCAAACCCGGGAGATCGGTAAATCGCTTATCCGTATATTGGTCACAGCGCGGATCAACCAGCAGCAGGCGTGAGGCGCTGCGTTCGGCCAACGGCACCTGCGCAATCAGCTGTTCGGGAAGATAGTAATCGAAATCGCTGAGCTGCATCGTAAGGGCACTGAAAAACGGCGTATGATACCGCCTAGGCTACCACTTAGATATATTTTGAATTAGAATGCGCGCTCCTTGCCGGGGTGGCGGAACTGGTAGACGCGGCGGACTCAAAATCCGCTGGTGGTAACACCTTGGGGGTTCGAGTCCCCCCCCCGGTACCAAATTTCTAAGTCTTTAATTCCAAAGAATATATTTCTCTAAGTAGCTGTAATATATAGATATTAGAATAGATTAGGCTACCCTTTAGTGGTAATCTAGGGTATCCTAGGGTAATCAAAAGTAACCCGAAAAGGTAGCCTAGTGGGGACCCTAGAGAAAAATCTAACGAATACAGATATAGGAAACCTGGAGATTAAGGATAAGGATTATGTAATCTCCGATACTGAGATCAGGAAGCTCAAGATTAAAATAACGCCAACTGGTAACAAGATATTTTACCTATTCTGGAAGAAGAACGGGAGGCTCAACAAGTACCGAATCGCCAAACATGGTGAGATAGGATTAC
>CAXMNA010000062.1:0-4199 GCA_964194715.1 uncultured Gammaproteobacteria bacterium
ACCGGCGTTATCGCTTTCGATGCGTTTCAACTTGGCATTGGTGATCATTTCCTGGCCCTTGAGCACGCCACCGATCAGCAGCCCGACGATTACCAGTACGATTGCGATTTCAACCAGCGTGAAACCTTTTTGTTTAGTTAACTGCATTTAATTCTCCTGTCATGTCTTAGGATTCTACCTGAAGAACTTAATGCACCAAGCGTGCCAACTCACAAAAAGCCTTGTATATCTGTGTATTTTGCTCAATTTAATTGTTAATTTTTGCCCGATTGTTGGGTTTCAAACAGTTTCTGTTGAAAATCCAACAGTTTTGTCTGAAGAAACCGTTTCTCGTCAGGGTCGCTGATTGCACCCGACTGGATCAACGCCTGGATCATTGCAATCGCCGATTCAAATTCATTCATGTCCGCGAGCAGCAGAAATTGGATATCGCGGGCCCAATTCGGCATAACAACACTAGCAGGTTGCAATGCGAGCTTCTCTGCGATGCGCAACGCCAGCTTTAAATCCCCGAGTCGGTGCCTGGCCAGCAGGCTTGCTTCTGCGAGTCGGCGCCAGTGCAGTTGCGGGTCGTTGTCGAAAACCCGCTCGATAAATCCCAGTATTAACCTTAACCGTTCCTTGTCGCGAGTCTGGCTGTAAGCTCGTGTCGCCAGCAACATGGGATACTCCGAGCGGGGATTTAGTTCGCTGATTTGTTCCAGCCAGTCGACCAGTCGATGGTAATCGATTCGGTTATAGCTGAAATGTTGTCCCATCTGGTTGTCGTGCAGCTGCAGTCGAATCGCGAGTAAATAAGCCAGTAACTGATCCGACCCCATCGAAATACCCTGGTAGGTCGATGCCTGTAAGGGATTTTCAAGCGCTTGATAACTAGCCTCGAGTTGTTCCTGGCTCGAGTAATGAAATAACAACTGGCAAAACAGAACGACTGCGAATCCCCATAACAAGGGCGCCGGCAATTGCATTATGGGTCGCACCGCACGTCGCATCTAAAGATTGAACTCCTTGCGATAAAAATCGACCAGGCACACGGCAATCAAAAATAGGGCATAGATTACGGTGGAAGAAAATTGAATTGAAAGCGTTTCCAGCAAATCAACATTGCCGAAAAAAACGTTATTATCGGCAAAACTTTCCAGCCCCGGCAGCAGGTATAAAATTGCACCGAAGATGAGATCCACGAATCGACTGGTCAGGCTGCCGTCCGATAATCTGACTGATTCTTCAAGCATTTGGGATATCAGGCCGGACAGCTTGCCCAGCAGATATACCGCGATCGAAAAACAGACCGCCAGCGGAATCTTTTCGAGACTCAGTATCGCCAGCAAGCCCAACAATCCGAGTAAAAAGATCTCGAGCCACAGCGCGCTCGCCCAGTAAAGCCCGACCAGCCATTCACTATAGAGCGAGATAACCAGCAGCACCGGCAGCACCAGCAACAGGCACAGGCTGGCGATGACCAGAACTTGCGCAGCGATGTACTGCCAGCGCGCCAGCGGCATCGTCAGCAAGCGCTCAAACTGCCTGAATTCATAGTCCTGGGCGACACTGGTCGTTATTACCAGCAAGGTAAATAATCCCAGGGCGTAGCGCAGAAAGTCCGCCACCAGTGCGACCACGATTTCCCTGCCATTGATAATCGAAAGCTCGCTAAAAAAGCCGCCAACCAGCACGGAGAGTACTGCGAGCACGAGCGTTAATAGCAGCAGGCGTCGGCTCAGAATTCCCAGCATCAGGTATTTAAACAGTGCTATAGTTTGGGCGAACATTCGAGTTTCGGGCACCTTGATTAGAATAAATTCCCTACTGCAATTCGGTCAGCAAATCCTGGCGTCTACGCTGCTCACCTACCACGTTTTGATCTGGGTGGTCGACGATCGCCAGTTGGAATTTGCGTTATCGTTCATATTGTATGGCCTATTCCTGCTCTGGCAACCTCTGTGGAGTAAGGAAACTGTAGTCGATAAAAGACGAATCGCACTGCTGGCGATCGTTTTTTTCGTCGTCACGTATTCCTACCCTAACGAATCTCTGGTTTTCTTTGGGCTGATACTGTCCGGATTGATTGGCAGCCGCCTGTTCAGCCAGACCGCGTTTCGTTCTTTCGACCTGCTGGCATTGCTGATCATAATTCTTGAAATGGCCATTGGTCTGGTACCGGCTACCTTCAAACAAATCGAATTGCCGGCCTTATTTGCCGACTACATGCAGACCATCATCCTGATCCCGGTGCTATTGTTTTACTTTGCGCCCAATCCCGATCATCAAAACCAGGGACGCAGCCAGGTCGATTTGATGCATGGATTACTCGCGGCCACCTTGCTGTTTATCGTGCTGCTCGGTGGAATCGTTATCAACCTGCTTTACGGCGTGGATTATATCGACGGCCTCCTGTTAACCGTATTTATCGTTGCTACCCTGACCATCGGCATCAGTTGGTTCTGGAACCCCGGGGTGGGTTATTCCGGGATTGGCGTATTGTGGAATCGTTACGCGATGACCATCGGCGGGCCGTTTGAAAGCTGGATTAACAAGTTGACCACGCTGATCGAGGAACGTTATCTAACACCTACCGAATACCTCGAGGCAGCCTGCGAACACCTGGTCGAGAACGACTGGCTGAATGGTATCGAGTGGCATTTCGAAAATTTCAAGATAACCGCCGGGGACAAGACCGGGCCGCGGCTCGAACATCAGCTCGACGATAAGTTGGGCGTGGTCATCTTTTTCAAAGCCGACCCTGGCACCGCGCTCGAGCAGCACACCATCCTGCTAGTCCGTATGGCTTACCAGTTTTACCTGGCCAAGCTGAACCAGGAAAAAATGCGCGTGCAGGAACATTTTGCGACTATTCATCACACCGGCGCCCGTCTCACCCACGATATCAAGAATATTCTGCAATCCATCAAAACCTCGATAGATATTCTCGATATGGGCCAAGATACACAGAATTCGCAGCAATTATTGCAAGTCAACTTGAATCAGATCGGGGTGCGTCTGGAAAACACGCTGAATAAACTAAAAGCGCCAAAACTCAACGCCCAGATCGTACTGGTCGATTGCCATAAGTGGGCCAAACGCATCGGCAAGCAACATAACGCGAATACGCGAATCCACTTTCACAGCGATATCGACAACAACGTCACGATACCAATCGATTTATTCGACAGCGTCGCGGAAAACCTGATCAATAACGCACTCAAAAAACCATCGGCAAATCGAATCGATGTGCGCCTGTTATCAAATAGTGATGTCATCATACTGTCAGTCTGCGACGACGGCGATGCGATTATCCAGGAGATTGAAAAGAGCCTGTTTGCACAACCGGTATCGTCCGGCAGTGGCATGGGTATCGGCCTGTATCAGTCGGCAATCATGGCGATTGCGTTTAACTATGAACTGGAACTAAGTCAGAACGAACGCGGTCGTGTCTGCTTCAACCTGTTTCAGCAGCTGGCGGAATAAGCTTAAGGGAGTTGTCCTGCTTCGATCATCTTCGAGTAGAGCAGGTTGGGTGAAATCCATCTCACTCCGTCATCATATTCGGCGGTAGACACGTCGCTACGGGTCGAAAAGGTATATACGAGGTCATTGGTTCCATCGTCAAAATCATCCCGATTTTCGTCCTGAATATTGGATGCAAGCTGACCGATGTCTTTACCGGAGGAAATAACAACGGCGGCAGCGTTAGTGACGATGCTGACTCCACTGCCATCACAAACAACGTCTGTTGCCGTTACATTATTGCTATCGGTACAAATAGATATATTTGGCGTCACATTAGACAAGCCTTCCTCGCCAATTCCATTCGGGGATACCAGGTCAAAACCAGCAAAGGTATCAGCGTTAGTATCAAAATCCGCGTTGACCGTGGCGACATGGTAGCGGTAGGGCTGACCCCAGGGGTCCAGCAGGCGTCCAAGCGAATCGATATCGCCAGTCAGCCCGAGAGTGCCTGCCGGTAAAAATCCGGAAAATCCCTTGCAGCTATCGATTATTAGATCTACAGGCGCTGCGCCACCGAGCGTGTCAACATTGTTAATTACGTCGTCCGAGTCCTCCTGGCCGTCAATGGTTCCAGCACCCAGACCATTAATATCTCCAATGGTATCCGGACAGGGTAATCGACCATTGACCTGCGCAAAGCCGACCAGGTGACCGACTATATCGTCCATGTCGCGATCGAGCTTACGATA
>CAXMNA010000063.1:0-3876 GCA_964194715.1 uncultured Gammaproteobacteria bacterium
ATCAATAGAGAGCGGACTGTCTTTGGAAAACAACAGCGATGGCAGGCGTTTGAAAATTTTCGGATTGTTGACCGGGATGCAGCCGTAGTCGGCAATGGTGCCGGCATTACCGTAAGAAGTTCCCGACCCCGGCTTTTCAGGATCGATCAATATCACCGAAAATCCCTTTATCTGCAACCACAGGGCACAGCTCAAGCCTACTATTCCGGCACCGACCACGGCCACTGTATTATTTTCGTTCATGGATAGATCTTATTGTTCCAACAGGATGTCTACTGTCATCGAATATTAAATCCTAATGTATTGAAAACCGGGAGTCGACCCTAACAAAAATTATCGTCGCAGCGGTATATGATAATACTGGCATATCGAACATATAATCTGGCATTCTTCAGCGAAACTTCAGATTGGGAGCCTAAGCTGGTACTCCGGATTGAGCGTTCAATTTCGGGTTATAATCATGCGGTAACTAGTCCGGTGAGCTACGATACCGAAAAGGTGTGGAGATGAAAATTTTACTGGTTGAAGATTCAGAGAGATTGCAGCGCTCACTGATAACCGGGTTGCAAAAGTCAGGATTTTCTGTCGATCAGGCTTTCGACGGAAAACAGGCGCTGGCGTTTGCTGTATCGAATGAATACGAAGCAATCATTCTCGACCTGATGTTACCGGAGATTGATGGATTAACCGTTATGGCGAAAATTCGCAGCCAGGGAAACGATGTCCACATCCTGATTTTATCGGCAAATGATCAAACCGAGGACCGCATCCGGGGCCTCGATCTGGGAGCGGACGACTACCTGGTGAAACCGTTTGCCTTTGACGAGCTGGTGTCGCGTTTGCGGGCACTGTCGCGACGTGGTAACGGAACAAAAAATCCGCTCATCGAAATCGAAGGCGTCAAAATTCACTCGGTATCCCGATATGTTTATTATCGCGGTAAGGAGGTGCCGTTTACGCCGCACGAATACAGGCTACTCGAATTTATGGCACGTCGTCGGGGGAGGGTATTTTCGCAGGATCAATTGATCGAACAAATTTACGATGCCGGTTGTTATGTCACCAGGAATGCACTCGAAGCGCATATCAGTGGGCTTCGTAAAAGACTCGCTTCGGTCAATGCCCCGCCGCTGGTAATTACGCGGCGTGGATTTGGTTATCTTATAGAGTAATATTGCCGGGAATATTGTTTCCCTGGCACGAAACCTGAAATCCGAGCGACTCCAAAGTGTATTCAATAAGAAACAAACTTTCCCTGAGCATTATTTTCGGCATGTTGGCGGTGTTATCGTTGACAACACTGCTGCTCTATTACCTGATCGCCAGGGAAGTACAGACAGTGTTCGACACGGCATTGCTGGATAAGGCGCATGCGATGATATCGTTGACCGAACTGGACGCCGAAGACGGACTTGAGTTTGATTTTACCGAGGGCATTATGCCCGAGTTTGAAGCCGAATCTAATGCTCAGTACTACCAGGTTTGGGAGCAGGGTATCGATCTGCTGGTAAAATCTCCCTCGTTAGCGGAGCAAGACCTGCCGCGGCCTGAAACCAGGCTGGGGGAGCATCAATTTGTGGATCTCGATCTTGCCGATGGACGGCCAGGGCGACTGATAGTGATCAATTATTTACCGCGACTGGAGCTCGAAGATGATGACGAAGCCGGTAAGACGGCAGGCCAGCTGGAAATTCCCGTTCCCCAACCACTTACCCTGGCACTCGCACGTGAACGCGAATCACTCGACCGAATGCTGTTTTCGATTGGCCTGTTGATATCGGCAATCATGCTGCTTGTGGCAATGGTATGTGGAATTATGGTGCGGCGCATGATCGGTAGCGGGTTAACACCCCTATCCAGTCTCGCCCGCCAGGTAGGTGAAATTGACGAGTCGAGGCTTGAATTGCGGTTATCCCGAAGCGGTGAGCAAAGTATGGAAATGGCCCCGATCGAAGATCAGATTAATCGGCTGCTGGACAGGTTGCAGGCAGCATTCGAACGTGAAAAACGCTTTTCCTCGAATGTGGCGCATGAACTGAGAACACCATTGGCTGAACTCAGGACGCTCTCCGAAGTCAGCAGGATGGTACCCGAAGAGCGTGGTCAAATACTGGCTTTTTTCAATGACGTGGCCGATATTTCGAAGCAAATGGAAACCGTTGTTTTAACACTTCTTGCACTCGCAAGATCGGATGCCGGACTGCTGCAGTCCGAACCCGAGGACATAGTGCTGCAGGAATACTGTGATCTGGTATGGCAGCAATCGGTCGCTGAAACCAGTAATGGCAGGAAACTGGTTAACCATGTATCGGGCGATCTGGTGATAAATACCGACCGGGAAAAACTCGGTATGATCCTGAGTAATTTATTCACCAATGCGGTGAGCTATAGCCCGGTCGATGCCGAAGTACGCATCGGGATCGAGATCCGTAATAACAAGGTTGCAATACAGGTCAGTAATTTCACGATCGATTTAAAACAGGAAGATATTGTTCACATGAAAGATCGATTCTGGCGCAAGCACAAAGCCAAGGTCGCGGTCGGGCATTCGGGTCTGGGTTTGGCATTGGTCGAGGCGCTCGCCCATATCATGGATCTTAAGGTCAATTTACATCTCGACGATGAGCGCGACTTTCTGGTCACTATTTCCGGTCTGAGCGCGGCCTGAACCATTATCTTTAATGCCAGTCTCGGGTTGGGGCAGATGAAATCCCATCGATTAAATCCCATCGATTAAATAAAGGCAGCTAAAGCTGTTTTTTACAAAATACTTTATCATGGGTGTAGTTATCCATCCGCACCAATATACAGGAGAAAGAAATGACCGTGTTAAAACCCCGCCAGACTGTACCCGCCCTGGAAGTGTCGACCCTTCAGGGACCCTGGTCGCTCGGTGATCAAGCGCCCGAAAACTTTACCATGCTAGTGTTTTATCGCGGTTTGCATTGCCCGATTTGCAGCAAATACCTGGCTGAACTCGACAAGCTGGCTGGTGATTTCGACGATACCGGCGTTGGTATTCTGGCCCTGAGTAGCGATGGCGAGGAGCGTGCAAAGCAGGCCGTTGAAGACTGGGGACTGAAAAATACCAACATCGGTTATGGCGTTAGCGTTGAGCAGGCGCAAGCCTGGGGACTGCATCGCTCGGCCGGGCGCGGCAAGACTTCTATTGGCATCGAAGAACCGGCCGAGTTCAGCGAACCCGGCCTGTTTTTAGTGCGTCCTGACAATAGCTTATACTGGGCTCAGATAAGCACTATGCCATTCGCGCGCCCACATTTCCGTGAGGTTCTTGGTGCCTTGAGTTTCACGCTCGCTAATGATTATCCCGCCCGGGGCGAGCTGGATTGAGGGGTGTCTGCTGGGGCAGGAGAAGATCTGATAGATGAGTTTCTAATCCCGGGATAGATCTGCAATGGCAGAGATTCGCTGGATGTTCTATTCATAGCTTTTTAATCGCCGGCTACCCTCTCATTTATAGTTTGGCCAAAGATGAACCGGCCTGTTGCTGCTGGCGTGATGCAGATAGGCTTGCACCAGTGCGGCGGTGTCCGCGTGTTGTTTCCAGTGTTGCATTATCCAGTCAGCGCCGGTTTGTTCCGAACTCACCCGCGCGGCGATAATATCCAGCCACTTGTCGGTATTCTCTACACCCATATTGTTTAATCCGGTTTGCGCGAGCGGCAGGGCATGGGACAGGATCAAGTTCTTTAACGAATCCTGACGACCGTCGATCCAGTGTACCCTGGCTTTCATACCGTCGCGCGCGGCGGCGTAAAAGTCGGTTTCAAGTGTGGTAAATTCGAGCTGAGTTAGATCGTTGCCGCAGGCCATTAATCCCTCGGTCAGTCCGATATAAAAAACCAGGTTGGCGAC
>CAXMNA010000064.1:0-3761 GCA_964194715.1 uncultured Gammaproteobacteria bacterium
GAAATTTTCAAACCGCAGGAAAATGCGTTAAGTGGCTGGCAGCCACCAGCGCGCAGTGGTTATTCGGGCAGACATGGATGCTAGCATGATTCAACAAACCGATCCCTCGCGATTGGGCCTCGACCCCGACAGGTTGCATCGTATCAACGAAATGATGGAACGGTATGTAACGGAGGGTAAGACTGCCGGCCTGTTAACCCTGGTTAGCCGCAACGGGGAAATCGCCCATCTCGCAAGCCATGGTTACATGGACCTGGCTGCACAAACTCTGATAAGTACCGATACCATCTTCCGTATTTACTCGATGACCAAGCCTATTGCCAGTGCAGCATTGATGACCCTGCTGGAGGCAGGAAAATTTCAACTCGACGACGCTGCGCATCGATGGATCCCAGCACTCAGGACACTCAAGGTTTATCGGCCAGGGGGTGAACTCGAACCTCTCGAGAGCGATATCACGATACGCCAGTTGCTCACCCATACCGCTGGTTTTACCTATGGATTCGAGCCCGACATTAGTCCAGTCGACAAAATGTACGTCGAAAAATGGCCCGGCTTCAATTCCGAAAAAACACTTTCCGAGTTGTTGGCAGACCTGTTCGAACTGCCGCTCGTGGCGCAACCGGGTAGCCTGTGGCACTACAGTATAGCGACCGATATCTGCGGTTATCTGGTTGAGCTGATGAGCGATATGCCACTCGGTGATTACCTGCAAAAAACAATATTTGACCCTCTCGGCATGGTCGACACCGCATTTGAAGTACCGACCGACAAGCTCGCACGTTTTGCAACTCTATATGGCTGGACCCCGGAAAATGCTCTCGCCGTACTCGAAGAACCAAAATCGTCCCCATTCATTCCGCCTGCAAAGATGGACTCGGTGTCGTTGCAGTCCGCGGGCGGCGGACTCGTATCTACCGCCAGTGATTACTGGCATTTTTCACAAATGATGTTGAATGGTGGCGAATTCGATGGCAACCGTATCCTCGGCCGTAAAACAGTCGAATGGATGACGAAGAACCATCTGCCTGGTGACCTGCTACCACTGAGTTTCAACGGTGTGGTGCCGGAACGTTCAAACGCCTATGGTTTTGGTCTGGGTTATTGCGTGAACATCGATCCGGCTAGTGCGGGTACCCTGGGTTCGCTGGGCGATTTCGGCTGGGGTGGTCTCGCCGACACCTACTGCTGGGTTGATCCAAAGGAACAGTTAGTCGGCATTTTGATGCAACAATACAGCCCGTCACTCACCCACGCCGGTCGCCGTGATTTTCGCAACCTGGTGTACCAGGCACTAACCTGATTTAGTCACTAACTCGAGCCCGTCATTCCGGCCGCAGAGCCGGAATCTTTTAAGGAAAAACTGTCATTACCTGCGCTAGCAGCGATATGGCGTCCCGGAATCTCGAAAGCTGCCATCACTATTGTTAGATTCAAACCCGAGTATATGGCTGTCTCTTTTAATCGTCCGTGACAATGTCATCAAGGGGGTAAAGGCCTACTCGAACGCCAGCGCTGCGTCCTGCAGCCAAAGTAACAGGTAATCTGCAAAACTTCGGCGAATAACGAGTTCAAACCCGGAGCCATCTCGTATGGGTGCTATGGTCATACCTGCCTTTGCGAGTCGGGTCTGCGCACACTGACCGGGCTTGAATTCGCGTGAGTGCAGGTCGAGCGGGCAGTCGGTAGCGAGCAGCGAGCCCGCATTGTCACCGAGGACTTCAACCAGCGTAAGACCGCTCGAATTATCCACGACCGATGAAAATACACCATCCAGGGCTTTTAGCAGTTGCGCTCGCAGCTGCAGCTGTTTTCCGGTAGGGGTAATTATTAACCATTCGTCAGGGCCCAGCCAGTAGATACGATGATCCCCGGATTCGACCATGGTATTGGCCTCGACTGGCGGTTCGCAGCCGAGTACCTTCAGTAGCGCCGCGAGAAAGGCAGTATCACTCGAGCGACCACGCAAATTCAGGTAGCCAAGAAAAGGTGCCTCCCTGATCTCGGGCGCATTGCCCCTGGCGTCAGCCAGATCGATCTGTACCAGTGGGCTTTGCTGCTGGAATAGATCAGGCATCCTGTTTTGCTCCTTCTTTATCAAAGAAGACTGTATCGGTAATGGTCGCCCTGACGACCTTGCCGTTTGCGAGTGGCGCGTACACGGTCTCACCCATGCGATGATGGCCGCCCTTGATCAATGCCAGCGCAATCGAATGCCCGCAAGAGGCGCTGTAATAACTCGAACTCACGTGCCCGGTCATCGGCACCGGTTTGGCAGCATGTGGATCATTCACCAGTTGCGCCCCTTCCGGAATTACACTGTCCGGATCCTCGGTGACAAGACCAACCAGATGTTTGCGGTCCTTGCGTACCGTATCAGGGCGGCTTAACGAGCGCTTGCCGAGAAAATCGGCCTTGGTTTTGGACAGCGCCCAGCCCAGTCCGAGGTCATCTACCGTGACTGAACCATCGGTATCCTGGCCGACTATGACATAGCCCTTTTCTGCACGTAATACATGCATAGTTTCGGTACCGTAGGGTGTGATGTCGTAATCGGCACCGGCCTGGATCAACTTTTCCCACATATAACGGCCATGATTGGCGGCGATATTGACCTCGTAGGCCAGCTCGCCCGAGAAACTGATCCGGTTCACGCGACAATCGACATCGCCTATTTTGCCACTGCGAGTCGACATGAACGGGAATGCACCGGCGTCGAAGTCAATGCCCTCGCAAACCGCCGATACCACCTGGCGGCTATTCGGCCCGACCACGGCTGCGGTCGCCCAGTGATCGGTCACCGAAGTCAGGAAAACTTCCAGCTCCGGCCATTCGGTTTGCAACCAGAGCTCCATCCAGGCAAGGACACCCGCGGCTCCACCGGTAGTGGTGTGCATGAAAAAATGATCGTCGCCGAGTCGGATCGTCACCCCATCGTCCATCACCATACCGTCTTCGCCGAGCATGAAACCATAACGTGCCTTGCCGGGTTCCAGCTTGATCCAGTTGTTGGTGTAAATCATTTCCAGAAACCTGGCTGCATCCGGACCGATTATTTCAATCTTGCCCAGCGTCGAGGCATCGAGAATACCAACGCTTTCTCGTACGGCAAGACACTCACGGTTGACCGCGTCGTCAATTGACTCGCCCTTATTAGGGTAATACCAGGGGCGCTTCCACTGTCCTACATTTTCGAATTCGGCGCCGTTTTCTTCATGCCAGGCGTGCATGGCGGTTTTGCGTACCGGGTCGAACAGGTCGTCCCCGAGATCCTGCCCCGCAATCGCGCCGAAGCTGACCGGCGTGTAGTTTGGCCTATAGGTAGTCGTGCCAGTGGCCGCAATAGATTGGCCCAGAGACTCGGCGAGTATCGCCATGCCGATGATATTACCGGTCTTGCCCTGGTCGGTTCCAAATCCCATTGCGGTATAGCGTTTGACGTGTTCGACCGAATGATAACCCTCGCGCGCGGCCAGTTTAATATCCGTCGCAGCGACGTCATTTTGCATATCGATAAACGTCTTTGGACCCCGACCACCGGTATGTGGTGAAGGCACCAGCCATAGCGGCATGATGGCATCACCCTGCTCTGAACTGGTCGCCGGGGCTTTCATTGTCGCATCAAAACCGCAGGCTTTAGCCGCTGCATTGCCCGCATCGACGGCCTGCCTTAGAGTCGTTTTTAAATCCAGTGTACCATTCGCCGCACCGACCGATGCCTGCGCCTGAACCGGCGTTCCGGGACGGAACATTGCGGCTTC
>CAXMNA010000065.1:0-2685 GCA_964194715.1 uncultured Gammaproteobacteria bacterium
TGATCGCGTAGGCGACTCCAACCGCATGACAGGACTGGGTGGCGATCGGTATACAAACGGGAAAATCCTGCGACTGGCGCTGATAGTTCTGGCCACGTTCATCGCCACCCCAGTAGAGCAGAATTTCTTCCATTAGCACGTCGCGGTGGACCTGGGTCGCGACATCGCGGTAGTAGGGTACCAGAACGTCGTCGTCCCTCATCGCGAATCCGATGCCGGTGCCAATCGCCTCCTGCCCTTCGCAGGAAGGATAGGTACCCATCGACCCGGTGCGCTGAAGATTGATCGCGGCACGATCAAACACCCGGGATAACACCATCAACCGATAAAGACTGACAAGCTGCTCCCGACCGTCAAGACCCTCGGGTAGTGGGCGCTGGAGCTTCCCCCCGGCATCGAGGGCCTCGATGGTTTCGATATTAAATTCCGAATCCTGCATTGTTCAGTTTTGTCAGCACAATTCCGGGATTTTGTATTCCAGTCTACAAATTAGTGAATTCGAGCCCCTTGCTGATGTTAGCATCGAGGATGGAGCGCATCTCGTCGCGAAGTTGCTCCTCGTAGTCGCTCAGTGTCGGGAGTGCTGGAATCGACTCGACCCCGTTCTTGCCGAGCTCTACCGGCTGCGCATGGAAACTGCTGGTATCCTCACCGGTTTGTACGTAACAACACTCTACAACTGATTCTCCGTTCAGCGCGCCGACCAATGACAGGGTAAAACGCGCTGCTGCCTGCGCCATGGACAGGGTCGCCGAACCGGCACCGGCCTTGGCTTCGACTACTTCGGTTCCCGCCTCCTGGATACGTGGCGTCAGGCTTTCGATTTCGTCCTGGCTCAGTTTTACCCCGGGGATACTCGATAACAGGGGTAAAATGGTCACGCCACTGTGACCACCGATAACATTGACGTTAACCTCGTCACAACTGATACCTTTCAGTTCGGCAACAAAGGTGTTGGAGCGGATCACATCAAGCGTCGTTACACCGAATAACTTGCGCTTGTCGTAAACAGCGGCAGCTCTCAATACCTCGGCGGCGATCGGTACGGTCGAGTTTACCGGGTTGGTGACGATTGCAAAGCAGGCATTGGGGCAAGCCGTGGTACCAGCACTAACCAGCTTTTTGACGATTCCGGCATTCACATTAAATAGATCATCGCGCGTCATGCCGGGTTTACGCGGTACACCGGCGGGAATCACGACAATATCAGCATTTGCCAGCGCCGCTTCGACATCGTCGCCGACAAATCCGCTGACCGCGACGTCTGTCGGAATATGACTCAAATCCACGGCCACGCCTGGTGTAAATGGCGCTACATCGTATAGCGACAATTGACTCCCTGGCGGTAACTTTAATTTCAGTAACAGCGAAAGCGGCTGCCCGATTCCACCGGCTGCTCCGAGCACACAAACTTTCATGACAATCCTCCTTTAGTCGAATATGGATTAATAAACTGGTGATGCATCTTACTCGGTGCGCCCGCCGATTGACAAGCCAATACCGATCATCGCGGTCATTACTCTATCATCGCCGGGGGCTCTACCGATGGTAGGTCGATCTAAATTGATATCTGGATTTTGAATCAACCTGCTTTATGCTTGCTACCAGGGAGATTATTCGGAAGGCCTGTTGATCCAAAATACCCAACCCGGTAACGACAATCTTAGACTGGCAATTCCGGCAATTTTGATAACGGCATTTGCACTGTCGCTGGGCGATGCCCTGATAAAACAGGAAAGCTCGGCTTTTCCCCTCTGGCAGATATTTGTCATGCGATCCGTGATCGCGACTCCATTCCTGGTTTATTTTATTCGGATCCGAACCTGCGCAATCTCGATCATGCCCGCGCGGTTTGGTTGGGTCGCTGTTAGAAGTATAATACTGGTAGGCATGTGGGTGGCCTATTACCTGGCACTGCCCCGGGTTCAACTCTCGATTGCTGCAGCCTCGTTTTACACATTGCCGCTGTTTATCACCTTGTTTGCCGCGCTTTTGATTGGCGACCGGGTTGGTCCGAAAGGCTGGCTGGCGATACTGCTAGGCTTCGTCGGAACGCTGTTGATACTCCAACCACAGGCGGAGGATTTCAACGCTTACGCTCTGCTCCCGATTGTCTCTGCAATTTGTTACGCATTGGCGATGATCATGACCCGCAGCAAATGCCAAAACGAAAACCCGCTGGTTTTATCACTCTGGTTAAACCTGACATTTATCGGCGTTGGCGTGCTCGCCATATTGATAATCCAGTTCCTCGAGCCAACCCTGTCATCCACGGCGGCCAACCCATTCCTGCTGGGTGAATGGGTTCCAATGTGGATCGACGAATGGCGCGCTATGACCATCCTGGCGGTCGCCATTATCGTCGGTAGTGTCGGCGCGGCAATTGCCTACCAGTCTGGACCCTCGTCGATCATTGCATCTTTCGATTTTTCCTACGTGGCCTTTGCGGTAGTTTGGGGAATTTTGCTGTTCGGCGAAGTGCCCGACTTTACTACGATTATCGGCATCATGCTGATCGTCTGCGGCGGAATGCTGGCGGTAAGAAACAGGTGATAATACTGGCTTGTTCGTCGACGTCGAATAATTTTGTTACACCACCTCCCATCCGGGTCGATCCAGCCTTTATACCTGGGTAAGGTCGGTCTGGCCTCCACCCTTGCTATACGGCAGGTAGTGCTCTACCAG
>CAXMNA010000066.1:0-1744 GCA_964194715.1 uncultured Gammaproteobacteria bacterium
AATTAATCCGCCCAGTGTGGGAACCAGGATAGTGATGATCCAGAGACTACTGCCCTGGAATTCAGCGCGGCTTTCGAGCGTGATGTAAAGTACACGATTCATCCAGTGTACGATTTCGACAAAACCGATAGTCGCAAACGAGCTAATCGTGCCAACCACCAAACCGATCAGGGCCACTATCATCATGCGATACAGGGTCAGATGGGCCTTAAGTTTTGGCTGGATTTCGCTCATTTTAATTCAGGGTAACTGACGCAGGCATTCTAAATAAGCACTTTCATCGGGTAACGCATTGTTTCGTTGTGCATTCCACAGGGCTTCACCAAGACATTCCATCATCGCGTGTTCGGTGTCGTGGATACCTCGTTGCTGCACCAGTTTCTGATAAATACCGAGAATGCCTGCCGGGCGGTCGCCACCGGCCTGCTCGCGCAGGGTAATATGCATGCCCATATGCAAATAGGGGTTGGTCTGGCCGTCCTCGGGAGAAAAGTCCATTTGTTTGGCTGTTTCCCCGGTTTCCAGAATAGAATGATACTCGGGGTGTAGCTTGATAACGTCGGCGATGATGGCTTCCAACGGCTCGAGTAAGGCCTGATCCTGCATTTTTTGCCAGACCTTATAATAAACCTGGCGGATTTCATCGCGTGACTGGGACATGGTTAATCTGAGGTCTTTTGTTTGTATTCACACAAATCTTCAATCACGCAACTAGCGCAACGCGGTTTGCGTGCGATGCAGGTATAACGCCCATGCAGGATCAGCCAGTGATGTGCATCGATCTTAAAATAGTCGGGTACGAACTTGAGTAACTTCCTCTCAACCGCGAGTACATCCTTGCCGGGAGCAATTCCGGTACGATTGGAGACGCGGAATATATGGGTATCGACTGCAATCGTTGGATGGCCAAATGCGGTATTCAAAATCACATTTGCAGTTTTGCGACCGACTCCCGGCAGGGCTTCGAGCGCAGCGCGGTCTTCGGGAACCTCGGAATTATGTTGGTCAATCAGAATTTTGCAGGTGGCGATGGTATTTTTTGCTTTCGAATTAAACAGGCCGATAGTTTTAATGTATACCTTTAAACCGTCTTCGCCAAGGGCGAGTATTTTTTCTGGGGTATTTGCCACCGCGTAGAGTTTTGAGGTCGCCTTGTTGACACTGACATCGGTGGCCTGTGCCGACAGTAATACCGAAATCAGTAATTCGAAGTTCGAGCGATAGTCGAGTTCGGTCGAGGGCTTATCGTTGTGTTTCTGAAACCGGCTAAAAATTTCCTGGCGTTTTGACTGGTTCATGCCTGTACGGGCAAACCTTCGGCGGAGGCAGTCTTTTGAGTGGCGCGCGCACCGGTAATATTTTTAGCCACTATCAGTAGCGCCAGACCAAAAAATGCACCGGGTGGCAGCACTGCGAGTAAAAATCCGTTGTATTCGTCATTGAATACGAGTGTCAACGCTTTTGCGGCATCACCAAACATCAGGTCCGCGTGTGAGAAAAGTGTGCCAAAGCCGATGATCTCGCGCATCGCACCGAGCAGGCTTAACACAATCAGAAATCCCAGCCCCATCATCAAGCCATCCAGTGCTGCTATGCCAACCGGGTTCTTCGACGCAAATCCCTCTGCTCGACCGATGATCGCGCAGTTGGTGACGATTAGCGGTATGAAAATACCAAGTACCAGGTAGAGATCATAAAAAAATGCCTTCATCGTCAATTCAATGATCGTCACGATGCTGGCGAT
>CAXMNA010000067.1:0-3819 GCA_964194715.1 uncultured Gammaproteobacteria bacterium
ACTGGCAGCAGCGCTCGATATTGATTCCGTGATCCAGTTAATCGAGACCCCGGGATTTCTGGACGATCCGGACGATGAAACATCGCTGGTCGAACGCATGAGCCTGGCCGATCTGTGTGCCCGCGAAGCACAGGTGCAGGGGCGCATCAAACGAAAACTGTTGGCGCTCAAGCGATTGTGTTCCGATGGCAAGACCCGCGTGATCATTAGCGACGGCCGCGCGGATCACCCAATCGAAGATGCGCTAAAAGGTAAAGGTACACACATAGGAATATCCCCGACAGACTCCCAGGATAAAAAACGATGACAACTGATTACAGGCAACTCGAACACGAATACGGCGTGGTACTTGCCGCCAAGCGAGACCTGGTCGCGGTACGCGGACAGGGCGCCTTGCTTTACGACGAAGCGGGCCAGGCATACATCGACTGCGTCGGTGGGATTGGCGTGGCAGCGCTCGGCCATTCACACCCGAAACTGGTCGAGGCGGTACAACGACAGGCCGAAACCCTGATCACCTGCCCGCACATACTTTACAACGATGTACGCTCCAAAATGCTTAAAAAACTGGTCGAGCTAACTCCGCAAAACCTGACTCGGGCGTTTCTGTGCAATTCGGGCTCGGAAGCGGTCGAGGCGGCCCTAAAATTTTCACGTCTGCATACCAGACGTCCTAATTTCGTCACCGCAATGCGTGGCTTTCACGGCCGTACCATGGGTGCTGTGAGCGCGACTTTTACGAAAAAGTATCGTGATTCCTTCGAACCCCTGGTTCCCGGATTTTCCTATGTGCCGTTCAACAAGATCGAAAAGCTGGAAGCAGCCATCGACGACAACACGGCAGCGGTGATGTTGGAACTGGTGCAGGGTGAAGGTGGCGTCAACCCGATTCAGGCGGAGTATATTGCGGCGGCTCGCAGACTTTGTAGCGAACGCGGGGCTTTGCTGATCATCGATGAAATCCAGACCGGTTTCTGTCGCACCGGTAAATTCTTTGCCTGCGAACACTTTGATTTACAACCCGACATGATGACGCTCGCCAAGGCGCTGGGTGCTGGCGTACCCATCGGTGCGACCATGATCAGCGCCAACATCAATGTCGATCTGGGCCTGCACGGCTCTACTTTCGGTGGCAATCCGCTAGCCTGTGCTGCCGCGTTGGCCGCTATGGAAACCTACGAGGATGAGAAACTGGCTCAGCGAGCGGATGAAATGGGTGCCTATTTTGAATCACAACTGATCGAGAAACCGCTGTCGCAGGTACGTGCGATACGACGGCTCGGGCTAATGATTGGCATCGAAATCAAACACAAGGTCCAGGACATACTCGCGCAACTGCTGGAGCGCCATATTATCGCGCTACCCGCGGGGCCAAATGTGATTCGCCTGCTGCCCCCATTGATCGTCGAAAAAGCACAGCTCGACCAGGTCATCGAAGCACTACAGGAACTGCTTGCCTGATAACAGGCCAGAATTCTTCAGATTTTGCAATATTTTCTTTGATTCAACTTAGATACTCACGCGACATCATTTATACTGCGCGCTTTATAACAGCCCTAAAGATAGTACTGGTTATATATTCTCATGATTTCGACACCTACTGATATCAAAACTCGAACAGATATATCTTTGGATCTTGAGCAATATGGCATTTTCGACGCGCACGAAGTTATTCGAAACCCGTCTTTCGATACACTGTATGCGGAAGAAACCGCGGCCGGACTGGGCGGCTATGAAAAGGGTTTCCTGACCGAATCGGGCGCTATTTCGGTCGACACTGGTATTTTTACCGGTCGCTCGCCGAAGGACAAATACCTGGTACGCGACGACACAACTCGCGACACGATGTGGTGGGCCGACCAGGGTGACAACGACAATAAGCCCATCGAACCGGATACCTGGCTTTCGTTGAAAAGCCTGGTTACCACGCAACTATCCAATAAACGCCTGTTTGTGGTCGATACCTATTGCGGCGCTAATTCCGATAGCCAGTTGAAAGTCCGATTTATTACCGAGGTCGGCTGGCAGGCGCATTTCGTCACCAACATGTTTATTCGGCCCACTACTGACCAGCTAGATGATTACGAACCCGATTTCGTGGTACTTAACGGCTCAAAAATCGTTAACCCGGACTGGCAGGCGCAAGGACTGAATTCGGAAAATTTTGTCGCCTTTAACCTCAGCGAACGCATGCAGATAATCGCTGGCACCTGGTACGGCGGTGAGATGAAAAAAGGCATGTTTTCGATCATGAATTACCTGCTACCACTGAGGGGAATACCCTCGATGCACTGTTCGGCCAATGTCGGCGAAAATGGCGATGTGGCCATATTTTTCGGACTCTCGGGTACCGGTAAAACCACGTTGTCAACCGACCCGAAACGCCAGCTCATCGGTGACGATGAGCATGGCTGGGACGACAGCGGAATATTCAATTTCGAAGGTGGCTGTTACGCCAAGGTCATCAAACTCAGTAAAGAAGACGAACCGGATATTTTCCGCGCCATTCGACGTGACGCGCTGCTCGAAAATGTCTGTGTCGATGCGCGAGGCGTAATTGATTATACCGATGCATCGAAAACTGAAAATACACGGGTTTCCTACCCGATCTACCATATCGACAATATAGTCAAACCAGTTTCCCATGCCGGACATGCGTCGCGCGTGATTTTTCTTACCGCGGATGCATTCGGCGTTTTACCTCCGGTTTCAAGCCTGAGCGCCGAGCAGGCACAGTATTATTTTCTGTCGGGATTTACCGCCAAACTGGCTGGTACCGAGCTTGGCGTCACTGATCCCACTCCAACTTTTTCGGCCTGCTTTGGCAAGGCCTTTTTATGCCTTCATCCGACCCGTTATGCCGAAGTTCTTAATCAAAGAATGAAGCAACATAACAGCAGCGCCTACCTCGTTAACACCGGCTGGGACGGCAATGGCAAACGCATCTCGATCAAGGCAACGCGGGCGATTATCGACGCAATTCTCGGCGGCGCAATTGACCGGGCTGAAAGCCACTCGTTACCAATATTCAATCTCAGCGTGCCAACAATGCTGCCGGGTGTCGACTCGAAGGTTCTCGACCCACGCAGCAGTTACCAGTCGGGCGACGAGTGGCAGCTAAAAGCCAAAAATCTGGCCAACCTGTTCGTCGAAAACTTTGCCGAGTATACTGACAACGAGCAGGGCCGTAGCCTGGTTGGTGCGGGGCCGGTCTTATAAATAGCCATTGACCAGCGAACTGATAAATTTTCAGGGAGGGATCATCGCAGATACTCTTATCGACCAGGATCAAAAAGGCGCGAATGTTAAAATTCCACCACCATTAATATTCCTGGGCGCCATTTTAGCTGGCTATGCATCGCATTATATCCTCCCTCTCAAAATAGGCGATTCGGCTGGCATATTGATCGCAGGTTTGACGACGGTGTCGATCGGGTTGATTGTCATTATTCTAACGATACTAAGCTTAAGGCGCGCCAAAACCAGCGTAGAGCCCTGGCGGCCTACCACGGCAATTATCACCAGTGGTGTATTCGGTGTTTCACGCAATCCAATCTATCTCGCTTTTTGCTGGGCGGTTATTGGCATTGGCCTGATTCTCAATAGCTGGTGGGTATTACTCAGTTTTATCCCCGCTGCCGTTTTGATCACTATATTCGTCATCAAACGTGAGGAGGCATACCTGGAGAGCAAGTTTACCGACGAGTATTTACGCTATAAGACGCGGGTGCGGCGCTGGTTATAACAGTAGTTGCCAGCTCAGGATTTAGATACAGCGTAATAGGTACCCTGTAAAATTGCATGCGGCGCACTACCGAC
>CAXMNA010000068.1:0-10069 GCA_964194715.1 uncultured Gammaproteobacteria bacterium
TAGTGTTGCTGCCCATCAATTTTTACAAACACCTCATCTATGAAGAATGTATCGCCATATCCCAGATGTTTTCTTTTTAACCTGGCGGCATACTTTGGCCCAAACCTATTGCACCACAATCGAATGGCTTCGTAGCTGACACATATTCCTCGCTCAGCTAATAAATCTTCAATGTCACGATGGCTGAGATTGAATCGATAGTAGAGCCATACAGCATATTGGATAATTTCTGGTGGAAATCGGTACCGTTTGTACAATTTTGAGATTTTCATCGAACTATTATCGCTAAACGGTAGTTAACTTGTCAGTAACATATAACATATTGATCATAAATAGAAAATCAGCAAAGCGAACCCGCCATTCTGCTTTCGAGATAAATTAGATAATTTGAGGGAATCGGGAGGTTTTGGGTTCGGTCTTGGATGCAGGTATGCGCCCTTTTTGTTCCGTAACTTATTGATATATTTTAAGTTTCTGGACTCCCAGCAGAGACGCTTTGCAGAGACCAGATTGGTTGGCGGAGAGAGAGGGATTCGAACCCTCGATACGCTATTAACGTATACTCCCTTAGCAGGGGAGCGCTTTCGACCACTCAGCCATCTCTCCAGGTATAACGTATAAATTACAATGCAATAGCCTAATAAACAAGGCTATTGCATTGTAATCGACTGTAAAAAAGCGATGAAACTCGCTTTAACCAGAACCGAAGTCTATCCTTCGGCTGTATTTCCTAATTCTTCCTGCGCTTCTTCCGCTTTGATGCGATCGTAGATTTCTTCACGATGCACCGCCACTTCTCGAGGCGCATTTACTCCAATTCTTACCTGGTTCCCCTTAACGCCGAGAACGGTTACGGTAACTTCGTCTCCAATCATTAAGGTTTCCCCGACACGCCGAGTTAGTATCAGCATTCCTCTCTCCCAATCTACATAACAGTAATCTAACCCTGTATCCTTCACAGGAACCACACTTTTTTTTGTTATAAGAGCCTTTCTCCGGGCCACCGGTAAGTTTAACCCAACTGCCTTCAGTGATGCTAGTTGAAATAATTTATGACTTTGTTATCAAATCGAAGCCTTCGTGCAGAGCACGCACACCAAGTTCGAGGTATTTTTCATCAACAACCACCGAAATTTTAATTTCCGAGGTCGAAATCATTAGAATATTAATACCTTCATTAGCCAGAATTTCGAACATTCGACTCGCGATACCCGCATGCGAGCGCATGCCGACACCGACGATCGAAAGCTTTACGATCTTGTTGTTTCCTGACACTTCCCGGGCTTTCATTCGCTTCGCAGTCTGCTCAAGCGATTCCAGCGCGGTATCGAAATCATTGCGATGTACCGTAAAGGTAAAATCGGTCGTACCATCGGCACCGACGTTTTGCACAATCATATCGACTTCGATATCGGCATCAGAGATCGGTCCGAGTATCTGGTAAGCAACACCCGGCGTATCGGATACACCGTTTATGGTTAACTGGGCTTCGTCGCGATTGAACGCGATGCCCGATATCAGGGCTTGTTCCATAGTTTTATCCGTACCATATTCTGTGGTTATTAAAGTGCCATCGCCCGCTTCGAATGAAGAAAGTACGCGCAACGGCACCTGGTATTTTTGGGCGAACTCGACAGCTCGAATTTGCAGTACTTTCGAGCCAAGGCTCGCCATTTCCAGCATTTCTTCAAAGGTAATGGTATCCAGGCGACGCGCTTCCGGCACAACCCGTGGATCTGTTGTGTAAACGCCGTCAACGTCGGTAAAGATCTGGCATTCGTCGGCTTTCAATGCGGCAGCCAGAGCTACGCCGGTTGTGTCCGAACCACCACGTCCAAGCGTGGTTATGTTGTTGTGTTCATCGACACCCTGGAATCCGGCAACAACTACAATGCGTCCATTATTCAGGTCATCAGTTATTCTTTCATGGTCAATTGACTTGATGCGGGCCTTGTTGTGTGAGCTATCGGTAGTAATCTTGGCTTGAGCGCCTGTGTAAGAGCGTGCCGGGTAACCTTTTTTTTCCAATGCCATCGACAACAGCGCTATCGTGACCTGCTCACCCGTGGTCAGAAGAACATCGAGTTCGCGCCCTCGCACCTGCGGATCGACTTGCCGGGCAAGTTCAACTAAACGGTTGGTTTCACCACCCATCGCCGACACCACGACCACCATGTCGTAACCTTCGTTACGGTGCGATATTACCTTTTCAGCAACAGCCTCGATGCGCTCTATCGAGCTTAACGAAGTACCACCAAATTTTTGCACCAGTAATGGCATTGTCTTCCGACTAAAATTACCGCCCGAAAAAAAGAGCGCGGATTATAGGAAATATAGGGTCGTTTGTATAACGATATTCGTAATCGCAGGCTATCACGAATAGAATTCAACTACCTGCATTTCCCTGTACTATCTACCCATGATTTCATTGTTCCAGTTCGATGGACCCGTGATCCTGGCAGCTATCGCCGTGATGCTTTTCGCGGGGCTGATCCACGGTACGCTGGGGCTCGGGTTTCCGATGGTGGCGACCCCAATTCTTGCAACGATGATGGATGTGCGCAGCGCGATCTTGATTACGTTACTACCAACCATGGCAGTCAACATCGCCAGCATTGTGAATAGCAAATCAACCCTTAAAAGTACCAGGCAGTTTTTTCCACTGGTGATTTTTGCATTACTCGGGTCACTAGTCGGTACCAGCGTGTTGGCTACTACCGACCCTGCTCCGTTTCGCATCGTGCTGGCAGGCTTGATCCTGTTGTACCTGTGGAATAATTTGCGTATCCCCAGGCAATGGCTCGCCGACAATACATTGCTGGCGATGGCGCTTTTTGGTTTGACCGCGGGCATCGCTGCAGGAACCACCAATGTGATGGTTGCCATTTTAATCATTTACTTCCTATCCATGGAAACACCCCGCTCAACAATGGTGCCAGCGCTAAACTCATGTTTCCTGGTGGGTAAGGCATCGCAGATCGTGGTGCTTGCGATCGCGGGCCTGGTTGGTTTCAGGCTGCTGCTTGAAACCGCACCGCTGGCGCTCGCCGCTGTCGTTGCGCTGTTGCTGGGGCAGCGCTTGCGATCACGCATTCAGGTCAGCACCTACCAGTCTATCCTGCGTAAACTGCTGTTGTTGCTAGCCGTTATATTGATTTACCAGTTTTTAAATGAATCGAACCTGATCTCCGGGCTAACCGGACGGGAAGACTAGAGCTGACTTTCAACCCACGGCAGTACCGATTTGAGGGCAGTGTCGAGATTTTCCGGCTGATTGCCCCCGGCCTGGGCCATATCCGGCCTGCCTCCGCCACGCCCACCACATTGCTCGGCCACCAGGTTAGCCAAATCACCGGCACTGATGAGTTTTGATTCAGCCTTGGTAACCCCGGCAATAATTGAAACTTTTTCGCCTTCGCTACTGGCAAGCACTACAGCGGCCGCACCCAGTTTATTTTTGAGCTGATCAACCGTCTCGCGTAACGTTTTGACGCTGGCGCCATCGAGTTTAACCGCGAGCACTTTGATACCCTTGATCTCTTGTGCCTGAGTAGCCAGGTCACCACCTGTCTGTGAGGCCAGCTTAGATTTCAAGGCCTCGATTTGTTTTTCCAGCGAACGATTACTCGCCTGCAACTGCTCGATACGCAGCAGCAAGTCGTCTCGGCTCGCTTTGAGTGCTTGCGCCGCGGTGTCGAGTTTGATTTCACTATCGATGAAGCGCTTGACGGCGGCTTCGCCGGTTACCGCCTCGATTCGACGCACACCGGAGGCAATGCCGGTTTCAAAAATGATCTTGAACAATCCGATTTCCCCCGCACGGGATACATGGGTTCCACCACAGAGCTCGACTGAATCGGACCCGATTTTCAGTACGCGCACCTCATCGCCATATTTCTCTCCGAACAACGCGATCGCACCGGATTTTTTTGCGGCTTCCATCCCCATCGACTCGATCCTGGTTTTTAGATTGTCGCGTATTTCATCATTGACAATGGTTTCAATTTCAATGAGCTGGTCATGTTCCAGGGGTTGATAGTGTGAAAAATCAAAGCGCAGCTTATTGGCATCGACCAGCGAACCTTTTTGCTGCACATGTTCACCGAGCACCTTCCTTAACGCCGCATGCATCAGGTGCGTCGCCGAATGATTGAGCATTACCGCGCGACGATAATCTTCGTCAATCTGGGTTTTAACCTTATCGCCAGTACTCAACTCACCGGCGACCAGTGAACCGATATGCAGGTAGACATCGTCCTGTTTCTGCGTATCGGTAATCTTGAACTCGGTTTCCTTGCCCATTGTTATGCTGCCGATATCTCCGACCTGACCGCCCGCTTCGGCATAAAAGGGGGTCTGGTCAAGAATAATGACCGCTTGATCTCCATTTTCGAGCTGGCCGATCGCTTCATCGTTTTGCAAAATTGCGATTAGCTTGGCGGTCGCCGCAACTTTTTGATAGCCAAGAAATTTTGTCGCCGGATAGGCATCGAGTTTGAATTGTTTCCCAATCGCGGTGAATTGACTCGATGCGCGTGCGCGTTCGCGCTGCGCTTCCATCTCGACATCGAAACCCGCCTGGTCGATGAAGAGGCCGTTCTCGCGTGCGACATCGGCTGTCAGGTCTACCGGGAAACCGTAGGTATCGTAAAGCTTAAAGACCGTCTTGCCATCGATGGTATTAGAGTCATCTTGTTTAATATCGCTGGGTTTCGTTAATGTTACTGTTGCTGGAGACGTCGTAATCGTTAAGTCTGCTGTCTTTGCCTTAATTTCATTCTTGACGATACGCATCCCCTGTTCCAGCGTTTCGGCAAAACGTTGTTCTTCATTTTGAAGTACGCGCTCAACATGGCCACGATGGTTGCGCAGTTCGGGATAGGCATCGCCCATCTCCTGATCGAGCGTAGCAACGAGTTTATAGAAAAAAGGCTTCTTGCAACCAAGCTGGTGGCCGTGCCGTGCCGCGCGCCGAATGATTCGCCGCAGCACGTAACCACGACCCTCATTGGACGGCAGTACACCATCGACGATTAAGAATGCGCAGGAGCGAATGTGATCGGCGATTACCCGCAACGACTTGTTTTCAAGATCCTTAGTCCCAGTCAATTTGGCCGCGGCTGCTATTAATGACTGGAACAGGTCAATATCATAATTGTTGTGCACCTGCTGCAGTATCGCCGCGAGTCGCTCCAAACCCATCCCGGTATCTACCGACGGCCTGGGCAGTGGCACCATGTTACCGTCCTGATCGCGGTTGTACTGCATGAAAACCAGGTTCCATATTTCTATAAAGCGATCGCCATCTTCTTCAGGCGTACCCGGTGGGCCACCCTCGATTTCGGGTCCATGGTCGTAGAAAATTTCACTGCAGGGACCACAGGGCCCGGTATCGCCCATGGCCCAGAAATTATCCGAGGTACCGATACGGGTAAACTTTTCCGGGTCTACCTTGATATCCTTGAGCCAGATATCGGCGGCCTCGTCGTCATCGGCGAAAACGGTGACCCAGAGTTTGTCCGCGGGCAAGCCGATTACATTGGTCAGAAAATCCCAGGCGTAATGGATTGCGTCCTTTTTGAAATACTCGCCAAAACTGAAGTTACCGAGCATTTCGAAAAAGGTGTGATGACGGGCGGTATAGCCAACATTTTCAAGATCGTTATGCTTGCCGCCAGCGCGCACACAGCGCTGTGAAGTCGTGGCGCGGGTGTAACCACGTTTTTCGCTGCCGAGGAGCACATCCTTGAATTGCACCATGCCTGCATTGGTAAACAACAATGTCGGATCGTTAGCCGGTACCAAAGAACTAGACGGCACAATGGTGTGTCCATGCGCTTCGAAATACTTGAGAAATTGCTCCCTTAATTCGGCACTAGTCGTCATTTGATTTCAGTCAGATATCGCTTTAACAAATAACGCTCGGAATAATCCGAGCGTACTAACGAAATAATCGCATGACTGACTCGGGAGAAAAACCCCTATTTTGTAAAAATCGCGCCTGTTTCATGCGCTTGGCATAGTCCGATGGTATCTCTTTGCCATACTTGCGAATGCGTTGTTGCACCATTAATTGATCCCAGCGATCAGACAGCGGCTCGAGAAATTCGTCAGCCAGCGCGTCAGCAACACCTTTTTGCCGCAATTCGAAGCGAATTTTCAGTGGACCGACACCTGCGTTGAAACGGTGGTTGACATAAGCTTCGGTAAAGCGCTCATCCGATAACAAATGATCTTGCTTTAATCCCCGTAGTACCTCGTCGATCGCATCGGCATCGTGATCACGAGTTTTCAGCTTTCGACGCAACTCCTGTTCTGAATGCTCGCGTCGCGCGAGCAAATCCATCGCCTTCTTACGAACACTCGTCTGATTCCTATTTTCAGCCATGACATATAACGTTGTATTTGATTGGATTTTTCCGTGAGAGCAAGGCAAAAATCTCCACAATAGCGCGAGCATACATTGATGTATGTGAGCGTTTTGTGGAGATTTTTAACGCCGCTATCGCGGAAAAAGACATCAAATAAAAAAAACCCTCGGAGGGGATACTCTCCGAGGGACTGCCAGCTTGCAACATTAAGGTGGAGGGGATAGGTAGGTTAGGGAATTTCCACCATTTCGGGTTCGACTTCTGGGTTAGAGTCTGCTGCTTCGCTGTCAATTGGGGCCTCTGCGGCCTTCGGCTTGGGTAATAATTCGACGCGCAAGCGCTCGTCGATTTCATGTGCCATTTCAGGGTGTTCCTTCAGGAACAGTCGCACATTGTCTTTACCCTGGCCGATACGCTCTTCGTTGTAACTGTACCAGGCGCCGGCTTTTTCAATCATGCCATGCTTAACGCCAAGATCGATAAGTTCACCTTCGTACGATGAACCTTCACCATAAAGAATTTCGAATTCACATTGTTTGAACGGTGGCGCCACCTTGTTCTTGACGACTTTAACGCGGGTCTCGTTGCCAATCACTTCGTCCCCGCGCTTGATCGCCCCAATGCGCCGTATGTCGAGGCGCACGGAGGCATAGAACTTTAGCGCGTTGCCGCCGGTCGTGGTTTCCGGGTTACCGAACATGACACCGATCTTCATGCGAATCTGGTTGATAAAAATAACCATGGTATTCGAACGCTTGATATTGGCGGTGAGCTTACGCAATGCCTGTGACATCAAACGTGCCTGCAGGCCCATGTGCGAATCACCCATGTCACCCTCGATTTCTGCCTTCGGTGTTAATGCTGCAACCGAATCAACGACAACAACTTCGACTGCACCCGAGCGTACCAGCATGTCGGTTATTTCGAGTGCCTGTTCACCGGTATCGGGCTGTGAAACCAGCAATTCATCAATATCGACACCCAACTTGTCGGCATAGGTTGGATCAAGCGCGTGTTCGGCATCGACGAACGCGGCGGTACCACCATTCTTCTGGCACTCGGCGATGACCTGCAAAGCCAACGTGGTTTTACCCGAGGATTCAGGTCCGTAGACCTCGACAACGCGACCGCGCGGCAAACCGCCGATACCCAGCGCGACATCCAGTGACAGGGACCCGGTTGAGATCACACCGATGGTCGTATCGACCCCGGAATCACCAAGCCGCATGACCGATCCCTTGCCAAACTGCTTTTCGATTTGCCCCAATGCTGCTGCGAGCGCCTTTTGTTTATTGTCGTCCATTTGTTACCTACCTTTACCTTTGAGTTGCCGGATTATCACACAGCCGAACGAGAACATAAAGAGAACTTTTAAATTTATCCTAAATTTCTGATCGACGTGCGTGCATACATGTCGCTTATTATGGAGCGGCAGTGGCTCATAGCGTGAGCTATATAAAAAATAACCAAAAAAAAGACGAATTTATTGCAATAGGTTGAACCCGGCTGGATGCGGCGATAGTCTTTAGCAAAGCTGACTGGAATTTCCGTGGATAACAATAACAGGCCCGATCTTTCCGCACGCACGATCGTCTCGCTGGCAGGCTTCGTGATTGTCGTGGCCTCGCTCATTATGCTGCGACCCGGTGCACCGGCACCGGGGTCACCACTAGCCCAGCTATGTGGAGCGCTAGGTGCGTTGCTGTTACTTACTCCGCTGGTTTTCGTGATCATGAAACGCTCCGGTTTGAGCAACAGCCCGCCCGCATGGTTTATCGGCCACGTACTGGCAACTTCACTCGGAAGCTGCCTGATATTCATCCATGTTGCCGCAGGTAACTGGTTCACGCCGCCGGGAATCATCCTGTTGCTGTTGGTATTTTTGATCCTGCACGGGAGCTTGTTGCGTGCTGTATTCTCGCGTAGATTCAGCCTGCTATTTGCTCGCAGTAGTGCTGCATCAGGATTTAGCGCGCCTGCCACCCTCGACAAAGATGCCCTGCAACGGGTTATCGACGCCAAGATTCACCTGTTGCGAAGCCTCGATCCCAGCGCTGAAGAAGCGCTATTCTCGCCAGCTTTGAAACACTGGCTGCGTAATCCCTGGAACAGTTTTAGATATCTGAGGCTGGCGGAAAGCGAGGCACGTATGGTCGGCGCACGTGCCAGTGCAGGAATCGAGCTCAGCTGGTCGCGTCGCATCCACATGCTGGCAGCACTCGGTTTCTACCTCGGCCTGATTTCGCATCTCGTCGTGGTCCTGTTTTTTGCCGGCTACGCCGCCGATGGCGACACCATCGACTGGTGGTATATTACCGACTGGGGAGGCTAACCTGTGACCGACGCATCAACTCAGTTAGCGCTGATGATCGACCTCGAGCGTTGCACCGGCTGCAAGAGCTGCGAGGCAGCCTGCAAGCAAACCAATGCACTTGGTCCAAACAGTTATCGCAACCGGGTCATGTGGTTTGACGAGCAACAAATCGATGATAACAACCAGGTTTCTCTGGCCAGGCTCGATTTCCTGACTGTCACCTGTCAGCAGTGTGAACGTCCGGCCTGCTTGCGCGCTTGCCCAGTATACCCGAAGGCAATTTCCAAGGACCCGGTCACCGGGGTAGTTTCAATTAACGAAAGCCGCTGCACTGGTTGCGGTGAGTGCGCACTGTCCTGCCCTTACGGTGCGATCGGCTACAACGCCGAACAGCATCATGCGGTGAAATGCGACTTATGTGCCGAGCGCAGAGAACGGGACCTGGGACCGGCCTGTGCACTTGTCTGCCCGACCCGTGCGATCAGTTTTGGTACCCGTGCAGCGCTACTTGATAAAACGCAGCGGGGGCATCGCGAGGCTCTTGATACCGACCATTTCCTGCAGCAACCGGCAACGATTTATCTCAAGCGGTTAAGTGATATGACGCAGACCGAAGTCGACGCGCCGCAGCGTAGCACCCCGGCCTTAATGCACGATCATCAAAGCAGGGCCAGCCTGAAGACCGAGGTCGCACGCGGCTCGTATCGTCGCTCAGAAAAAAACAGCTTGCTACAGCAGGAAGAACGCATCGTCCCCGGGGGCTGCAATATTTGTTTCAATGGCTGCCCGGTCAAATATCATTTACGCGGCGACCAGGTTGTCAATATCTATGGCAACGAAGACGACCCGGTTTTCCAGGGCCGCGTTTGTCCAAAATCGCAGATGACCCTGCAGCTATATAACAACCCGCACCGACTGGTGACGCCACTGAAACGCGTCGGCAAGCGCGGTAGCGATTCGTTTCAGCCGATTAGCTGGGATCAGGCGTTGACCGAAATTGCGCGGAAGTTATCCGCGATACGAGATCAGTATGGTAGCGAGGCACTGGCGATCCAGTCGGGTTCGCGCACCGGGGTACTCAATATCATCGGCGCGTTGCCGCTTTTCGCCGGACTTTGGGGCACCGCGAATGTGGCCTCGACCGAACCTTATTGCGACCTGGGCAAGGCGCTCGCGCTTAATCTGACTCAGGGCACCGGCGTTATGGCAAGCGTTTATACCGAGGAAGATATCGGTAGCGCCGAGGCTTATATATACATCGGCGACAACCAGGCCGAGACCCGGCCGGTTAATTTCGGCATGTTAAACGACTGGCGATTGCAACATCACGCCAAAATGATCGTGGTTGATCCACGCCTGACTGCAACCGCAAGTAAAGCTGACG
>CAXMNA010000069.1:0-3675 GCA_964194715.1 uncultured Gammaproteobacteria bacterium
CCATCGGCCTACCAGGCATTGACCGGCGGATTTGAATATACCTTTTATAGTGTTTTTGATTCGGGTATTGACCTCGGTAGCCTGGCGGAATATTCCTACGATAGTCGTGACCAGGGGCAACGTGGGGTATTTGATCGGGATCTATTTGTTGGCTCCCGCTTCGGGTTTAACGATGCACAGAGCAGTGAATTACTGGCCGGTTTTGTGGTCGATACCGAAAAGGGCAGTCAGACCTTCCGGCTTGAAGGAAATCGGCGTATCGGCGATAGCTGGAAGGGCACGATCGAAATGCAGCTGTTTTCCAATATCGACGTTAATGATCCATTGTTGGCCCTGGCCAACGATGACTATTTGTTACTCGAACTGGCACGATTTTTTTGAGCCAGGATCGATCGGGCGTTTCTTCAGCTTCAGGAATCGGTACCGACCAGGATATCATGCACCTGCTGATATTTTAGCCGTGTTTTGTCGATAATATCCTGCGGAATCCGTGGCGCCGGGGGAGTCTTGTCCCAGTCCAGGGTTTCGAGATAGTCGCGAATAAATTGCTTGTCAAAACTGGGAGGACTGATACCCACGCGGTATTGATCAGCGGGCCAGAAGCGCGACGAGTCCGGGGTCAGAATCTCGTCAATTAATACCAGTTGGTCATTTCCATCGATGCCAAACTCAAACTTGGTGTCGGCAATGATGATGCCCCTTGAACGCGCGTAGTGCGCCGCCGTTTTATATAATTGTATGGCAACCTCTCGTACCTGATTCGCCATTTTTTCACCGATTAAATCGATTACATGCTCGAAGTCGACATTCATATCGTGATCACCGACCGAAGCCTTGGTCGATGGTGTAAAAATGGGCTCGGAGAGCTGTTCTGCCTGCTGCAAACCGGCGGGTAATTGAATGCCGCTAATCGCGCCACTGGTCAGGTAATCCTTCCACCCCGAACCTATGACATATCCGCGTACGATGGCCTCGACGGGCAGGGTTTTAAGCTGCCTTACGATGATCGAACGCGAGGCCAGGTACTGATAGTCCTGCTCAGATACATAGTCCTGCAGCTTTAGATTGCTCAGGTGATTTTCGACCATATCGGATGTTCTGGAAAACCAGAAGTTAGAGATACGGGTGAGCAATTCTCCCTTTTGCGGAATCGGTTGGGGAAATACGACATCGAATGCGGATAGACGATCAGTGGAAACGATAAGCATATGATGGTCGTCGATACGATAGATATCACGCACCTTGCCTCTGGTAATCAATTCAAGATTTTCGATGCTGGTTTCAAGTATTGCGGATGACTCTTCGGAAGCGCTCATTTGTCTATTTAAAAGGTGGGTTATTCGATGGGCCGAAAAATCAGCGGCAAAATCATACCATATAGCCAGCGCAGGAATGGTTTTTTAACGATAAAAAGAGTTATAATCGCCCGCTTTTTTGGGAATACTCGGAGAGAGCCATGTCGGATCCCCTGGTTGCCGTAGTGATGGGCAGTGATAGTGATTGGCCGGTGATGCAACACACGGTTGAATACCTGGAGCGTTTTGGTGTCGAGCACCTGGTGCGGGTAGTGTCTGCACACCGTACGCCGGATTTACTCACCGAGTTTGCCAAGGCAGCCCGCAAACAATACCTGTCCTGCATTATCGCCGGAGCTGGCGGCGCTGCGCACCTGCCGGGTATGCTGGCTTCTCATACGACGGTCCCGGTGCTGGGCGTACCCGTTCCATCCGAACACTTGAATGGCAAGGATTCACTGTTGTCTATCGTGCAAATGCCCAGGGGAATACCGGTAGCTACCTTTGCAATCGGAAAGGCCGGCGCAATTAACGCCGCACTGTTTGCGGTATCGATGCTGGCTTTGGGTGATACCGGGTTTGCAAAGCAACTCGACGATTTTCGTGCGAGCCAGCGCGATGCTGTGTTGCAAATGAAATTACCGCCGCAGAGCTGATGGCGATTCTCCCCGGCAGTACGCTGGGCATGTTGGGTGGTGGTCAACTAGGTCGCATGTTTGTTATTGCGGCGCGAACCATGGGTTATGAAGTTCTGGTACTCGATCCGGATGCTGACAGCCCGGCGGGAAAGATCGCGAGCAGGCACCTGGAGGCGACTTACGATGACAGGGAAGCACTGGATGAGCTGGCACAGCATTGCGCAGCGATCAGTACCGAGTTCGAAAACATACCTGCCGACACGCTCGATTATCTTGCCAAGTCCATACCGGTTCATCCTTCGGCCAGTGCCCTGCGAATTGCACAAAACCGGGTTCTGGAAAAGCAGTTTTTTAACCAGCGGGGCCTGAACACAACACCTTATCTCGCAATAGATTCCGAAGCCGACCTGGTGCAAGCGCAAAACTTTGAGTATCCGGCAATACTGAAAACTGCAACGCTCGGATACGATGGCAAGGGACAGTTCGTCTGCAATTCGTTCGACGAGCTATGTACTGCCTGCGACCAGATCAGCGCCCGGGCCTGCATACTGGAGAAAAAAATAGATTTATCCATGGAAGTTTCAGTTGTTTTGTGCCGCAGCGAAGCGGGCAATGTCGATTGTTTTCCGGTGGCGCAAAACGAACACCGTAACGGAATCCTTGATATGTCAAGCGTACCCGCAGCACTTTCCCAAAAACTGGAGGCCGAGGTGAAGCGGGCAGCCCGCAGAATTGCCGACGGTCTGAATTATTGTGGCGTGCTTGCGGTTGAGTTTTTCATCTCCACTGATGAACAGCTGCTGGTCAATGAAATGGCGCCCCGCCCACACAATTCAGGCCATTTTACCCTCGATGCCTGTGAGACTTCGCAGTTCGAGCAACAGGTACGCATGATGTGTGGAACCCAGACCGGTTCGAGCAGGCTACACACGCCAGTGGTGATGTGGAATATTCTCGGTGATATCTGGCCACAGGATGGCAGGCCCGAATGGGGCGAAGTACTTCGACATGGGAATATGAAATTACATCTTTATGGTAAAACCGAGGCGCGCGCAGGGCGTAAAATGGGGCATATCAATTGCCTGGCCAGCGATACGACTGAAGCCCGTAAACAGTTAGGCAATATTAAAATGAAGCTTGGAGTGGTTTAATTCAGGAAACAAATTCCCCCCGGGCTGCCTGGCTCATTTCGCCTGTTTAATTCCGCGGGCTACCGTGTAGGTCTTTCCCTGTTTGATCTTTTCGTAGTGTCCGAAAACCTCGTTAAATCCACGTTTGAAAAACTGTCGCAAACCGGTGATCGTAACGATGTAAAAGGAACCGCCGGGTTTCAGGTATTCGAGCGCGTCGTACAGATAGATGTATAACATTTCCTTGCCTACCTTGGCAGGGATATTGGAAACAATCAGGTCAAACTGCTGCTTCGGAACCTGGTTAAAACCATTGCTCAACAGGCAACTGGCGTTGTCGATCTTATTAAGCAGTCGATTTTTTTCCGAATATTCAACCGCGACAAAGTCCTTATCGACCAGCAAGGTGTGCCCGCTGGGTGCCGACCTGGCCATATATAATCCGAGGACACCAAACCCGCATCCCAGGTCAAGGCAGTCGTCGTCGCTGTCGATGTCGAGATAGTCGAGTAGCATCAGCGAACCCTCGTCGACAGCGCGTGGGGAGAACAGCCCCCAGGTCGTATAAAAACTCAACGAATGGTGCCTGGCGTTCGAGTTAATTTTCAGGTC
>CAXMNA010000070.1:0-3908 GCA_964194715.1 uncultured Gammaproteobacteria bacterium
GTCGAGGTTAAGGCGGATGATTCGCCGGTGACGATTGCCGACCGTGAAATCGAACAGGCTATCCGCAATCTAATTACCGAACGTTTCCCCGGGCATGCCATTTACGGGGAAGAGCAGGGGCAAACCAGCGGTGAGGGCGGGACCTGGGTGATCGATCCGATTGACGGCACCAAGAGTTTTCTGCTCGGCAACCCACTGTTCGGCTGCCAGGTTGGTTTTGTCGAAGATGGTATCGTGCAGGCAGGCGGCCTTTCCATGCCGGCCTTAAATGAAACCTGGATTGCTGATCGATCGGGTCCTACGACCCGGAACGGAATCAGTTGCCAGACCAGCCAATGCCGGGACCTGGCATCTGCCAGCCTGCTGACTTCATCACCCGATTTCTTCAATCGTGACGAATATGGCGCGTTCGAAGCACTCAGCAAACAGATTCGATATCGCCGTTTCGGCGGTGATTGTTACACCTACGCGATGCTGGCCGGTGGCTGGGTCGACCTGGTGGTTGAATCGGCATTGTATCCATTTGATTACCTGCCTCTGGTACCCATCGTAGAACAGGCCGGCGGGGTTATCAGTGACTGGCAGGGTAATTCACTCGGGCTGTCTTCGGATTCGCAGGTAATAGCTGCCGCAACACCACAATTACACGAGGCCGCGTTAATAATTCTCGATCACAATGCCAGGGAAACTGCGTGAATCTGATAAAGGCGAAAAACCAACGAAAAATCGTTGGATTGTGGTAATAACTAATAGTGTCTTCATTGTTATAAATAGCACCAGGGTCAACAGATAGATAAGGGTTTTTGTTATTTCCTATCTTCTGCATCCCTGTTTGTAAATTGACAATTACTATGGAGAATACAATGAAGACTACAAAACTCTTGCCTGGCATTTCGTTTTTATCGGCCATGATTATGGGGACGGCCAGTTTCCAGGCGACGGCCCACGAGACGACTGTAAGCAAGCCTGAAAAGAAGATAATCCACCAGGCCGCGCTCGCCGGGACCGATGGCCTGGAGATGACTGTCGCTCACGTCGCAGTCCCGGCGGGATTTGTTGGTGGCAAACATTTGCACCCCGGGCCTGTATTCGTTTACGTGTTAGAGGGCGAACTTACTGTCGAACTTGAGGGTGAAACTAAAACCTTCAGGGCAGGAGAACTTTACCCAGAGGATATCAATACTGCGATGGTTGGAAAGAATTTGAGTACCACCGATGACCTGAAACTTTTAGTATTTCACGTAGCAGGTGCCGGTAAACCTGAAAAAATAGCAGTGGACTGACTGCTTACCAATTGGCAACCATTTGAGCTTATTGGTTTAATAGATTGAATCACACAAAAATCGGGGAGAAATTAACTCCCCGATTTTTCCTAGTTTTCGGGGCTCGAATTCTGGTAGCGCGGATGGTCATCCGCCACTTCAAACCAGCTAATTTGATTGTGACAGGAGGCGTGCCTGTCGGGCGGATAAATCTCCGGGTCGTCAAGGCTGCCGATGGTTACCATCTGATACAACTTATCATGCCAGATGCCCTGCCACCACAGTGGTGTCCCGCAGACCGGGCAAAAGCCTCGCAACACCCCGGGTGAAGACTCGTGTTTCTGCGGGCTCCCCTTAATGAATTCGATCCGGTTCTCGTCATACATGAGCCAGGCCGCAATCGGCGCTCCGGTTGCCTTGCGGCAATCATCACAGTGGCAATAAGCAGATTTACTCGGCTGGCCTGTTGCGCGATATCGAGTTGCACCACACCGGCATCCACCTTCGATAGAGTCAGGTTTATCCATTGTTTATTCCTGCTGGATTCTGTTAATCCGATCCTATCATCTTTTTTGCTAACCCAGACCAAATTTACTCAGGCCATTGGCAAAGTGATCAAAATCGGCGGGATTTTGGTACGGTAACTTTTGGCGCTTCTGCTCTAACGAATAATCTGGATTGATCTCGAGTGCTTTTTGCCACTCTGCACGACCTTCTGCAATTTTCCCAAGATGACCGTAGGAAGCAGCTAACAGCACATAGCTGATGTCCGATTCAGGTTTGCGGATTAGACGACGCTTTAGTGCTTCTATAGCTTCGTTATATTGCTTCAGGTGAAAGTAAGCTTGCGCCAATAAGTACAGAAAAATATCTCGATAATGAGGGTCGAGGCGCATGGTGGTCTGCAGCGATTCGAGCGCTTTAGCGGGCTCTCCCGAGTAGATCTGAATCATGCTCAATGCTCCGTAACCCTCGGCATAATTGGGGTCGATACTCAGCGCGGTGTTGATTTCCCGAAGCGCCTGGTCGTGCATTTTTAACCACAGGGCGGCCGTTCCGGTAGTGAAATGAGCGAGGGGATTATTGGCGTCCAGTGCCACCGCTTTGAGGCCTAATTCATGGGCCATATTCATCGACCGTTGCGTCGGATCGCCCCAGTTGTTGATATAGCCGAGCGCGTAACAGCGTGCCAGCTGTGAATAGGCGGAGGAAAAAGATGGGTCTAGTTCAATTGCCTTCTCCAGCAGTGTTCTTGCCTGTCGGGTAGCCTCTTCAGTATCGAGCAGTGCCTGTTTGCGACCTTTCAGAAAATAGTCGTAGGCCTCAATATTACTGGTTTCACGTTGCCCGGGGTTAAACTGATCGCTGCCACTCAGAGTGGGAGCGATTGCTGCAATTATTGCCTGGGTCACTTCGTCCTGCACGGTAAAAATATCGCTAAGCTCTCGGTCGTAGCGTTCCGCCCAGACATGCCCGCCAGTGGTATTGTCAATCAACTGGGCATTGATACGCACCCTTAGCCCGGATTTTCGCACGCTCCCTTCCAGTAAGTATCTAACACCCAGCTCACAGCCTATGTCCGCTACATTGAACGTCTTACCCTTGTAAGCAAATGCCGAGTTGCGCGCGATGACCAGTAACCCTGATAGTTTGGAAAGATCGGTGGTAATGTCTTCTGATATGCCATCGCTAAAATATTCCTGTTCTTCGTCGCCACTCATATTGTCGAATGGCAGCACCGCAATCGAGGGTTTGCCAGGTGGCACTGGACCTGGTGCCCCATCGGGAATAACTACGGTATTCGTAGTATGCGACTCGATGGAACCTGTGGTGTGTTGTATCTCTGATTCCCGGGCTAGCGGGTTGACCCCGGCGATCAGGCGATAACCTGATTTTGTGATTGTCTCAATTATCAGCGGATTGCGTGCCTTATCGCCGAACGCTTTGCGTAATTTGATGATCGTGTTGCTGAGCGCGTCGTATCCAACGACTGTCCCGGCCCATACCGATTCTTCCAGTTCCTGTCGGCTGACAACGGTACCGGGCCTGGAAGCAAGATAGTCGAGCACAGCCATCACCTTCGGCTCTATCTTAATCGTCTGGTTTTTTTTGCTTATACGCAGGGAAGCGGGGTCGACTCGCCATCCAGCTATGGCATACGGCTCTCCACCTGTTTTAGCGGCCCTTGATGTTCGCTGTTGCATAAGAGTGGCCAGTATAGAACCAAGAAGGGGGGTTTAATACCCTGTTTTCCGAGGCTAAAATTAAATGTCACACCTGGAACTGGCACCAAAACTACCCCCGCATGCGTTCGGCCCCGGGATCATACATGGCTGACAAGCTGGCCTCGGCCGGTACCCGCGTTCCACCGACGTCGATCTCTATGGTGCCGGCATTCAAATAATCTTTTGTGACATCATCCTCGACCTCGATATAACCGAGACCCACCGAACCGCCCAGCGTGTGCCCGTAATTGCCCGAGGTCAAATGCCCGACAATTTTACCATCGCGCATAATCGGTTCGTGCGAATAAAGCATCACTTCCGGGTCCTTGAGCAGGAACTGAACCAGCCGCTTATGCATAAACGATTTCGATTCCTTTTGTTTCAATATTGCATCACGACCAATGAACGCTATATCTTTTCC
>CAXMNA010000071.1:0-1543 GCA_964194715.1 uncultured Gammaproteobacteria bacterium
GGTGTCAACGCCTGCCAGCACCAGCGGGATTGATTATCGCGGTAGTGGCGTAAATGCCGTTGCTCCTGTAGTACACAGGCGAGGCTGAATTCGGCTATTTCATGCGCCGGCATATCGGATTTCAGGCGTGCAACCTGGATCGACGCAGGCAGGGAATCGTCTTCTAGAATACCGTTGACACCGGCACCAATTTTCTGCACCAGTCTTAATTTAGGGTAGCGTAAGGCTTCACCGATCTCGTAGCTACTGACCGCGATCATCTCGATATCGTCCAGATTCCCCGGATCCGCAGCACAACGGATATCACCCTGCGAATATGCCTTTAGCAGAATTGCCTGCAGTTCTTCGTCTTCCATCCAGCCCGGTTGTTTGATATCGATTAATAACGCCATGTTCGTTTTACTTACAGTTATCTCGTGTCGGTTGATTCCCGCTGATCATCCATTGCTGCTGCAATCGCGGCGATATGGGCCGGTCCCATTCGACAACAACCGCCGATGATACTGGCGCCCGCATTGAACCAGGTTCGCGCAGCGGCGGCACATTCCAGCGGAGTTTCAACGCCGTGCCAGGTTTTGCGAACCGCATCGTAATGTTCGCCCGAATTAGGGTAAACTACAATCGCTTTGCCCGGCAATGCTGATTTAATTCTACCGACTAATGCGGCTATGGTTTGCGGTGCGCTGCAATTGACACCCACCGAAACTACCTTCGGGTGTCGCTCGAACAAGGCGACCGCTTCTGTGATTGGACTCCCATCGTTAAGTAGTCGATCGTTCTGGCAGGAAAAGCTAACCCAGGCGGGAGTATTTACACTGTTCAACAAATCACACAATACCGAGGCTTCCTGCAGGCTCGGAATGGTTTCACAGGCGAGCACATCGGCGTCAGCCTGATCCAGCCATTCGAGTCGCTGGCGATGAAAATCAACCAGCGTACGGTCCTCGACCCCGTAGTTTCCAGTGTATTCAGAACCATCCGCCAGGTAAGCACCGTAGGGTCCTACGCTTGCCGCGACCAGCGGCTGATAATCGCAACCGGGGTTTTGGCTTAAAAATTCGTTGCATGCATTCCTTGCGATTTCCACCGAGTGATGAAGCAAATCCCTGGCACGCTGTGACGCCACGCCGATCGAGGCAAATCCGGGCACACTGGCCTGGTAACTGGCGCTGGTGATACATTGCGCGCCGGCATCGAGGTAGTCTCGATGAACCCCGACAATTGCCTGCGGGTTATTGATCAATAGTTCGGCCGACCAGAGCTTCGATGAAATATTCTGGCCGCGTCGAACCAGCTCACTGCCAAGACCGCCATCCAGGATGAGCGGTTTCCGGTGATCGAGACTATCGACAAAATTGATGCGCCTGCTATTCAACAAATATCCGATTTTTGCGTGGGGTTGCCCCCGCCTGGTGGCGGTGTCTATGTCGAGGACAGGCCCGTTTGAATATTCAGAAAACTGCCGGATAGGTAATTCTAATCCATTTTTCGCCACTAAATATGCCATTGCCCCATTGGGCTTCGAGATCGGAGAGTGGGTCCT
>CAXMNA010000072.1:0-79741 GCA_964194715.1 uncultured Gammaproteobacteria bacterium
GGAGTGGTCCCCCGAACAGATCGCGGGCTGGTTAAAGCAGACGTATTCGGACGACGAGAATTACCAGGTGTCACACGAGAGCATCTACCGCAGTCTTTTCATCCAGGCTCGCGGGGCCTTGAAGAAAGAGCTGCTGCAGCAGTTGACAGATGGCGATCTCAAGGCGTTGGGTGTCAGCGCGCTGGGCGATCGAAAGCGATTGCTTGAGGCGATCTCGAAGCTGGGCCCAGGCTGTGTGGCCAACACCGTCGAAACCCAGTCTCCCCTGGCCTACACGCCAAGCCATCTCGCCGAAAGAATCCTGAGTTTTCGCCAGGCGATGGAAGGTGAACGCAAACATGTCACCATGTTGTTTGCCGATATCAAAGGTTCAACGGCGCTTATTGAGGGCCTGGATCCTGAAGAAGCAGCCGGGCACCTGAGCCCCGCGCTTGCGGCAATGATGGGCGCGGTCCACCGCTATGAAGGGACGGTCAACAGGGTCCAGGGTGACGGCATCATGGCGCTGTTCGGCGCGCCGCTTGCCCACGAAGACCACGCCGTTCGCGCGTGCTTCGCCGCAATCAGCAGTACCGCGGGCAAAACGATACCGTCGTTGAGGCCGCTTTCAATATTGATCGTCTGTCGAATGCGAACCGGCACATCCTTCGAGGTCACCACTGATTGGCCCAGTGCCGCATCTGTTGGAGCCAACAGGGCCGCCAGCAAGGCTGCTTCCCAGAACGAAAATGCAGGGAACATGTATGCGGCAAAAAGGGTCCCTGCAAAAATGGTCAGTGGTAGCCCGATAGTCAACATTCGCACCGGCAAATTGTGATCTTGGCGCACCTGTTTTAAATCGATCCTTGAGGCATCGGAGAACAAAACCAGTACCAGAGTGAATTCGGCAATAAAGTGGATTACCGCATGATTCGGATCAATACTTGCTATGTTTAAGCCACCTGGACCGACTACGTATCCGAAAATAATGAACACCATTGGTGCGGTAATGAAGGTGATATGCCGACGACCTGAAATCAACGAGTAGATTAGCAGGACGCCTGCGATAGTCGAGAGTGATAACAGGTCCATTAATTTATTTGGGGGCGAGCGTGGTTCGAATTCTTGTTGCAGAATCAGAGTCGATCTGACTGAAATAGTTCAGCCTGTCTCTCAGCTCCGAAGAGGACTTCCCGAAGAGGGCAAAATTTACGATTAATTTCTTTGATGCCATATTTTAAACTTGTTCAGGTAGATCTTCGCCGATCCTAACAGCAATCTGTCCTGGTTTTGCATTACCGTGATTGCCCGATCCGATGCTGCTTCGACCCCAGCCAGGGAATGTAGGATCTCTGCTGTGATGACGCGATCATGCCAGTCCCCCAGCAACTGCTCGAGTATTTTTATCTGTTTCAGTTCACCTTCATCTGATGTATGACCCGGGCAAAAACAAAATGCATCCAGCTTGTGGTGATATCTCTTCAGCAGTATTCGTTTCTTATGCCACTGAGCAGCAGTCATCCGCGGTTCAGTGCTCATGATTAGAGACAAGAGCTCTTTCAGTACTACTGGTTTTTCGCGCAAGATAGCTCTTTCGGAGAGGCCCATCGAGCGGATCGTAGGCACCCTTACTTGAGTAAGGGCGTTTACCTGAACAGATTTTTTAAACAATCGATAGTCATATCTTGTTTTCGACTTTATCGCACTAGCCAGAATTTTTTTATCCGCCAAACTAACTTCATCCAGATCCTGGATTAAATGCACGGCAATGTGTCCATCGCGGATGATGCCGATAGACCTTGCCAATGAACGATAGGGTTTGATTATTTTCTTTGTTTTTAGCTCGGGATCGACCTCGTTAAGAAAGTAGTACAACGCCGTGAGCCTCTTTATTCCGACCCTGAAATCATGAACCGGCTCCTCTTCCGGGCGCGCAACAATAATTCGGAGATCCCGGTTGAGTTGGCTAATGAGCTTACTGCGATATTTATCCAGGCAATTCAAATGTATTAAACCTTGTTATTTTATCCGGGAATATTTCTCTACCGATAGCGCGCGATCTGAATTGCGATAGCGCTATCGTTATTCAGGCATGTTGCCATTTCAGCGCCTATCAAGTGTTCACACACCCCAATATCGATTGTACCATTCATCTAAACATCATACCGATCCCCATAAGTACGCAAGTCCGTAGCCATTGCGAGGATATTCCGCATACGATCGACCGCAAGCTCCATTAGTGCATCGCTCAAGACCTTCATGCCATAAAAAAACAGTCCTAATGAACCGAGTAAGAGCAAAAATCGAAAAAACTGTGAACCATCAGTAAAACTGGTTTTATTTTTTATTGTCCAATATGTAGAGGTAATAACCTAATGACTTTATATGATACATAATTCTGGTCAGAGGTGATGGGATGGAAATACTAGATGCCGGCGAGACGATCGAAGCGCTTGGACTCCCCTACCTGCAGGAGCTTTCTACATTCGGTGCTCTTTCCGATGAAATAATTGTCGACCTGATGACCAATGGCGTGATCAGGCGCTACGCCAGGGGTGAATATATTACCCGCCTGAATCAGGTCGCATCAGAATTCCAGGTTGTGCTGCAGGGGAGGTTTGCATTCTACAAGCACAATGAAGAAAGCGATGTTTTGACCCGTTTTTTCTGTGCAGGCGAACAGATGGATTTCGATCTGATGATCGGTCTTATCCCCCATAATGGCATCGATGTTGCGACCGAAGATAGTTTGATCCTGGATATTAGCAGCGAACAATTTTATGGCTTGCATGTAAACTTTCCCACCGATTTTGGTTTGCTGATGATCAATCTGGCACGCGAACTCGCACGCGAGATTTCTATGCTCGAAGATGTGATTGGCAGGGGAACCGGCTGGACGGGAGAGGCTGGATCGTAGCGGCTGGTACAATATCGTAAGTTTCAGGGAAAATAATGAATCGTTTCAGTTTGTTTTTAGTTGCACTGTTGTACTTGCCCGTGTTGGTTGCGCAGCAGGTAGCGGAGTCGTCCCCAATAGGTTATGCGACAGTAGAAGAAGCATTTACAGCCCTGCAGGCCGATGCAACAGCAACCATGACCAGCTATGAAGGCTGGACGATATTTAATAAAAAGGACGAGGGCATATATATACTCTGGTCGTTCACGCCCGACGACCATCTGACCCACCCCACCGTCATTCGCAGGGAGATAGTGAAGCAGGGCGATGAAGTATTCATCAAGATGGATGCCCTGTGTCATTCCAGCAAGTTTGATTGTGATCAGCTAATCGAAGAATTCGAGCGGATCAACGAACGTATCAAGCGGAATATGACAAGTGGTTCATAATGATCGATCACCGCGGGTCTGGAAGCGACGTTTTTAAGATTTATGCAAGAATCTGAAATCCGCAAGGCGGTCAAAGCTGATCTGCCCGGTATTCGAGCTTGTGCGGAGAATGCTTACCGAATGTATATCGAACGTATCGGTCGCGAACCCGCACCAATGGTCGCAGACTTTGCCGCTTCGATCGAGCGCGGCCAACTGTTTGTTATCGATCAGAACGATGCAATCGCCGGGTTTGTCGTCTTCTACGGAAAGACCGGTTTCGTTCACCTCGAAAATGTCGCGGTGAATCCTGATTTCCAGAAACGTGGAATCGGTAAAAAACTAATCGAGTTTGTTGAGAAACAGGCGAGGGCCGACGGCTATTCCCGGATCGAGCTATACACCAACGCCAAGATGACCGAAAACCTGGAACTTTATCCCAGGCTCGGTTATCAAGAGTTTGATCGCCACATCGAAGACGGCTTTGATCGGGTTTACTTCGGCAAGGTTCTTGACTAAAACCGCTTCGCTATAATTCCTGGTCCTTACGGCGGAATGCACCTTGCACGATGCGGTCGATGACCATGGCGACGAACAGGATGGCGAAACCACCCAGCAGGCCCGGTCCCTTGGCCGCATACTGCAGTGACTCGAGAATGACCTTACCGAGACCGCCGCCGCCGATCAGCGAGATTATAACCACCATCGACAGGCACATCAGGATAGTCTGGTTCACACCGGTCATGATCGAAGGCAGGGCGAGCGGTACTTCCACGTCTTTCAGCAACTGAAAACGCGAGGCGCCGAACGCGACTGCCGCTTCCTTGATCGTGTCGGGTACACCGCGCACACCGAGCGAGGTCAGGCGGATGACGGGTGGCATGCCGAAGATGATGGTCGCCAGGATCCCTGGCGGGTTGCCGGTGCCAAAGAAAGCGATGATCGGAATCAGGTAAACGAAGGCCGGAAGCGTCTGCATCAAATCGAGTACCGGTTCCGCCGCGTTATAGGCGCGCTTCGATTTGCCAAACCAGATGCCCAGCGGGATACCGAAGAGTACGCAGATGAACACGGCCGCACCTACCAGTGCAACGGTTTCCATCGCCACTTCCCAGTAGCCCAGCATCGAGATGTAGGCGAGCGAGGCCGCCGTGAAAATGGCAACCCGGGGTCCCGCGGCACGCCATGCCACTACGCATATGACCAACATAACAACCGGCCAGGGCGTAACGATCAGGGCAAGACTGAGGCCATCGAGTACCCAGCGCACGCTTGCAGTGACGCTGTCGAAGGCGCCGGCGCCGGCGATGGCGGCGTTGTCGATTTTCTGTTCCAGCCAGCCCGCAAGCTCGGTATACAGTGTGCCCTCGTCTGAATCCAGAAAAACCGAAGACACCTGCTTTTCGGGAAAGGTATTGAGGACTTCGAGGGGACTGTCCACGGTGAACTTATAAATCGTCAGGGGCCCGATCAAAACGATGAGCGCGATACCGAGTATGCTGTTCTTGAGTTTGCGCCCGCTATCAACCGTCTTATGGTCTACGCGCCAGCGGCTGTACTGTTTTTCATAAATGGAATTCGCGTAAAAACCCTGGACCGCTTTTATCAGCAGTAGCAACACTATTCCTGTAACCAGGATCTGCAGGGCCTGGGAACTTGCGGCAACACCAAGCGCTTCGCTCTTTTCGGCGGCATTACCGATGTTTTCCGCGAGCTTTTCGAAACGGCTGGGATCTTCCCCGGCTGCGCGTGCGGCTTCCGCGCGCTCGAGAAAACCATCGGCGCGTTCGCGCTGCTTCTCGGCACGCTCGAAGAAGTTGGCGCCGGGATCACCCCACCAGCCCCTGCCGATCTGCACCCAGGCGATCACTTCGAGGATCAGGAATCCCCAGAACATGCCCCATACGCCGCGTGCAGCGGCCCAGATGGGACCGAGAATCGCAGCGATCGGATTGAAGGTGTTCGGCAACATTCCGGTCGAGGAATGAATGCGCTTGAATTTATCCGCGTAGTACTCGCCGTTATCGCCGGCAAATTCCTTGATCGATGCATCTAACGTGGCGTGGTCAACCTCGATATCCGAGGCGGCGACAACCGTGGTAGTCTCTTCTATGTCGTTCATTGGTCTTTACCCCCCTGAATGCCGCGCAGCAGCCTCGGTTTTGTTACCACACCGATATCACGACCATCCGAGGTAATGACTACGGGTAGATCGGTGCCAACAGCGTGGTTAATTAACTGGTCCAGATCGGCTTCTTCATCGGCCCGCGGTGCTCCATCGAGACTTCCGTCAAAACTTTCCAACGGCTCCAGAATCGAGTGCGCTTTAACCAGTTTTAATTTCGAAATACCCTGCACGAATTCACGCACGTAGTCATCGGCCGGGTTCATGACGATATCCTCAGGTGTGCCGATCTGCACGATGATGCCGTCCTTCATGATCGCGATACGGTGACCAATGCGAATCGCCTCATCGAGATCGTGCGTAATAAACAGCGTGGTTTTCTGGAGTTGTGCCACCAGCGCCTTGAACTGGTCCTGCAGCTGCATCCGGATCAGTGGATCGAGCGCGGAAAAGGGTTCGTCCATTAGCAGCACTTCGGGGTCCGAGGCCAGCGCGCGCGCAATGCCGACCCGCTGCTGCATACCGCCAGATAACTCCTTCGGTAGCCTGTCCTCGTATCCGACCAGGTCGACCAGTTGCAATGCATGGTCAGATACCGCCCAACGCTTGGACTTGGCTACGCCTCGTATTTCAAGCGGGTAAGCGACATTGTCACGCACCGAGCGATGCGGCAACAACGCCATGTGCTGGAACACCATGCCGATATGGTTGGCACGCAGTTCCCGCAACTGGCTTTCATTGAGTTTCGATACATTACGGCCCAAAACCTCGATATTACCTGAGGAGGGTTCGATTAGACGGTTGATGTGGCGAACCAGGGTCGACTTGCCCGAGCCGGACAAGCCCATGATGCAGAATATTTCGCCCCGGGGAACGTCGAAAGTAGCGTCCTGGACACCGATTACGCAGCCGTAGCGTTCAAGCACCTCTGCTTTTCCAATGCCTTCGTCCTTGATAGCTTTGATGGCAGCGTCTGCCTGTTCGCCGAAAACCTTCCAGACATTGCTTATATTGACGACCGATTCGATCGATTCAGTCATAGTGCGCCCCCTCTATTAGCCCGCTGTTAGAGCAGCTGACGACTAGCCCGCTACCACCATGAGGACGGTAACGGGCAGTTATTTTTATATCGTAGTTCGAGTATCAGTTGGTCAGCCAGTTGATTACCTGATCCTCATTTTTCTTTACCCAATCAGTCGCGTATGCGGCCGGATCTTTCTTATCGATCACGAGCGCATAAGTCATCTCCGAGACTTCATCGGTAGTGAGCTTCATGTTTCTGAACAGCTTCGCCACTTCGGGATGTTTCTTTTCCACTGACTTGGCGAAATGCAGGTGGAGGTATGCGGTATCCCACGCGGTGCCCGCCATGGAGACTGCCAGCCAGTTTGGATCGTCGGTGGGTTGTACCACTTTCCACTGTGAGGCGTCATAAGCCGGTTCTTCGAGTACCTGCATGTCGTGTAAAACGAAAACGTAATGCGGCGTATAACAGAAACCGACCCAGGGCTTGCTACCCTTGATAGCGTTGTCGAGGTTCGCATAGGCGAGTGTCTCGTCGCTTTCGGTTAATTCGAAAGTCTGGTCGTAGCCGTACGACTTGGCGCGGATTTTTTCGACATTGGTGGAAGCCCAGCCGGGAGCACCGATCCATACTTCACCTCTGCCATCGCCGTCGCTGTCGAACAGTGCCGCGACGTCCGGGTTAGTCAGGTCATCGATTGACTTGATGCCGTGTTTGTCCGCCAGCGCCTTGGGTACGCACATGCCCTGGAAGGCAGCAACGCCGTTCGAATTCATCTCGACGGTGCCCTTTTTCTTGACGAAAGTGTTGTGCAGGTTTTGCTGGTTCGGCATCCAGACCTCAGGATGCGCATGCATGGCGCCTGAATCCATCGCCTCGAACACGATCGGATTGGTGCCATTTTGCAGCTCGACATCGAGACCCAGATTCTCTTCGATCACGACTTTAAGGATATTCGCGGTTGCGGCGACAGATGGCCAGTTGGGTACGCCGATGACGACATCGGCGGCGCTGGCAATGCTGGCAATGCTGGTCGCGCCCATGCTGAGGGCTACAATAGCGCCCGTCAGGGTATTTTTGAGTTTCATTTAAATCTCCTCGGGTTTATACATACTATTTCAGATTGTGTCCGTCTTTATTTATGACGGCTCTATATTGCTTATTGAATCATTAGTCTCAAGCGATACCAGACCGATACTAACGATATGAATATGTTAAGTAAATGGTTAAATTGTTATCAATTCTTTCCATGTAGATAGAAAACGCGCCCCTTAGAAGAGTGGTAAGAATATGATTTATAGGAGGAAAACTCTGCAAGTTAACGTTGATTCGAATACTCGGCAAGCAGGCACAGGATTTCGAACATAATCGTCACCGCCACCAGTGCTGTGTTGCCTGACATGTCGAAGGGTGGCGATACCTCGACCACGTCACCGCCAACCAGATTGAGTCCGCGCAGTCCGCGGATCATCTGCAGCGCGTCGTAGGTCGTGATACCACCAATCTCGGGGGTGCCGGTACCTGGTGCATATACCGGGTCCAGTGCATCGACATCGAAACTGATATAGGTCTTGCCATTACCGACAATGCGACGTGCTTCGGCAATGACGGCTTCAATCCCCATATCGCTGTACTCTTCTATTTCGATGACGCGAATGCCCTGGTCCAGTCCCCATTGCTTGTCTTTGTCGCTGTAAAGCGCGCCGCGAATACCGATTTGCACGGTACGCTTTGGATCAAGGAGACCTTCTTCAATGGCGCGTCGGAACGGGGTGCCGTGGGTATACTTCGATTCACCGAAGTAGCGATCCAAGGTATCGGTATGGGCGTCGAAGTGCACCATGCCAACGGACTCATCACGGCATAGCGCGCGCATCACCGGCAGCGTGATCAAATGATCGCCTCCTGCACTAAGCGGAATAATTCCCTGGTCAACCACGGTGGAATAAAATTTTTCCACGCGTGCCAGCGTGTCATCGATATCGACCGGGTTTACCGGTGAATCCCCGAGGTCGGCACAGTTGCAGAGGTGGAATGGTTTGATTCCAGTCGCGTGATGGACATTGCGCGCCATCGTCGACAGGTCGCGAATCTGGCGCGGGCCGTGCCGCGCACCGGCGCGATTGGTGGTGCCACCATCCCAGGGGACGCCGATCAGACCAATGTCGACCTCGTCGGCATCGCGTGGGTCAACGTAGGGTAGGCGCATGAAAGTTGCGATACCCGCGAAGCGTGGCAAGTCGTTGCCGGAAATCGGTTTGTATGATTCAGGTTTGCTAGTCATCGATTCATGTCAGAATGCTATTTACGAGAGCTCAGTATAATTTCAATCTTGCCGAAGCAAAGCGTTTTTGTCTTAAACTCGCTATAACAGATCTGGTAAACGTAAATCGATAGGAAAGCCGGAATTCAGGTGAAAGACTCTACCGCGTACAAATCCCCGCGCTATCTGCGCAATGCGCATGTGCAGACTATGCTCAACAGCCAGGGTCCGCGCTATCTGCGCGCGCGAAAAATACTGAAACGCCTGAGCCCCGAGAACTTGATTCTGCACGCCGAAGACGGTACTCGCCTGTTAGCGGAATTCGACCATGCCCCTGATAGTTGCTCGGCTCTCGTAATTCTCCTGCACGGCTGGGAAGGTTCGAGCCGTTCGTCCTACCTGGTCACCACGGCCGCGAGCTTGTTAGCGCAGGGGTTTGACGTGTTGCGGGTCAATCTGCGCGATCATGGAGACTCACATCACTTAAATCCGGAGTTGTTCAACTCGACGCGCTCACCGGAGGTAGCAAGCGCGATACAGGATTTTGTTGCCACTTATGCCTATGAGCATAATTTTCTTGCCGGGTTTTCGCTGGGCGGTAGTTTTGCGTTGCGGATTGCTGCCGATGCGGGAACCGAGCTCGGCCTCGATGCCAGCATCGCGGTTTGCCCGCCGACTGATCCTGCACGCGCCATGGATGCGTTGAACAATGGCTTTTTCGCCTACGAGCGTTATTTCTTCAAGCGCTGGCATGGTTCACTGCAGCGCAAACTGCAATGCTTTCCCGAACTTGATTACGACGAAGAGCTCGCAACCGCGAAATCACTCGACGACCTGAACCGAATTTTTATTCCACAGCACACGATCTATAGCGATGTTGATGACTACTTTGCGGCCTATGCCCTGGTTGGCAATCGCCTGTCTTCCATGGCGGTGCCGGCTTATCTGATCGCCGCAGAAGACGATCCAATCATTCCGGTCGATGACCTCAATCGCATCAATCCTGTTGAAACCTTGCAGATCGAAACCTACCGACATGGCGGGCACTGCGGATTCATCGAAAATCTGGCCGCGCGCAGCTGGATTGAAGGCCGCATGTTGCGAATCTTACAGGGGCACATGTAAAACGAACGCCTGATTTGCATCATTTTCAATCCGACTGAATTCGCATTCCGACTTTCAAGGTGACCTGGTAGTGCGCGACTTCGCCTTTCACAATATGACCACGCGTATCGACTACTTCGAACCACTCCAGATGGTTCAGGGTTTTGTTGCATTCGGCGAGCGCATTCTTGATCGCACCTTCGATGCTTTCTGGAGATGAGCCAATAACTTCGATTTTTTTATAGGTGTGATTGTCCGACATGTCCTTACTCCTCTGCTTGATAGATCCCAAATATATCAAGCAGGGTTCAAGCTGTCTTGTTGGATATAAAAATTCACACCCATTTATTCTGTATTACTGACAACGGGCTCTCAATTTTTAACGCCTGAGTCTGCACACTACATGGGTCTATAGTTCCAGCATTGAGATAGCTGCCTAATATTCGTAACTGATCTTGCGGATTACTCATTCCAATATCACCCAGTTGGTCAATGGTGAGCTTCTGGTAGTAGCTATAAAGAGCACGTTGTGATTGATTTTCCCGGTAGGTGTTGATTCGCTCGATGACATTACAAAAAAGACGATCGACACTTGAATGAAAGCCCCCGATAACTTCGGGGTGAGAGGGATTTTGTATGCTTTGATTGATCATGGCGATACTCCTTTTATATAGATAATCTAGTTAATCGTAATTGACGATGAGTATTATCTTTCATTTGTAAATACGAGAGTAATGATATATATTTTTCCAATTACTTAGAAAATATATATAATGGGTAGAAAACTACCACCCCTTAATGCTTTACGGGCTTTCGAGTCCACCGCCCGGCATTTGAGCTTCACTGCGGCTGCGGGCGAGTTGCATGTCACGCCAGCGGCGGTCGGACACCAGGTACGAGCGCTGGAGGATTATTTTGGTCAGAAATTGCTCAACCGAAATACCAGGCGGGTGGAATTGACCGATGTGGCCCGCTGGGTGTTACCGGTTATTACCCAGGGACTGGACCTCCTTGCCGAGGCTGGTGATCGACTCATGGCACCGAAATCTAGTGCAGAGCTGACCCTCTCGGTTGAACCCGATTTCGCCGCACGTTGGCTGGTCCAGCACCTCGAAGGATTTCATCAGCGTTATCCCGATTTGGAGGTACGACTTGATGCGAGTCTTAAAGTAGTTAATTTATCTGAGCGGAGTATCGATATGGCTATTCGTTACGGTGATGGCAATTATCCCGGGCTCAGGGTTCACAAGCTGGGACTCGAAGAAGTATTCCCGGTGTGCGCACCAGCATTAATGGAAGGTACAAAAGGAATTCGTGAGCCAGATGATCTTCGTTGGCATTTGCTGTTACACGAGGATTGGGTGATGCAGGAAGAACAGGTCTGGCCGAGTTGGAAAATGTGGCTCAAGGCTGCTGGGGCCTCCAAAGTTGATCCCGACCCCGGGACGCATTTTTCGACTTCATCGCTGACGATTCAGGCTGCCATTGCCGGTCATGGAGTAGCATTGTCCAGCACCGCCTTGGTGACCGATGCTCTTGAAGCAGGCTGGCTGGTTCGTCCGTTCGGAGAGCAGTACAGCACTCCTTTAGACATGGCATATTTCCTGGTCTATCTCGAGGAGTCTGAAATGGATTCTAAAATTGTAGCCTTTAGAGACTGGTTGCTGGCTGAATATAGTAGCGGCGCATAAGGTAGTCGTTGTTCACAATCAAGGGGTACAATACTTATTCACGTATTGTTCAAAATTGCTCAAATCTCCCCCGGGGAATTTTATTGGGTATCTGCTGTCTTAAGAATTACATACTTTCTGGAGACTTCCTTATGGAACGACGACTATTTATCGCCGGTGCGATCACTTCTGCTTTGGCAATTGCCGCAAGTAGGGGTGTTATTGCGGCTGCGGATTCTTCCCCAATGAAGGGGGATTTCCCGCCCATCGACAAGACCAGGGAGGATTGGCAAAACCTGTTGAACGCCCAGCAATACAAGGTGTTATTTGAAGATGGGACAGAACGCCCCTGGACCAGCATTCTGAATGATGAAAAGCGTGAAGGTGTCTATATATGCACCGCCTGCTATTTGCCATTGTTTCTCTCTGATACCAAGTTTGACAGTGGAACGGGTTGGCCCAGCTTCTACCAGGCAATTGAAGGCAATGCTGAGACTAAACGGGATTGGAAGTTGTTATTTCCTCGCACTGAATACCATTGTGCCCGCTGTGGTGGTCATCAGGGACATATATTCAATGATGGCCCCGAACCTACCGGAGATCGCTGGTGTAATAATGGTGTGGCCCTGCGCTTTGTTCCTTCTTCAGAAGCGTTGCCAGTGTTACGGGTATAAAATTTCCAAACGAGATAGTTTTGTCGTTGCGAGTCGAGTTCCCTCAGATCCAATCGAATTTTGCCGTGAAGTGCCTCAAAAACTTTGGTGCCTGAACGATGCGCATGCCACGAATATCGCTTCGTCGCTCCCATACGAGCCTGATACCTTCGAGCACATAGTCCATATGGCTTTGTGTGTAGACCCGGCGGGGAATAGCGAGACGCACCAGATCAAGACGAGCTGGGCGTTCTTTCTCCGTTTGCGGATCGGAACCGAACATCACAGTGCCAATTTCGACGCTGCGAATGCCAGCTTCGACATACAGTTCCACGGCCAGTGACTGCCCCGGATATTGCAGCGGTTCAATGTGGGGCAGAAAGCGTCGGGCGTCGAGGTAAACAGCATGTCCGCCCGCTGGCACAACAACCGGAATTCCTGAATCACGCAGATGTTCGACGACGTACTGTGTCGACAGCAGCCTGTAGTCAAGATAGTGTTCGTCCAATACTTCACGCAGTCCAACGGCAATGGCTTCGAGATCACGTCCGGCAAGGCCACCATAGGTAGGAAAACCTTCCGTGAGAATCAAAATGTTGCGTTCCTGGTGCGCCAGCTCGGCGTCGTTGGTACATAGGAAGCCGCCAATGTTTGCGAAGGAATCCTTTTTGGCCGACATCGTGCAGCCGTCCGCGTAGCTGAACAGTTCACGAGCAATATCGATAGTTGCAGTTTCCTCGTATCCGGGTTCACGTCGCTTGATGAAATGCGCGTTTTCGGCGAAACGACAGGCATCGATATAGAAGGGAATACCAGCTGCCCGCGCGATCTGGCTGATCTCGCGAATATTGTCCATCGAAACCGGCTGACCCCCGCCCGAATTGTTGGTCACGGTGACCATTATTATCGGAATCCGCTCAGGCCCCTCGTCCGCAACGAGATTTTTTAGTGCCGCGGTATCCATGTTGCCCTTGAATGGGTACTCGGATTCGAGATCGTCGGCCTCGGCACAGGGCAGATCTAACGCTTTGCCGCCAAAGAATTCGATGTTCGCTCTGGTGGTATCGAAGTGGGTGTTGTTTGGAATGATGGAATCCGGTTTCACCATGACGCCGAACAATATGTGCTCCGCCGCCCGCCCCTGATGGGTTGGTATGATCTGCTCAAAGCCAAAAATATCCTTCACCGTATCGTGGAAGCGATACCAGCTTCGAGCACCGGCATATGATTCGTCGCCCCGCATCATGGCACCCCAGGCTTCAGATGACATTGCACTAGTGCCCGAGTCGGTTAACAAATCAATGATGACATCTTCTGCGCGCAACAGAAACGGATTGTAGTTGGCGGCCTCAATCAGCTGCTCGCGTTGCTTGCGAGTCGTTAGCTTGATCGGTTCTACCATCTTAATCCTGAATGGCTCGATGATAGTCTTCATAATTCCTTGCGCTCCTAAATCGCGAGTACGGCGTATATGAAGAGTCACAGCTTAACCGTCTCAACATGCATACGCGATAGGTAGAACTACTACGCGAACGATCGCAATACACCGGTTCTTGTTTATTGATGCAAATTCACGATCTGGTTGGCGTAACGGAAGTATAAACGCCCATTTTTCACATAACCACGAAATTGTCCCCCTCGAAGATTTTTAGGAAGTTAAAAGAAACCGTCGATCCAGCAGGTGCAGGCGATGTTTGACAGCGCGCATAACCTGAGATGTTAGATGTCCGTTTTGGTCGTTAGCCGCCGTTGAATAATCGATTCTGAGCGTCTGGCTTTTGTCTAGTCGCATTGAACTTGAATGGATCAGTCTAGAAAATATTTCAAGCCAGTTAGGTGACTTGTGGTCCCCTTCCTTTGGTCGATTGCTCGAAGGACCGGAGTATTCGTCTGTTAACTCGGTTACCATGTGACGACATTTGCGGGGAAATTAATGATAAATAATGCCCACGGGAATCCGAGTGCGCAAAAAATTAATGACGTCGATGGAATATTTTCAACTCACTGAAAATAGCGGTCTGCCTGGGATAGAGCACTTCGCGCCATTTAAGGTAGTTCTCGCTATCGAGGACACCGTCAGCCGCACCCGCCAATTTGAAGTTTCCAACTGGCTAGTTGAAATGGGTGGCAAGTACGTGATGATTTGCGGTGCTAATTGTCAGAGCTGGGAAGAATCAATCCGGCAGGCTAATCTGGACCGGGTCGATCTCAAGGACATGAAACCCCAGGATTTCGTGATGATTACAACTCACCAGCAAGAGAAATTACGCAACGTATTCTGGCACGCCAAAAAACACTCTCATCATACCCACGTAAAATTTGAAAATACCCTGACGATCCATATTGGTAACCAGAATCGATCGGTGGAATATCATTCCATGTTTAGCAATGCCTAGAACCATAAAGTTAGTCTTTCCTTTGGCCGATCTTATATGAAATAGGTGTCGGATACGCATTTACTACCCAATAAGTTGAAGCTACAAAGGTGAGCACCACAACAAGCTGAATGAGGTATGACGAACGCTCCTCTATCAAACCTGATGCCAGAGCACTAAAGGCGATTAATAATGAAAACTCGCTGGCCTGACCTAATCTGACTCCCAGTTGAGCCGAGTTTTTCGGCTTTTCGCCAATCGCTTTAAATCCCCAGTTGAAAATCACAGGTTTTGTTACCATCAGCAGTGCGGTGATTATCAGCCCGGGCACAAAAAGTTGTTGAGAAACCACCAGATCTAATTTCGCACCAATTGAAAAGAAGAACAGTATCAGGAAGAAATCACGCAGTGGCTTAAGCTCTTCTGCAATCACCAGTGCAATGGGTACTGTAGCCAGGCTTATACCCGCAATGAAAGCGCCCATCTCAAGAGACAGGCCCAGCATTTCCGCAGCACCGGCAACAAACAGACCCCAGCCTAATGTCATTACAAAGGTATGCTCTTTTATCACATCAAATTTCAAAAACAGTTTTGTTATGACAAATCTGACGATAGCAAACGATGTAATACCTAGCACAACCAGTTTGAGCAATAACAGCGCAACTGAAACTGTAATATTGTCCATGCCACCCTCGGTTACCAGCACAATGAGCACGATGGCTATCACATCCTGCAATAGCAGTACGCTTAACATCACATCGCCAATATGTCGATGATGTAATTGCGTTGTAGGTATCAACTTCAGACTAACGATAGTGCTGGAGAACATTAACGCCGCGCCAATTACCAGGCTGTCGAAAAACGGGAAACCTAACGCCAAAGCTGTTGCCAGGCCCAGGAGCGTGAAAATGAAACAGGTCACCAACGTTACCAAACCGACACGCCCGAGCAAACCGACGAGCTTTTTCGGCTGGAAGTTAAGGCCTATCAGAAACAGCAGTAGGATAATTCCGATATGTGCAAGTTGTTCGATCTGATCCGCATCGTTAATCAGCCCCAGTCCCTTCGGCCCTACGACTATGCCTAGCACAATGTAGGCAACAATAATGGGCTGCCTCAAATACAGGAACAGGGTCGCGAACAGGGCCGCACCTGCAAAAATCAGTACAAATTGGAGAATAATATGATCCAACATAGCGTGCGATAATGTCTCTGTAATATCTCCTGAGGCAACAACTTTGCACTATCCTGCCATTGCGAGCAATATTCGTTATTCAGTGACTACTATATAAGCGGTGTAAACCAATTAAGATTTAGTAAAGAAAATTTCGAAATCCACGTAAAAGCGGAACTTTAATTAATTTCGAACGGTTATTGAGAGTTTGTTAAGGGTCGTTTGCAGACGCTGATTTTTTAGATTCTAAGCGTCCGTTTTCCCCAAAGCAGACACTAGTCAATTCACAAGTCGTGTTTGTAGAATCACCTGAGATTCAGTCGAGAATGACCCAACTGATTCTTTATGCTTGCCAGGCAGCGATTAGCGCCTTAGCTGCACGCTCGATCTCTGCGCCGGTGGAAGGCGTGCCGAGGGATAAACGTACCGCGCCACGGGCACGCTCTGCTTTAATCCCCATCGCACCCAGAACACCGCTCACCGTTGCGTCATCCTCGTGACAGGCTGAGCCAACTGAGGCTGCTACCTCGGCTGCTGCATGAGCCAGCAAGTCTCGACCATCAATGCCCGGAAAGGAGAGATTAAGGGTATTGGGTAGGCGCTGTTCGGGATGACCATTCAAGAGAATTCCGGGAATGGCCTCGGTAAGCCGTGCGTGTAACTGGTCACGCAACAGTCGCAGCTGCTGTGTATGTTCGGGGTTGCGCTCAAATGCGAGTCGAGCTGCCTCACCCAAACCTGCAATGGCTGGCACGTTCTCAGTGCCCGGTCGTAAACCCGCTTCATGACCGGCACCAACCAACACCGGTTGAATTGGTGTGCCACGACGCACATAAAGTGCTCCTACACCTTTTGTCGCATAGAATTTATGCCCGGCTAATGTAAGAAGATCGACGTTTAAATCATCAACAGAAACCGGAATTTTCCCCACCGATTGTGCGGCATCGGTATGCAACAGGATACCTCGTGGCTGAGTTATTGCCGCAATCTCCTCGACTGGCTGGATTGTGCCTACCTCGTTGTTGGCGTGCATGATGGAAACCAGAACCGTATCATCGCGCAGAGCATCGGACAGCTGAGCAGGATTGACTTGACCATATTTATCTACAGGAATCACAGATACTTCCCAGCCATCATTACCCAGTCGTCGACAAGGTTGCTCTACAGCCGGGTGTTCAACCGCACTGGTTATCAAGTGGCGTCCCTTGTCACGCAGCGCTCTAGCCGCACCACGTATGGCCAGGTTATTGGCCTCGGTGGCGCATCCCGTAAAGACGATTTCATCAGCTTGAGCGCCAATCAAAATGGCTACTTGTTCGCGTGCCTTCTCCACCGCCTGATGTGCATCACGACCGTAAACATGGTTGGATGAAGGGTTGCCAAAGTGATGGCGTAAATAGGGTTCGATAGCATCCGCGACTATAGGATCAACTGGTGTGGTGGCGTTGTAGTCGAGATAGATGGGTGCGTTCATGTTGTGCCTCTCCTGCTTATGGTTTCTTCTGTACTACTACCGGCCGGTGTCTGAAGTCGTCAATTTGGTCTAAATCTTATTAATTGTACTGGTTACATATCGGTTGATCCCGGAAATATTTGTGACGACTATCGCGTCAATAGCCGTCGCTGATCTATGTAATTTGAGGGTTTGTTTTCTCCATAGCAGACGCTGAAAACCTCTCTATTAGCGGCAATCTTCGGCCATTAAGGGACGTTCCACTAAAAAAATTTATCATAGTGAGCTTTCTCGAGCGGATCGGGAATGTATAAATTTGTGATACTTTTGTGAATTTTTAGAGCAATAATTGGCTTTCTTCAAATCCTAATATTTAAATGAGGATCGACAAACGATGATTACCAAAAAGAAAACTACTGGGGTTGCCCTCGCTATAACAGCTGCAACGATGTTTGCTATCTCACCTATGGCTGCGCATGCAAGCAGCCACAGTGGCAAGTGCATGGGCACCAATTCTTGCAAGGGTCACAGTTCATGCAAGACCGCCACGAGCAGTTGTAAAGGTCTGAATTCATGCAAGGGGAAAGGATTTCTCGAAATGAGCAAAGTTGAGTGCGATGCTGCCGGCGGTACTTTCGAAACATAAACTATTGGCATGTTTATTCATTAAAACCAGGTATTACCACAGGGGTAAGCCCGGTTTTTTTGTTTTCTTCAGGATCCGTTTTAGGTCGTTAGCCGCTATACCAGCAGTAGCGAAACTCGATTGCCCGATAAGCAGAAGGAAAAGTGCTCAATTTTTAGTAGATTTGCCATTAATTTTTATTGTATTGGGTAAGTCTAAAAGAGCCCGCCATCCTTAGCGGGCATACTGCGATAATTCTCGGAGCAGTATCGAATCAGGCTACCCAATACCTGTGAATCAAGCAGTGACAGGGTTCACAGAAAATTAAAACCCCGCAAATGACGGACGCTGGATATTAGCTTCCATCAAATTCATAACGATTATTCCTCGAAATTGTTGTGGTCAAAGTAAAGGAGTAAAGTGTCAGCAACGTAAAGGAGGAGCCTATGGATTTCGGCGGTGATATCGGCCTTTGGCAACGTAAGATTGCTGAAGGACTTGAGGGCACGTCCCGACGCTTAGCTGTATTCGAGGCATTAGCGATAAACTCAGGACAGGCGTTACTTGATCTCGGTTGCGGTGGGGGGCATCTAGTGCGCGATATTGCACTAGCCGTTGGTGATAGTGGCCGTGCCGTCGGATTGGATGCCAGTAAGGAGCAAATAGCTGCTGCGCGGTCATTCTGTGCTGATATTGATGTGGCAGAACTGATTGAAGGGGATGCTACTAATCTACCTTTCGAGGATGCTTCCTTCGACTGCCTGGCTTCGATTCAGATGTTAGAGTATGTCCCCGATGTAGACGCCGCGATATCGGAGGCCAGGCGTGTTTTGAAACCCGGCAGTAAAGCTGCATTAGTTTCGGTGCTTTGGGATCACTGGCGTTTTCATGGCGCGGAACCAGAATTAAATGACAAGATACATGAAGTCTGGCGCAAGCATTGCTTCCATCAAATGCTGCCAATGGAAATACCTACAAAGTTGGCAGTAGCCGGATTCGATGGAATTGTCCAAAAACCAATTGCCTTTATGAATAACACTATGCACGAAAATTCGTTTTCGCTATGGGCAGCAAAACTTGTTGCAGCTTTTGCTGTTGGCAAGGGTGTCGATGAAAAAGAGGCAGCTTTGTGGTTGGACCAGCTTGACAAGGCCGATACTGAAGGTCAATTTGGCTTTGTCAGCGTACCCGTGTTAACTACGGCGATTGCCGCTTCCCGTTAACGGACACTCAAAGTCCAGAGTTCAGGGGCCGAGAACGGCCAACAAGAGACGCTCAGAATAAATTCCTTAACTTCTACTTTCGGCACACTGCGGTCATTGAGCCTGCGAAAAAAGCTGAATTTCAATCGATACTGACCCCATTGATTGCTGCATCGAGCAGTTGCCGAGGGCATCGGTTGGTCTGGCGACCGGAATTGGCTGGAAAGTGATGAAAATGTGGGGTGATTTTTCGGCAAGGACACCAAATTCAGCAAAATGCAGTTACGGCGCCGGGCTCGATACCCGTGTAGACGGCTATCCAGTACTATTGGATTTTCGGAAAAGAGCCGTTTATTCTTCTTATACTTTGGATTGATCGTCCGAGTTATACTCATTGCTGCCGTAGGCTAAAACAAGAAAGACGGGGTCGAATGCTGCGCTGCAATAGGCAGCAACCGGCCTTAGCTGGACCAATAGCAGACATTGCCGCAATGGCGAACAAAGCCAGCACTCTTAATTTAATTTTCATATCGATTCTTTAATAATGTTAATCAGAATATTCAGCCTTTTGTTTAGAAGCAATTGTCGGGTGTTATGTTCGCTGTTAAAGGATGAAACTAGGTCAAATTCCTGAACGCTTTCTACTGACTGGAATGACACGGCTAGAGTTTCATTAAAACCTCTCTTTAATTCGCGGTAGACAGCACTAACCCAATTTTTATCATCAGTTTTCCATTTTTTAAACTCTAGTTCTGTATTTACAGGTTTGTTTAAAAGGTGTAGCCCATCAGATAGCATAATGCGCAATCTATCTACAGATTCGTCTTTGCTTCCAGATCCTGTAAGGAAATTATCAACATCTTTTAATAAGCCCGGATCCTTCCACCAAATACCCCATCCAATGATTAGTGGCATATTTGAAATAATAAAAAATGTATGGAACTCTTCAGTATCGAAGTACGAAGGTGCGTCATCCATTAAATGATAAGCCAAATACACAGCAACCACGGTTGCTAATAAGAACCAGATTACTGAGATAACTATCCAGAATCGGACTTTTCCGCTGTTCTGAGGCATTTGGCGTCACACCTCTGTGCTTTGTGTTGTTATTGCACAGAGTATACACAATCGACCTTACAGGATGCCGCCCAATCGTCGAACTCGATACACTTGCGCACGCTTAATGACCTGCGTCAACTATTCCTAACCTGTTACTTGGCTACGGCATCCCATACAGTCTTTAGATTGCGCCCATCAATCAATTTGATACAATTCATTCACCGCTAATTTATGGTTACTTGCGAGCGGTTTACAAATTCGCTAAATCAACTTGGAGAAATAAAATGTTCATGCCCGGCAATACCGATGAAGCTTTTCTGACCCACGTCACGAAAATCGAATATTATCTATATGAAAATAGCGGAATCTTTCGGGGTTTGATTTCCAATCCCTGAAAAGGCTAATAGTAGGATGGCGATGTAATTGTTCTTCTACTACAATTTCTTAATTGGCAAGTCGAGCCATACACCAAAATCTGTTTTTTTAAAAAGCCCGACTCTTTTACCACCTAGAATCTCGGCGTTACAGGATACAACTAATCCCTCGAGTCCCACTTTTTCAATCCTCTTCCTGAATAATCTTGCATCCTTACGTGACAGGTAACCGACAGTCCCCCCATTTATCACAACCCTAATCGCCTTTTTGTCGTGCGGATTAGTGTTTTCATAATGCAATTTTGCTATCAACTCTCTGTCGCCACCTTTTTTTGAGTAGCGTCCAGATAGAACTTTAAGATGCCTTTGGTAGTGTGATTCTCCGACCACTTCTAAATCATAGTGTCCATCACCTTCTATAAAAATATCTTCAATTTCAGCAAAAAATTCAGAAAAAACCCCCATCAGAGGCCCTATTATCTAAATAACGCCCGATTAGCAAAAGGCGCTACATACATATCGTAGTATTGTCTCGATAACTTCCTTGCCTTAGTGATTTCTTCCACTGACATATACCCTTCAATTTTCTTGAGCTTTAATATTGCTCTTTGGGAGTGTTGCGCTGCTGATACCTTGCACCACGCATAAGCCTCGATGTAATTTCTTGTTACGCCAGAACCACGCGCATACATAGTACCCAATCGGTGTTGTGCCTTGCGGTAACCATGTTTAGCCGAGTGCAAGTACCATCTAAACGCTGATGTATAGTCCCGCGCCCTATCGTTCTTCTCAAACATTTCACCTAGTTCAAATTGCGTGATGCAGCTTCGGTCTTCTGCATTTTGAGTCATGATTACATCCTCCTTTTTCAAATTTATAATTTCAGACGTAAAAATTAAAACAGGCCAGCGTGTAATTCCGTTACAGAAATAGCATTAGTTCCAACTCGGGATTATCTCGGGCCTGTGTTCGAGCGTTTATAAGCCGCTACTTGTTAATGAGGAAGATCCTAGTTTTCGTTTTCTATGGGCAAATGCGAATCTCAAAATACCCATAACGAGTAACACGATAAAAACCCCAAGAATTTGTTTTATTTTATCCATATCCCGAATATATGCGCCCAACCAGAATATATCAGCCTGATCCCATATAACGCATCGCCCATACAAGGTAAATCTATGAGTTATTTTTGGTAATCGTGAGGATTACTTCACCTGGTACCTAAAAAACCCCGCACGGTGGCGGGGCTTCAAAGCAGTTTTCACCTTTAGCGTGAGCCAATTCACACAAATACGTAAATGATCGCGTAAAAATATGCTACGCGAGTTTGAAAGGCATTCCCATGCACTACCCCGAAGACACAGAGCCGAAAGAGCATACTGATAAGACCGAGGATCAACATCTCGTTCTAGATGGTACGGCGAATCTAGATTATTCCGATGATGATGTCCCGCGTATTAAGGGCTTGATTGAATTGCTAAAGGAGTATTTTGGCGCTAAAAACATCTGAAACTTTAATCAAGTAGAGGCTGCTTCCCGAAAGCAGACACTCAAAACTTAGAGTTCAGTGGCGACCTTCGGCCAACAGCGGACACCCAGTTAGAAAATGAGCTCAATCGATTTTGAGCTTCTTGAGCAATAAGTTATTCAACATACTTTCCGCATCATCTGACTAAAACGCCTCCTGCAGTGAGACGGACCAAATTTACTACCGGTGTCAAATTGTAATGGTTGAAATCTCCTGCCACATAGATGTCACCACTTCCATCGGTTGCAATAGCAGCATCACTTATGGTGCCGTTGTAGTTAAATCCCTCGGAGCCAATGCCGAATCCAGCATCGATTGAACCGTCGTCGTTTAAGCGTACGATATCTTGGTTATTAGTATTCCTGGCATGAACATAGATGTCACCGCTGCCATCAGGCACAGGGATTATGAATCCACCTCCTTGGAAAACCTTGGTATCTACAATAAATTCGGTATCGAACGACCCATCGTTGTTTAGGCGAGCAAGGCCATTTGTACTCGTATTGTTAAACTCAGTAAAATTTCCTGCTACGTAAATATCACCGCTTCCATCAGTAGTCACTGCGATGTCCCTCACCGATCGGTCAAATCCGGAGGGGCCAGTGTCAAATCCGGTGTCGATAGATCCGTCGTTATTTAATCGAGCAATGTAGGGAGCGGAACTTCTCGAGACATAAATGTCACCACTTCCATCGGCAGCCAGGGCAATGCTTTCTTCGCCCGCTCTGATGCTAGGATTAAAATCAACATCGACCGAGCCATCACCGTTTAAACGAATCGGCCCGTTTTCGAAAGTAGCGCCTTGGGAGCTAATGGAAAGTCCGCCAACATAGACATCTCCGCTGCCATCGGTAGCCGGGACAATTGTGCGAACTTCACGACTAAAACCTGTACCGGTGTCAAAACTCACGTCGAGACTACGATCCAGGTTTAAACGAGCAATGCCGTTATGAGTGGAACCGTTGTAACTTAAAAGACCCCCGACGTAGACGTCTCCGCTCCCATCATTGGCTGACACAATGATAGTAGGGGCAAAAAAACTTGGGCCGGAAACAAACCCCCGGTCAAGCGAACCGTCATTGTTTAAGCGGGCAATATATTTGACAGCGTGTTTTTTAAAGTGCGTAAAAGAACCCTCGGCGTATAGGTCGTTGCTACCATCCAATGCCGGTGCGATCGACTCAACACTCCAATTAAAACCATCCTTTCTGAGTGAGCATACTGTCCCATTCCATACCCAGTCCTCTCCCGTTTCTCCGTCAGGGCAGTCGACGCTAACACTGTCACCGCTACCGCAAGCTACAAGTAAGAAGATACAAAGAAACAGTAAAATATTGCTACTCAGTTTTGGTTTCATCTTTTCAGCCCTAGATCGATTTTTTATAACCGTAACTGGTTAGTCTTTATTTGCAACTAAATTTCAGTAAGCACTATATCTCTCAACCAAAAGAACAGTATGGTGATACTTTTTGCCAATTAACAACCCAGAATATTGCTAAAGGGGATGTGACCCAGAGAGCTGAGCAAGCATCGAAGGATTGGTTAAGTGTCAGAAATGGGTCGTATTTTTGCAGCTGATATTGAGGATTTCGGGGGCCGCTTTCCCATAAACGGACACTCAAATTCACATTACCAGGGTCGTACTACGGCCAATAGCGGACACTTGTTACAAACCATCTAATTGAGATACGGCCTCGAGTATTTGATGGTTAGTACCATTTATTGATACTACTGGTTGTGTATATTTAGACCTTTTTCAAAAGAGTTGCAAAGTGCAACTTACACGGTTCATCCTTCAGCTTATCACTCAAAACCAAATTGCTTGAAGAACCAAGTATACACACGGTTAATGACATGAATTTCAAGAAACATTACTGGGGTCCAGCATTTTTTACTCTATTCCTGTTGGTTGTTACTGGTTGCGGAAGTAACAGTGACAGTAGTGACCACGATGGCCCTCCACCACCAAAAATTGCTGGTATCTGGTCGGGAACCTGGGAAGGTATCGACTCTGCGTTCGGTCCCGCTGCGGGGACCTGGGAATCCCGAATTTCACAAAGGGATGCGGAAGTTGATGGCCCGATTTCATTTGGTGGGGATATCGATTGTGCCGAGGGAGACATGGCTGGTACCGCCGACGCCATACGTGAAATAGTTTCAGGAAACGTGACGCGTAATCCTTGCCCGTCTAACACCTGGGTATTTACTTCATTTAATCAGGATGAGTTTACTGCCAGCGGCAGTTGGGAAAAGCCGGGGCTTTCTTTAGGTTCGTTCGAGGGAAAGCGTATCGCAACATTTACTGGGCCACGTATAAAGTACGTATATCCTCCGGGTGCTCGTGCGGGTGACTATGTCACCATCATTGGCGAAAGGCTTACTATGGATCCCATTAACGACAGCCTCACGCTCGGTCCTGGGGGGGTGATGCTGATACCAACCACGGTATCTGACACAGTTATCACGCTACAACTCCCGGGGACTATCACAGATTCAGATCATCTAGTGCTAAATACGACCGACGGAAAAGCCTTAAGTCCAAGATTTTTCAATACCGAAGTAACCACGCCAAATATAGGATCAACGCAAGATATCGTATTGGGAGATCCAGGCCTGTTACCCGCCGCCATTGCTTTTTCAATCAATGGTCGCCGCGCATTTGTAGCCAATCCCGGTGCCGGCTCAGTAAGTATGATTAACGCGGAGTTCGGACAGGAGTTTACTTCTACTGTTATTGTACCTGGTCCAACAGTACCGGTTTCGATACACGCCGTCGCGGTTGACCCTGGTGGCCGACGAGTATATGCCGCCGGGACCAACGTCGTCGGGGTATTGCATGCGCACACGCTGGGATTGATTCGAACTATTGATGTGCCTTCAAATGGCAGTATCCTGCCGAACCCACAGGGCATCGCAGTCAGTCCGGATGGACGCTGGTTGCTGGTATCAGAAGCGATAGCTGGTGGTAGCGTCACCATCCTGAATATAGAAAACAATTTCAGCGTTGAGGATACACTGGTGATGGCCGCTGGTAATACGCCCCGTGGTATTGCTGCCAGCCCCGACAATACTCATGCGTATATTTCAATTTCGGGTAGTGATAATGAAATCTGGGCCTACGACTTATCGAGTAGCATGGTTGACTCGATAATCGCTGCGGGAACAAGCCCGGCGGCGATTGCAGTCACACCGGATGCCAAGCGGCTCTACGTCACCAACGCACCTGCTGATACAGTTAACTATTATGAATTGGATACTGGCGGTTCCGGTGAAATCGATCTTGGCCCGGGTGTCTCACCCACAGGTCTTTCGATTACCCCGGATGGGTTCAATGTATTTATAACCAGTAACACCAGCTCGATACAGGTCGTCGATATTTTGTCAAACTTGGTTACTCCGCTGGATGTTGGTGGTGCTTCGTCTGGCATTACTGTCAGCCCGGACGGTAAACGCGCATTTGCGACGGTACCATCACTTAACAAGGTAGTAGAAATCGGTAATCAGCGAACCTTAAGGATCAGTAAGCAAGGAGGTGGAATCGGCACGGTCACGTCTTCCCCCGGTGGGGTTCAATGCGGTAATACCTGTATCGCATCATACGATGCTGGAGACCAGGTTCACCTGATTGCTACACCAGACGCTGGTAGTAATTCTCGCTTTGATGGCTGGGCTGGGGATCCTGGTTGCAGTGGCAGTTTCACAATGAACTCTAACCGGTTTTGTGTTGCAAAATTTGGGGTAGTGCCGACCTCCGGCGGAAGCGGCTCATCAAGTTGTTTTATTGCCACTGCCGCATATGGCTCCTGGCTTGATCCACATGTGCTGATACTGCGTGAATTTCGAGATCGACATCTTTTAACCAATGTGCCCGGTACTTGGTTCGTTGAGTTTTATTACCGCCATTCGCCTCCAATCGCGGACTATATCCGTGAACGCGAAACTCTTCGAGGGGTGATTCGACTTTTATTAGCTCTAGTAATCTACTCAATAAAATACCCATTCGCATTAGCGCTCTGTATTCTTCTACCAATACTACTTCATGTTCGTAAAAGAAGAAGCAGAGCAAAGGCTTGCAATAATCTTGGGATGGCTGAAAGCTAGTTGTCATTTATGGGTCGTTAGCCGCCGCTGATTTATGGAATTTGAGCGTCTGCTTTCTCCAAAGCGGACACTGAAAAACTTCTTACCAGTGGCGACCTTCGGCCAATAGCTGCCGTTCATTTAATATTTTGGCCCAGTCTGGTTTGAAGCACCGCTACAACGCGGTCAAATCCAATACCTCAACAATCACGAGATCGGGCACTACCATAGTAAGGTTGAAGATTTCGAACTACCCGAGAAAAAAAGCCACCTCTATCGTCTGTGGCACTGCGAGGCGGGGACTTCGAGCTACGACGGGAGAAAGCTTAAGTAGGCTTATGACCAAGCTCCTGCCCGCCGGAAAAAATTAGACGTAACTAAATTATTACCACTCGCATCTTGCTTGATGAAAACTCATGTGTATTATGCGCGTTATCAAGATAAAGGCTTTCTAAGCGCTGCCTTGCTACTAGATAGATTGTTATTCATTTTGAATAACCTTCTTTTTATATCAATAAAGCTTAGGGAGCTTACTTATGACCAATCAATCTTCAGCAGGACAATCCACGCTCAGCATCTGGGGCGGTGAACAGGAACACGAACTCTATGAACGCTCGACCCAGGTTCCGGTCGTGCATAGCGTTTCATTCGCTTATAAAGATATCGACACCTGGCAGGATGTAGCGTTAGAAAAAACGCCAGGACATATATATTCGCGCAATACCAATCCCACAGTTCGGGCTTTCGAAGACAAGGCTAGAGAGCTGGAATCCGCCGAAGCCGCTACCAGCTTTTCCTCAGGAATGGCCGCCATCAGCAATGTATTGAGTACGTTTTTAAAATCCGGCGACAGAATCGTGTCGATCAAAGACAGCTACGGCGGCACCAATAAAATATTTAACGACTTCCTGTCGCCGTTAAATATCGATGTCTGTTTATGCGAAACCTCGGATTATGAGCAAATCGAGGCCGAGGTCGCTAAAGGCTGTCAGCTGTTATACCTTGAAACGCCAACCAATCCGACTATTAAGATAGTTGATATCGAAAGGTTGGCCGCCGCCGCAAAAAAAGTCGGTGCACTGGTGGTGGTCGACAATACGTTCGCAACGCCGATCAATCAAAACCCGCTGCAGTTGGGCGCGGATATTGTGTTGCATTCTGCTTCCAAATATCTGGGTGGGCATGCCGATGCACTTGGCGGTGTCATTTGCGGTAGCCGTGAGCTGGTAAAGCAGGTTTATCACTATCGTGAAATCAACGGTGCCACCCTGTCACCGATGGACGCTTACAGTTTTATTCGTGGCATGAAAACTTTGAAATTGCGAGTCGAGCGCCAAAACGAAAACGCAATGACAATCGCGAATTGGCTGCAAAATCATCCGATGATCGAACAAGTCAATTATCCGGGGCTTGAGTCCCACCTCAATCATGAGGTAGCCATGCGCCAAATGCGTGGATTCGGTGGCATGCTGAGCTTCTCAGTAAAAGGTGGACTGGATGCAATTAAGGTATTTCTCCCCAAACTGAAATATGCTCATATGGCAGCCAATCTGGGTTGCGTAGAAACCGTCGTCGGTCCACCGGTTACCACCAGTCACGTCGAATGTAACGCCGAGGAGCGGGCAGCAGCCGGCATTCCAGAAGGATTGGTGAGATATTCAGCCGGTATAGAAGATATAGACGACCTGATCGCAGATCTGGATCAGGCATTGAGTTATTTATAAGAATTATATTGAAAGTATAGGAAGTATTAAAAAGCAATATGAAAATATTGGCTAACAATCGCATCCAGAGGGACTTCCACAAGTGTCACCATTTTTTCAAGCCACTGATGCGAGCTGTACTTCCGCTGAGGGTCGGAAGCCGACCCTCATTTGTAATTTCTGAGGGTCTGCTTTGGAGGATTTATTGCCGATGACTACGGCAAATTCCAAAGTCTAAGAATTTTTCCCCGAATAACCAATCGATTTCTCCAAAGGAGACACTCAGATTTGCAACACCAGAGTCGTCCTTCGGCCAATAACGGACACTCACGACTGAACCTGCTGGGCAATATACAAAGTACGGTATGTGATAATATCTGCTGACTTTGATTCCAATTGGGCTACCAATGGCAAAGGACCGTTTAGCGGGCAAACTCGCTGTTATCCTGCACGCCGATGTTGCAGGCTCAACGGCGTTGGTTCAGCAAGATAAGCAGCTGGCACATGAACGCATCCAGGATACCTTTCAGCGATTCAGCGATACCATCGAAAAATACCAGGGCCATGTGGTTGAGCTTCGTGGTGACGCACTATTGGCCGAGTTTGAGCGTACCTCAGACGCAGTGTCGGCCGCGCTGTCATTCCAGAGCGATCACGCCTATCAAATTTCCCGATTAAAAGACGATCTACGCCCCACAGTAAGGGTGGGCATTGCCATGGGCGAGGTCATTGTTGCTGACAACACTGTGACAGGTGCAGGCGTAGTGCAAGCCCAGCGTATTGAGCAACTAGCCGATCCCGGTGGCGTGTGCGTTACCGCAGCGCTCCACGAAGCATTACCGAAGCGTATGCCGTTTGATCTTGAGAATCTGGGTGAGCAGGTGCTGAAAGGGTTTGATGACCCAGTTCGAGTTTATCGAGTCGAGTTGAGTGCAGAGCAATCTGTTCCGGCCCCGGAACAGGATAATCAGCGTGAAACATCGTCAAAGAAATCAAATTTGATAGTTGCGATCATTGCAATAGTGCTGGTTGTAATCGGAGGAACCTATTACTGGTTTAAGGAACGGGTGCCGCGGGAAGAACCAGCCTCTGCTGAGCGCATGGCGTTCCCGTTGCCCGACAAACCTTCGATTGCGGTGTTGCCCTTTACTAATATGAGTGGCGATCCGGCGCAGGATTATTTTGCCGACGGTATCACCGAGGACCTGACCACCGATCTGTCAAGAATTTTCGGGTTGTTCGTTGTTGCGCGTAATTCGAGCTTTGCCTACAAGGGGAGATCCGTAGACCTGCGCACGGTCTCGCAGGAACTCGGGGTGCGCTACGTACTAGAAGGCAGCGTGCGTCGGGTAGGGGACCAGATCCGAATTAACGCCCAGCTGGTAGATGGGAGTAGCGGTGGCCATTTATGGGCTGAGCGTTTTGACGGCACCATGGCCAACGTGTTCGCGTTGCAAGATGACGTCAACCGCAAGATTGTGGCTGCGCTCGAGGTCAGTCTGACAGCTGCGGATGAAAAGCGACTTGTGCAGCCTGAAACGACTAGCCCTGAGGCCTACGATCTGCTACTGCGCGGCTTCGAGCAATTAAACAGGTTCTCTCGCGACTCGATTGCCGAGGCACGCGGCCTGTTTACACGGGCTGCTACTCTCGATCCTAATTATGCCAGGGCTTATGCCAATATCGCGCAGACCCACGTTGTCGAGATAAATCGTAACTGGGCCCAGGACCGGGAACGGTCGACCAGACTTGGCCTCGAATTTGCTGAAAAGGCATTGGCGCTTGATGACAGTATTCCCCAGATTTATCTGACACGCAGTACTCTTTACCTTTCTCAGCGTAAGCACCAAGCAGCGCTTGAAGCAGCACAGCGGACCATTGAGATGCATCCTAATTATGCCGACGGTTATGCATCGCTGGCATTTATTCAGAGTTTTTCGGGACAGCTTGAAGCTTCACTTGAATCCCTGGATCGCTCCAGGAAAATTAATCCGCTGAGCACCGGGATTTACCTGGAGATCGAGGGTAGGGTCCTGTTCCTGCTCGAACGATATGCTGATGCTTTGTCCATCCTGGAGGATGCCATCCAGCGAAATCCCGCTGTAGATCGAATCCATTTGATCCTCGCAGCAACTTATGCCGAACTTGGACGGCTCGATGATGCGTCCTGGTCGGTCGAGGAAGCACTTTCAATCAATCCCGATATTTCGTTAGAAAAAGAGCGCCGGGGAGCCAATTACATGCGCGCGAGCGATCTCGACCATTACATCGAAGCCTTGCGCAAGGCGGGGATTCCCGAGTGAACCAGTGGTAAGTTGGAGACATTTTTATCTCCGCAGTTGTGGGGAAGACCGCTTGATTTTTCTCGCCAGCGTCTCAATTGGGTAGTTAGCAGACACTGAAGTATCAAAACTGAGCGTCTGCTTTTGGTTAGAATCGACAGGAGTCTTGTTGACTTGCTTATAGGCTTCAGGCGAGCGTGATATAGATCATTCGCAGCGCTAACAATGTTAGTGCCCACTTTAGTCCTTGACGAAAAATTGCTTCCGGGATTTTATAACGAATGTGCGTGCCCAGTAACGCACCCAGGATCACCGCGGTTGTCATGCCCGCAATGATTTCCCAATAGCTGATAAAAGAAAAACCGAGCAGCATAAACAGTATGATTTTTATCATATGGGTGAAGGTCATCATTAATGCGGCGCTTACGACCAGCGCATCACGTTGCAAGCCTTTGCGCAACAGGGCAGCCTGACCCATGGGCCCGGTTGCGCCAACCAACATGCTCAACCCGGTCTGAACCATCCCGATAACAACAAACTCTCCTTTTATCGGCTTTTTGAATTCCAGTTTGGGACCCCAGACCGTGAACAGGATGTAGGCCGCGATGATCAACGGGGTATATTCAAGATTGATTTCGCTGGTAACACCAGCGGCGATCGAACCGCCGATTATCGATCCGGCGATAAATGCGAGCACGAACTCCCAGCGCAGGAAACGCCAGCCAAACAACGCCCGGCTCGAGTTGGAAAATAGCTGTACTACTCCGTGTACCGGTACGATAGCTGCGGCCGGTATGAAACCGGGCATCATTGCAATAAGCATCATGCCGCCGCCGATTCCCGTGATTGCGGTCAGCGTTGAAGTGCCGAATGCAATCAGTACCAATAGGATTTCGTTTGTCATCAGGTTTGAATTTCAGTTTCCAGAAAGACTACTTCTGGTGATGCCATGCTAGTTCGGCATCAAAGGGGTTCTTGTAATTGCCGATATTGTTCGTATTTCAGCCACTGTTGAAATTCCTGGTAGTCCTGATCCTGATCCTGCTTCGCTTTAAGCCAGCGCTTGAAGGCGTTAAATTCTTGCGCGTCGCTGGTCGAAATGCTGGGCGACGATTCCGTGGTTGTATTCTCGTTCGTCGCCGTACCCAACGAGAATACTATTTCGCCGGCTTCGTCACTAGCCACACCCGGACCCTCTGGCTCTTCACCATAAATCGCGAAGTCTCCATCCTGCGTTGGTGTGGTCGCGCAGGAAAAACTGCCGAGTAAGGTAATCAGCAGGAACATTGAAGTTGCCGGGTTTTTCATTAGCGATAAAAACAGTCGGGGAAGCGCGCAAGAGTAACATAAAAACCACGCGTCACGACTCAACCGTGGCGCCTGTTTATGGCAATAGTTAACCGAAAAGACTAATGTCAGAACTTTACTCGGGTACCGAATACCACGAAGTCTTCATCTACGGTATTGTCGTCAGAATCGAATTCCTGGAATGCCGTGTAGAGTTCTATGCCCTTTTCCCACAGGTAAACGTAGGCGATGCCCATAGCGTCGGTTTCAACCGGATTGCCGGGATTTTCAGACGTTCCGGAGACGAAGCTAACCGCATGCATACCGGTTTTGTAGCCAATCTTGATTGCGTCGAAGTCACCATCTTCTCCAGCGCCTGCCGCGTTATCCTTACTCGATGTAGATACAGCGAAATTCCATCCGTTTTCCAACGCATAGGCGACCAGGATACCGAAAGAATCCTCGTCTATGTCCGACTTGGTGTTGGTCATGAATGCACCGATACGTAACTTGCCATCTCCGATCTCGGCGTTGTAACGCAGGCCTATTTCGATCTCATCGTCTTCCCCAAGTTGAGCAGAAATGATCGCGCCATCCCCGAGCTTAGGTGAATCATAGCGAATTCGCTCGCCTCGACCCGGATCAAAGCCATTGTAGTCGCTGCTGCTGTAGTCCAATGCAGCAGCATTTGAGGCCATCGGTTGGATTACCGTAGTGCCCGACAGATCACCGTTCAAATTACCGTCACCCGCGTCGTTGCCCTGCCCGAAACGGACGCCACCAAAATCACCTTTGTAGATTACCTCCTGGCGGCGCGAGTCGAGTGCGCCTTCGCCTTCACCAATACCGATTTCCTCTACCACTTCGATGGCCCTGCCGTCTTCAAGCGCTTTTACATATACCAGGGTGAAGCGGCTCTCGCTAAATCCATTGCGCTGAAACACGATGTCGTCTTCTGAATCCCGATCGACGGCATTATAGGCAACATGGCCTGAAATCTTGAGTTCCGATTGTGCTGGCAGGCTAATCCCCAGAAGTCCAGCGCCGATTAGCGCGAGACATGCTGGCCCCATGCCTACATATTTTGTCGATGTCGAGGCATATGCTTTAAACGGTTTCATGGTGGTCTTCCTATGCTGGTTTTGTAGCAAGACGCTAAAAATGTGGCTGGATTGTAATGTGACTCGTCGCCTGATGATCCGATAATTGTTATATCAGGTTCAGCCTGATAACAAAACCTGTCAGCAAGCTTCGGTTTTAAGCAGCTGTGGATGGTGGTTTGACCAGTTTACTGCAGGTGCGGGTCTAGTTGTATCCGAGAATCACGACTTGCTCGACACCATCTTCGTCGACTTTGTCGCGTTCGATGTGCTCTAAACCGTATTGTTCCTGTTTGACGTGCCGAGGGTCCCCGTAATATGAATTATCTGGCGATTTGCCCCAAGGTGACGAAATCAGTGATTCGAATTGTGGTGCCCGTGTTTTCTTTCCCATGTGTCCTCGCCTAATACCCAATAAGTTAGCGAACATACTTATTAACCTACATTTAAAACGCATCATAACTATCTGATAAATAAAAACAAGTGGAAATAATTGGTTTTTTGTTGGTTGGTATTAGGGTCGCTGACCTTAATTTTCAAACAAATCCATCTGGCCACTGCTATCAGTCAGGTCGAGCAGGCGGACACCGATGCCCAGCAGGCGTACTGGAACTTTTTCACGTAGCCAGGCTTCTTCGCAAAGCATCGCGTAGTCGTCGTAATTGGGCTCGGTCAGCTGCCGTTCCACCGTGGTTTGATTGAAATCGAAAAATTTCATCTTCAGGAAGCAATTCTGGATCCGGTAATCCTCATCGAGGCGCTCCAGCCGTGGCTGTAAGGATGCGATCAGGTCGGGTATCTTTTGCTGACAGCTTTCAAGATCTGGTAAGTCTTCATCGTAAGTGTTCTCGACGCTGACCGATTTGCGCCGCCACTCAGAAACAACCGGGCGGTCGTCGATTCCGTGTGCAAGCTTGTGAATATGTTCGCCAAACTGGCCGAACTCCCGCACAAACTGGAAGATATCGTAGGCACGCACATCTCCACAGGTTTTGACTCCCTGTTGTTCGAGTCGCTGTGCGGTGACTTTGCCGACTCCCCAGATTCGATTGACGGGAAGCTGATACAGAAAGTCATTGACCTGGTCCGGCGTTACCACGTACTGCCCATTAGGTTTTTTCAGGTCGCTGGCTACCTTGGCAATAAATTTATTGGGTGCGATTCCTGCAGATACGGTAATACCGATACTTTCAGCTACGCGTTGACGTATCTCTTGTGCAATCAGGGTGGCGCTACCGCGGCAACGAGCGCAATCAGAGACATCGAGAAATGCCTCATCGAGCGATAATGGTTCGATCAAATCGGTATATTCGGCAAAAATCTCGTGCATTTGGCGAGAAGCTTCGCGATACACTGACATGCGACCAGGAATTAGAACCAATTGCGGGCAACGCTTGATCGCCGTCGCGCTTGCCATCGCAGAATGCACCCCGAACTTACGCGCCTCGTAGCTCGCGGTAGCAATGACCCCACGGCGAGTCGCGCTGCCGCCGACTGCAATCGGTTTACCCTTGAGTGCCGGATTGTCGCGTATCTCGACCGCGGCATAAAAACAGTCGGCATCGATATGAATGATTTTACGACGAGGTTGAGGGATAGAATTCACAGGCTATTGACTTGCTTCGTAGTTCCTGGTGGGTAAGAATCACCGGATCACAGGCAGGGCCCAGCGATGACCGAAAAAGTATTTTATCAAGACAGCTACCAGAAGACACTCATCAGTGATGTGGTCGAAGTTCTCGACAATGGCGTAATACTCGCGGCAACGGTCTTTTATCCGCTTGGTGGTGGCCAGCCCGGTGACACAGGTCGGCTGACGATTAACGGACGCGAATATACTGTTGTCGATACCCGTTATGCCGATGATCGCCATAATATAATTCATGTCCTCGCAAACGAGGACTTAAGTGCTATTCATATTAGTGACAAGGTCGATATGGAAATCGACTGGGAACGACGGCATCGCCTGATGCGGATGCATACCAGCATGCACCTGATTTGTTCGCTGATTACTGCCCAGGCAACGGGTGGGGCCGTTGGTGAAACCGAGAGCAGGATCGATTTCGATTTGCAGGGGCAGACAGTGGACAAAGAGCAGGTGACTGCCGATCTGAACGCGCTGGTCGACAAGGCAATACCGGTCAGTATTGGTGCGATAACCGATGCGGAACTCGATCAAAATCCCGAGCTGGTGCGTACCATGTCGGTACAGCCGCCGCGTGGCCACGGAACGGTGCGGACTATTTCGATTGAGAACACAGACTACCAGCCTTGTGGTGGCACCCATGTGCGCAATACCGCCGAGATTGGCAAGCTCGTCGTCACTGGCCTCAAGAACAAGGGCAGGCAGAATAAACGGATCAGCCTTGCACTGGTTGAACCCTAGGCCAGGCTTTGCTGTCGAAGGGTGGCCGCTGGCCTGAGTGTAGGGTTTATCCATAACATGCGGACCATTTCTGATCGAAGCCCTGGGAGTAGTAACCAGATGAGTACCGTTGCAAGGATTTGCTTCGTTTCAAGCTGCTTGCTGCTGTGTCATTTTAGCCTGGCGCGGGCCAGCGAGACCGCCGGCAGCTGCGATCATCACATCGCGCAATGGCTCGACCCCGCCGACGGTGAAACCTTATCCGGCGAGCAGGTATTTAACCGACTCGAGCGCTCGCGAATTGTATTGCTGGGTGAGGCCCATACCACGTTAGCGCATCATCGCTGGCAGCATTACATGCTATCGGCATTGCATTCACGCAATAGCAACATGGTCGTCGGTTTCGAAATGCTACCGCGCAGTAAGCAAGCGGTACTTGATGCCTGGAGTGCAGGCAAGCTGACCGAAAGAGAATTTCTTAAGCAATCCGACTGGCAAAAGATATGGGGCTATGATGTCGGTCTATACCTGCCGTTACTGCATTTCGCGCGCCTTAATCGCTTGCCGACAATTGCCCTGAACATCGATCGAGAGCTGGTTTCGCAGGTTGGCGATAAAGGTTGGCAGTCGCTGACTGAAGAGCAGCGTTTGGGATTGGCGGTCCCGGCTCCGGCCAGCGATGATTATCGTAATTCGTTGGCCCAGCTGTATGCCTACAAGCTAAGCCTGGGAAGTGAAATCGAAGACAATAAGACTCGCGAACCAGACCTTGAGGAAGTGCTGGCTAGCGATGCGTTCTCAAACTTTGTCGACGCGCAGCTGACCTGGGATCGGGCCATGGCTGAAGCACTGGCCGCCACACACCGGCGCGATCCGACCGCGCTTGTCGTCGGGATCATTGGTCGCGGTCACCTCGAGTATGGCTATGGCGTTCCCCACCAGCTCGCCGACATGGGCATCGACGGTGTCGATGTGCTGTTGCCGCTCGATGCGAACGAAAGCTGTGATCCTGTGCCCGCGGAATTGGCCAGTGCAGTATTCGTGGTTGACGCTGCAAGTGATGCACCTGTTACAGCAAAACCGCGTCTTGGCGTTATGATCGAAAGTGGCGCTGATGGCGTGCGCGTGATGCAGGTGGTTGCCGATAGTGTCGCCGCCAAAAGTGGCATACTTGAAGGCGATGTTATTCAATCGGCTGCCGGCTTCAAAACAATGACAAATTCAGCGCTGATCGAGATTATCCGGCGCCAGGCGCCGGGTACCTGGCTGCCGTTGAAATTATTACGTGGCGACAAATCGATCGAGCTGATTGCCAGGTTCCCGAAAAGTTTTGAATAAACTTTTAATACGCATATTCGCGGCATTATTTTGTTTTGTGAGCGGTCAACTATTGGCTCAATCTTCGGGCCCGATATCCAGGCACTCTATCGAAGTAGTATTAAAAACTGACAGTGCTGAAATAGAGATTAATGACCAGGTGCAAGTCCAGGGTCGAGATCGCTACCAGTTTCGTCTCGCCCCGTGGCTCAGCATTGATAGCCTGATGCTCGATGGACGGGAAGTGACCGTGCAAACGCAGGGGCAGGAGTACTTCCTGGCACTGCCAGATCGCGATCAGCATGAGCTGCGTTTTATCCTGCGCGGCGCAGTGCCCGCGCGCGATTCACTGCAAGTGTCCCGGCCGGACATGTCCAGCAGCAGCGGTAGCGATGGTTTCTTCCTACCGGGATACGATGCCTGGATTCCGCAAGATGAAGGCGGACTGATGCGTTATCACATGACGGTAACGGTGCCGCCTGGGCAACGTGCCATCGCAACCGGAAAACTCCTCAGCGAGCAAACTACTGAATCGGCTTACGTATCCACCTTTGAGGCGACAACTCCGGGCGAGTCACCGTCACTGTTTGTGGGACCTTACCAGATACGCGAGCAACTAAGCCAAGGACTGCGCTTACGCACCTACTTTCACAAAGAGCTAGCGCCACTGTCCGACGCTTACCTCGATGCGGCCGATGGTTATATTCAGCGTTACCAGCAAAGTATCGGTGCTTATCCTTATTCCGACTTTCATATTATCTCGGCGCCCTTACCGGTGGGGTTGGGCTTCCCGAATCTTACCTATGTTGGGCGTCAGGTAATTCCGCTGCCGTTCATGCGCAGGCGTTCGCTGGCGCACGAGGTGTTACATAACTGGTGGGGCAACGGGGTTGCGGTCGATTATGCGAACGGTAACTGGGCGGAAGGATTAACGACCTACCTGGCTGATTACGCACTTGCTGCTGACCAGGGCAGGGAGGCGGCGCAGACCATGCGGGTAAAATGGCTGCGCGATTACGCGGCTCTACCCACCGAGCGTGATCAGCCGGTTAAGGCTTTTACGTCGAAGCAACACCAGGCTTCCCAGGTGATTGGGTACAACAAGGTCGCCTTTATTTTTCACATGCTGGCACAGGAGATCGGCCAGTCTGCGTTTGACCAAGGCTTGCGCAGTTTCTGGGAAAAGCACAAGCATCGAACTGCTGGGTGGCGGAATTTGCAGGCAGCCTTCGAGCAGGCCGCGGGACGCGAGCTCGACTGGTTCTTTGTCCAGTGGGTGCAACGTGGAGGTGCGCCGCGCTTAAGTCTCGGTGCGCACAGCGTACAACAAGTTGCCGCAGGTTTTCGTACCCGTATTGAAATTCTGCAACCTGTTACCGGTTATCGCTTCAAGTTGTCCGTGTTGCTGACAACTGTCGATGGTGGTAGGCAATACGAAATAATCATTAGCGATACGCTAACCCGGGTCGAGCTCGTCACGCCGGAAAAGCCGCTCTATTTTCAGGCCGATCCTGAAAGCGATACCTTTCGGCGTCTGCATCAAAATGAGACACCACCGATTCTGCGCGACGTGACGCTGGATCCGGCAACCAGCACGTTGATAGCATCCACAAACTCTGATTTTATCGAGGTTGCGCGGAATTTGGCGACGCGGTTAATGGATACGCAGCCCCGTTTCGAAAATCTGCCCGAGGCACAACAGCCGGGCCGCTCGTTGTTGCTGATTACGACCAGCGACAGGTTGAACCAGCAACTGAAGCTGCTGCGACTGAAGATGCCATCGAGCTTGCCCGATGGGGCCTACTCTGCCGGGGTATGGACTACGCGCCGGGAAGATGGTTCGGCGGTACTGGTGGTGTTTGCTGCGAATGCCGAAGATCTTGAATCACTGCTACGGCCGCTGCCTCACTACGGCGGCCAGAGCTATGTATTGTTCGAGGCTGGTCGCGCGATTAGCCGCGGTATCTGGCCGATTACGCGTGGCACGTTATTTCGCGATCTTGACTCATAAGATTCAGGCCGCGAGTAACTTGCGTGCAACCCATTGATGGAAGTGATGTGTCGGGTTGTCCATCACCGGTGAAAATACACCCCCTGCATAGCCGGGTGACTGGCGTCCGCGCTGCATGCCTTCGACCGCGTCGATGTCTTCGCTAAATACCACTCGCCAGGATTCAAGGGTAGCGTTGCGGCTTGCCGCATGTTCATCGGAAAGGGCTTCGTCGCCGACATAGAACAATCGTAGGTGTTCGACGGACTTGTTACAGGCCCTGGGTTCGATAATCAGGGCGAAAGCATGGTCAGCCTGGATTCCGAGCAACACGTTTGGATAAAAAGAGACGTATTCGGCCTGCTCGAGCTTATCTTCCGGCCATTCTGGAAAGCGCGGTAACGCGGTGCCGGCCTGGTCGTATAAGCGGTAAGCATTACTGCCTTGCCCGCCAAAGTCATCGCCATACATGATGTGATAATGATCTTCCAGGTGAGAATAAGTGTTCAAACTGGGGTGAATCCATGGCAAGTGATAACTTTCGCAGTAGTTTTCTACCGCAAGCTTCCAGTTCGAATTCACTTCGATTTGCATACCTTTGCCATTGGCCGCGGTGCGTAATCGTTCGAGGCCGGTATTACCCAGAAAGGGATCCCATTTTTCGGTCAGCGGTTTGATGTAATCCGCGAAGTCAGTGGCGTCGCCGGAAAGATTGATAAAAACAACATCCATCCAAACGGTCGAGCGCACCGGTTTCAATCCGTGATCACAATGATTAAAGCCGACGGATTTTTGTTGCCCGATTCCGCCAAGGTGGGGTGTGCCCTTCAGTTCACCATCGAGATTGTATGACCAGGAGTGATACTTGCAGCGCAATGCGCCCTGAACTTCCATTTCGTCGTGTACGAGGATCATGCCGCGGTGGCTGCACACATTGTGGAATACCTTGATCTCATCCTGCTTGTTGCGCAGGATCACGAGCGGTAAGCCCATGAATTCGACGGGTTTGACATAGCCCTTCTTCGGCAGGTCGCTCGCAAACCAGAGACCCGCCCAACTCTTTCCGAGCACATGGTCGCGTTCGTGTGCCAGAAAATCATCACTGGTGTATGCCTGGTTGGGCAATCCGGTCGCCTTTTCAATCGGCTGCAGGATGGCGTCCAGGGGGATGCTCGGCGCTGTAGTCTGGTTCATAACTCTAGTCCTCAATATCAAGCCCGACACTGGTCGCGCGGTTCGGAAACGCAAACATTGCACCGAATCAGTAGATTTGGCAATATTAAAAAACTTCTCTTTGGCTTTACTTAAAGTAAACTCTATAAAACGCTATGGCACGCCGATATTACCAACTTCCCAGCCTCACCGGGCTTAACACATTTGATGCCTGTGCGCGGCATGGCAGCTTTACCGCGGCCGCTAGCGAACTCGGTGTTACGCTGGGCGCGGTAAGCCGCCAGATAAAGGCACTCGAAACCGAGCTGGATTGCGCGTTATTCCTGCGACTTCACCGCGGTGTCGAACTCACGGCCGAGGGAATTGATCTGTTCCAGGTATTGAGTTCGAGCTTTCAACAAATCGGCAGGCTTTGCCAGGAATTCAGAAACCGCTCCCAAAGTCTGGATGTCACTATTGCGGCAACCACCGCTTTTGCATCATTGTGGTTGATGCCACGCCTGGGTGGATTCTGGCAGCAGCACCGAGATATCAATTTGAATCATGCAATATCGGACAATCCGAGCGACACTGGATTTATTAGCGCCGATATACGAATTCGCTATGGTGATGGCCGGTGGCGTGGAGAGCAGGCTATGAAATTATTTGCAGATCGTATTTATCCGGTCTGTGGACTCGGGTTTGCTGAGCAACACGAATTATTGCAACCTCGAGATCTGCTGCAGCTCCCACTCCTGCAGCTGGATAGCGTTGATCCGGCGTGGACTGGCTGGGACGCCTGGATGGCAGAGTGGAATTGCGATATTTCACAGGCCAATTTTCGTCGTTTCAACAATTACGTGGTCGCTTTACAGGCGGCCGAGGAAAACCAGGGTATCGCCCTGGGTTGGCATAGCATGGTGGCGCCGTTGATTGAGCGCGGCAAACTGGTGCGCATCGGTGATATGGAAATCTCGGCGCCAGGTTCCTATTTTCTGACCTGGGACGAAACACGTTCGCTGTCAGAAGCTGCAGAACGCCTGCGTAACTGGTTGGTGGAAACGGGCACAGAAATGACTATGCCCAGGCCTAACGATTCCGTTTAACCAGATTCCTGTGCGCTACTCAATGATTCCATTTGTATGCCGTGTACGTGCTTGATCAGGATTTCACGATCGGCTTCGTGCAGGTTTTCGAAATCCAGCGAAATCCTATATTTACCCTCGTCCGGATCGTTAGCATTTTCTACCAGCACGACTCTGGCAATAATTACCAGCCTTAGGCCAGAGGGCAACAGTTTTAATTTCAATTCGACCAGCTCATCCTGTTGCAGGGGCTTATCGTCACAATAAGCGATTCCCTGTGCGCTAAGGTTAACCGACTTCTCGGTCATCGCCTGGTCGTTTTCGTCGGTGATCAGCTTGTCAGTGAGGCGGTCGATCTGTTTTTCCAGCACCGCGAGATAACGTCCCAGTTGCGGCGTTTTGCTTTCAATTTTATGGCGGTCAGCGATATGCTGTTCGATCTGAAAATTGTAGTTATTGCGAATTGAAAACGCGTGTTCGTTGGTCCAGAAATCTTCGAGACGATCGTCAAGCTCGGCCTTGTCAATTTGTTGCATGGCAAGTGAGGCCTTGTCTTCGATGCGATAGTAGCGCCGTTTTTCGTGGGTCATTGCCGGCCTTAAGCGTCTGGTTGTTGAACGTAATCGACGTTTAGCGCGGGTGATTCTCCCGTAATCGACTGACGGTTGCCATGCTGTACGCTGATTTCGATCCGGCGATTCTTGGCGCGATTCTCCCAGCTGTCGTTGGGTACAATGGGCTCATTATCGGCCATGGCCCTGATTTCCATGCGTTCGGGATCGACATCGCCTTGCTGAATAAAATAGTGAACTACGCTCGCGGCACGCGCGGCCGACAAATCCCAGTTGGAACGAAACCTGCGGGTCTCGATCGGGATATCATCGGTATGCCCGGCGATTACGAAGTGCCCGTCACGTTGATTAAGTACGTCGGCAATCAACTTCAGTATGGGCAGAAATTCCTGCTGGAGTTCCGCGTATCCTGAGCCGAAGGAACCGCGTTCACGGATTCGAATCAATACCCGGTCGTTAAACGCTTCAATTTCAAGCAGACCGTCACCGATTGCAGCGGCCAGTTCATCCTGCAGCTCTTCGGCTTCTGCCTGGGCTTCGCGTTGCGCTTTTTGCTGGGCGATCGCTTCGGCCTCGGCTTCGCCAAGCCCGCCGTCGTTGCGTGATTTTGAATCGTTGTAATCGAGGTTGGTCTTGGTATCGTCGGTGGTCTTTTCACGCATGATTTCGAGCGGTGTTACCTCGGTCGGTGTACCTGGGCTGTATTGCTTGGCGATGACGCTGGTACCCTTCGGGATTTCGGTGGCCTTGACGATGCGTTGTACGCCAAACGCAAGCTTCATTGCGCCTGCGACCTGCTTGTACTTGAGCACATCCATTTCCGCGAATGACAGTAATAAGACGAAAAAGCACATCAGAAGTGCCATCATGTCGGCGAAGGTTGCGAGCCAGGGGGGTAGACCTTCCTCGCAGGGAGGGCAATTGCATTCTTCACTCATTGTGCACCCCTTATTCGTCTTCCTGGCGTTTGCCTTCCGGGAGGTAGGCGTTGAGCAACTGCTTCAATACGCGTGGGTTAGTACCTTCCTGAATACCTCCGATCGATTCCAGGATCAAATCCTTGTTGAGTTTTTCGTATCCACTAATCAGTATTAACTTTTCCGACAACGGGGAGGCAAACGCGTTGGCGATTACCGCACCGTATAGCGTGGTTAACAGTGCAACCGCCATGGCCGGGCCGATAGCGGCGGGGTCCGACATATTCGCCAGCATTTGGACCAGGCCGATCAAGGTTCCAATCATGCCCATCGCCGGTGCATAAACCGCCATCGCTTTGAACATATCGGCACCAATGGTATGTCGTTCGATCGACATGTTGATGTCTTTGGCAAGCAACCCCTTGACCACCTCGGGAGCATGACCATCGATACACAGGCCAATACCGCGTTCCAGGAAGCCATTGGTAATTTCGAGGCCTTCGAGAGCCAGGATGCCTTCCTTGCGCGCAACGTTGGTGAGCTCGACCGACTCATCGATCAGGTTTTGTGGCCTATCGAGTTTATAAAAGAAGCCTTTCAGACCGATCTTGAAAGATTCGAGGAAATTCGCGATGGTGACGCGCATCAGTGTAACCGCGAAGGTTCCTCCAACCACTATCAGCAGCGAAGGTGCGTTGACAAATAAATTGAAGGGCCCACCCAGGCTGATAGCGGTAGCAAGGATGACATATGCCAGTATAAATCCAACAATTGATGCGATGTCCACCCAGTTGCTCCTGCTTTTCAAACCTGCGGTCGATTAAATTGGAGTTTGGAGCAGCATTACGACTCTGCTCATATGGGTGTATCGGTAGCCAGGGCTAAATCTTTAGCTGCTAGTGCGATAAAAACTGTAGATTTCGCGCAGTTTATGGCCGTATTTAAGCCTGTCTTATCCCTGTCTCAGTCGCAGCAAAGGTCGCTGTCGGGAATCAACCAGGTATCGGCAAGTTAGCCAGTAAAGTGCATCGCTGGCGTCGTGCTCGAACCAGGCCTTGCTTGAGCCAAGCCGGAAACTATATCCCCAGCTATCCATATCGCCGAACATGCGTTCACGCCCGAATTCGCTAATTTCCTCGGCCAGCAGGATTTGCAAGTAACAAACAGCGTTTTCTTCGGCATCATCGCTTCCGGCATTGGTATCGAGACCCAGGCGTCGTGTTGGATCGAGGCAAATGTAGTGGCTAGTTTCGTGCAGGATCGAATGTATCGGGGTGTCGCCGCGGGCATATAGACGGTTCCCTTTCAAGCCAGCTTCTTCATCTCCCCAATAGCTACCCGGGATGGGCTCGCTATCGGCACAGTGGCTCAATTGCAATCCGAAATCTGCCAATAGTCCGGTTAGTTCGACAGAGTCGATGTCGGCAAGACGCAATACGTCCGAATTTTCAGTCGGCATATGCTTGCAGTAGTTTGGTGATCGTTTGTTGAAGTCGCCACCACTCCTCGGTTTTGTACTGTTGAGATTGCTTGCGCGTGCGAATCACAAGGTAGTTTATTGACGCACCAAATACTCCGAGCACGCCACCGATGTCGATATTCGGTTGATGATAGAAAGCGCGCACGCGCTTTACCAGTTCCATGCCGCGCTCGCTGCGGATACGCCCCAAGGTATTGGTCAGGTTGTTTTGCGCCGACATTTCCCAGGCCATGATTTCAAGCGCCAAGGGGCGTGCTTCCAGTGCCGCGACATAACGATTGAGTAAGCGCTGTAAGAAATCGGGTAGCGTAATTTCAGCACATTCAGTAGCCGATTCGGTAATGATTTCATCTACCTCCCACCAAAGGGTAGTGGTCTCGGCAAACGCCAGCAGTAATTCATCAAAACCGCCAAAGTATCGATAAATCAATACCTTATCGCAGCCAGCCTGGCGCGCAATGGCATTAACGCCGACCGCGGGGTAACCCTGATCGAGTAAAATCGAACCGACCGCATCGACGATTCGCTGTTCGGTTTGTAACCTGCTTCTGATCATGTTTTACCTTTCATCCGACAGTGTGTTTGGACTCCTGCCAGAATGATTCCATCTGCTCGAGTTGCTGCTGATCCATTTCAATGCCGGCATCCGCCATTTGCTGCTGCACGTAAGCAAAGCGGCGCAGGAATTTTTGATTAGTGTTGCGCAGTGATATTTCGGCGTTAACCTTGGCGTGGCGAGCGATATTAATGCAAACGAACATCAGGTCTCCGATCTCGTCACTGATCGCTTTGTTGCCGCCGGTGCTGAAAGCGTGCTTTAACTCCGCCAATTCTTCTTCGAGTTTGTCGAAAACCGGGTTTATGTCGGGCCAGTCGAAGCCAAATCCTGCGGCATCTTTCTGTATCTGCCGGGCGCGATAAATGGCCGAGTTCGAGCCGGAGTCGCTACCCAGGTCCGGCTTTGCCTGGCCTGACTTTTCCTGTTGTTTATGCGCCTGCCACTGTTGTGACAGGGTTTCGTCGCTGATCTCCTGGTTGCGTGTTTCCCCGAATACGTGCGGATGGCGGCGCAGCATTTTGTCGGTGATCCCCTGGGCGACATCATCGAAGTTAAATTGACCCTTTTCCTCGGCGATACGCGCGTGAAACACGATGTTGAACAACAGATCGCCCAGTTCTTCCTTGAGATTCTGGGTGTCGTCGCGCTCGATTGCGTCAAGCAATTCATGGGTTTCATCGAGAGTGTAGCCGGCGATCGAGGCACTGGTCTGACGAATATCCCACGGACAGCCGTTATCTGGGTGACGTAAATCCTTCATAACCTGGAGCAGGTTTTCAATTGCGCTCATCTGTTCTATTGCGTTTGAGTTATTAAAAACCCGATAATACCGGCCTTTTAACAGAATCGCAGCCGCAACTGCCATATGAGCGAGAGATCGACACAATTAAATCGATGGCTGAATCATCTTGGTTATCAGGATTACAGCTTGAGCCCAGCTTCCGAGGACGCCAGTTTTCGTTCATACCTCAGACTGGAAGCAGGCGATGGATCCCGCATTGTGATGGATGCGCCACCGGATAAAGAATCCTGCGAGCCATTCATCGAGGTGGCGCAAAAACTGCGCGACGCTGGTCTTAACGCGCCAGCACTCATTGCCAAGAACCTTGCCGAGGGATTCCTTATTCTGACCGATTTGGGTCGGGACGACTATCTCTCGCAGCTCAATCCGGAAAGTGAAGAGCCGCTGTATGCAGATGCGCTCGCGGCCCTGTTGTTGATGCAAACTCGAATCGACGCCGACGATTTACCGCACTACGATGAAGTCCTGTTGAACCAGGAGCTGGACCTTTTTCACGACTGGTTCCTCGGTAAGCTGCTCGGTATTACCTTCGACCAACCGCAGCAAGAGACCTGGCAGTCGATCAAGCAGGCGCTGATTAAAAATGCCCTGGCGCAGCCGCAGGTGTTCGTGCATCGAGACTACCATTCTCGTAACCTGATGAAAGTCGAGTCTCACAATCCTGGTATTCTGGATTTTCAGGATGCCGTAAAAGGGCCGATTACCTACGACCTGGTCTCGCTGCTGCGAGATTGCTACATTGCCTGGCCCCCGGCGCGTGTAGAGCAACTTGCACTAGAATATTACGAGTTTGCGCGGGTCAACGAGCTGGTTGATATCAAGGCGGCGCAGTTCATGCGTTGGTTCAACCTGATGGGGATACAGCGTCACCTCAAGGCAATCGGTATTTTTTCGCGTCTCAATATTCGAGACGGAAAGCCGGGATACCTTAATGATATTCCGCGCACGCTCGAGTATGTGAACCAGGTCAGTGCCAAGGAAGCATCCATGGCGGGATTATTCTCGATCATTGAAAAACTGGATTTGAATCTGCGAGTTGGAGCGCTGATGAAGCCGTGAACAAGTCATGAAAGTAATGATCCTGGCCGCCGGACGGGGCGAACGTTTGCGTCCTCTGACGGATACTATTCCGAAACCCTTGCTCGAAGTGCAGGGCAAGCCACTTATCGTGCATCATCTCGAAGCCCTTTCCAGGGCAGGTTTCAACGAAATTGTCGTCAATCTCAGCTGGTTGGGCAATCAGATTCGCGACCTCATCGGTAACGGGTCGGATTTCAAGCTCGCCATCGAATACAGCGAGGAGCCGGAAGCGCTCGAAACGGCAGGCGGAATATTGCAGTCATTACCGTTACTGGGTAAGCGTTTTATCGTCGTCAATGCGGATATTTTTACCGACTATGACTTTGCCCGATTGAAACAGTCAGATAGTGAAGCGCACCTCGTTTTGGTGGAAAATCCGTCACACAATCCTGGCGGGGATTTTAGCCTGGCCGAATCGACAGTTGGTAATAACGGCTCGCCGCGCTACACCTTCAGCGGAATCGCGCAGTACCGTAGCAGCTTTTTCGAAGGACTGGTGCCTGGCAAGCATGCGCTCGCTCCGTTGTTGCATGCTGCGGCGAATCAACAACAAGTCACGGGTGAATTGTTCCATGGAAGCTGGACCGATATAGGCACCCTTGAACGCCTGCAGGTGTTGAACGCTTAAACCGGAACTTACTTGAACGGGGTGAAGCTGACTTCGATATCCTTGAGCCAGACCTTGCCACCGCCTTCGAGTGTGAAGTTCAGTTTTAAAAGGTCCGGATTTTGGTTCATTTTCAGGTAAAAAGGGATTTCGTAGCTACCCCAGTCATTGCTGCCTTTAACCGCGTTGTCAATTCCCTTGGAAAAATATTCCCCCTGGCCCGGGAATCGACACCACATTTCCAGGTAGCCTTGATCTTTAACTGTCTCGGATTTTATCGATGCCCGGTAAGTCACCATGCCACTTTCAATATCACCGGGATCCAGCTCAAACAAGCAAAAAGTCATGGATTCGTCGGTATTGATGTGCCATCCCTCTGTGTCAGCGGTTATCGAACTGCTGCTTATAGTCGCCTGCGACATATCGAAGCGCTGAATCAGCCGCGGTGGTCCAGCAGGTTCAGGTTGAGAGAACAGTTTTTTTAACCAACTCAACAATGCAATGCACTCAATATTAATACGATAATCGTGATTGGGTTTCTCATAATAGCTCTCGGGCGAGTTGAAAGATTAAAGTAGCAATTTACTTATAGTTGAGAATCATATCCCATTCCAGTCAGGGCAAGTTTATGCTCCGGCAGTGCCAGCGTCATTCGGCGATGTAAAAGTGTTTCCAATGATTATTTATTTGCTCGATACAAGGATTTAACGAACGTAGTAACCGGAAACGCGCCAGCGGTTGTTATCAAGCATCGGGGTGATGGTTTCAATTGCATTTTTTTATAATTGAATGTGGTTTGATACTGGAGTACCACATATTCACCGTCCGGAGCACCCGGCAGGCTGGTCGCGTAGGTTGCGGAAATCAACTTGCGACTGATCATGTTGCCGAGAGGTTTGCGTGCGGCGGTTATCGATTGCATCCAGTGGTCGACGCTGACTTGCAGTTTAAACAATGACGCCGCCTGTTCCCATGAGTCCCGATACTGTCGGCCATCGATCAGTGCGAGCCATTTTCCGGCAGCCTGGTCGGCGTCACGTTTCTTTTGATCCGACGCAAAGCCGTTCACCGATGTCAGGATAAGTAACAGAATCAATAAATATTTCATAGCCCGGATCTCCTGTTTATTTGACCAGATTCAAACGCTGATGCCATTGCGCGATGCTTTTCACTAGCGGGATTGCTCACCTTAAAAGTGTTATTTATGTTTTGGCATAGTCATAAGCCAATTTGACCATGTCGCCATGGCAACTCAGCGGTGCGAGGTAATCTAAAACTTCTTCGTTAGTTGCGTTGATTAAGTGTTGTGGAACCGGGTGCATCATTTCAGCCAACTCGGAATCTCTTCTAGGTCATTGTCAATTTAGTATTTAGCGATGTAGTGATTACTAGTAAATTCGAAGAAATCAGCAATTAGCTGCTGGTCGATGGTTTCATGGATCTGTCGACACTGGATGAAACGATTTCGCCAGACTTGTTGCGACGCAGACGACTGCGTAACTGGCCGGCTTCTTCCAGAATCGGGTAGGCAACATTGGTCAGGTGCGAGTTGATTCGTTTGAGATCACGCAACACATCGAGTTGCATTGCACTGAGTCGTGAATCATAAGTCGAATCTTCACGAATTTTCTGCAGGTGATTCATAACGGCTTTCTGTTCGCGCTTGACGAACTTGTATTTCCCCGCCAGCAATTGCCGCGCCATTGCGACATCGCCGGAGGTAAACACACTCAAAGACAGCTGGAATGTCGATAGCACCGGCTGGTATAAACCATTGATATCTTCGCGATCCTGTAACGACATCTTGCTGCGAGTGACGAGTTTCTTACGCAAGATGTTATGTATCAAATCCCTTGAAATGATATCGCCTACGTGTTCCACGTTAGTGGCAAAACTCAAGATTTCGGTGCAGCGCCTGCTTTCCTTTTCACCGAGTGTTTCGCGCGCCAATGAAGTCAGGTAGCGTTTCACGCTGTCGTAAAACTCATTCACCAATTGATCCATTTCACGCGTTTTATGCGCCAGCTCGGAGTCGTTTTTCTTGAGTGCAATAAAAGCGTTACGAAACATGCGTTCGACCACTTCCCCCATGCGTAACACTTCACGCTCGGCATTGACCAAGGCCACCAAAGGCGTTTCGAAAGCGCTCTTGTCGAGTTCTCTGGGTTCCATCTCGTCACTTACTTCCTTGTCTTCTGGAATCAGGCGTTTGGTGAGCGCAACCATACGGTCGATAAAGGGGAAGAAAAGCACTGCCAGGGCGATGTTGAACAGCATGTGAAAGTTTGCAATCTGACGGGCATTACTGACTTCAAATGTGGAGAATTGGTGAGCGATCATGCCGATGAATGGCAATATGATCACGACGCCGCATATCCTAAACAGCAGATTGCCCAGAGGCGGTAGTCTTGCCGTACGGTTGTTGCCGAGTGTCGCAATAACTGGAGGGATCGCACCGCCGATATTGGCGCCGAGCACGAAAGTGAATGCGACTGTTACATCCAATGCGTTGGTACTGGCGAGGGCGATAATGAGCAATACGGTTGCCAGGCTGGAATGTGAGGCCCAGGCAATAATCGCGGCAAAGATCACCGCCAGCAACAGGTCTTCGCCCAGGGCTACGAATATTTGCTGAATGATTATCGATTCGCGCATCGGTAGCGATGCCGCCACGATCAGTTTTAGCGCCAGTAACATCATGCCGATGCCTAGCAGTAGACGGCCGACGTCGCGCGTGCGGCCTACGGGCGAATAGGTAAACATCCCGACGCCAAGCGCAATCAATAATGGGGACAGGGCCGAAAGGTCGAAAGTCAGTACCTGTGCAACCAGCGTGGTGCCGACATCGGCGCCCAATAGAATAGCCAGTGCGGTTGCGGTAGTCAGGATTCCCTGACCGCTAAACGAAGAGGTAAGCAGCGCAGTGGCACTGCTGCTTTGTAGCAGCATGGTTACGCCAAGACCGGATAGTAATGCTTTGAAGCGGTTATTCAGGCTGGCCCCGAGCGTGCTGCGAATCTCACTGCCCCAGCCTTCGGAAATCCCTATGCGGACCATACGCAGACCCCATAGTAAGAGGGCTACGCCACCTATCAGGTTGATCAGAATTGTACTGCCGCTTATGCCGGGACTCCTACTAAACTGCTGGGTAACTGCGCTGGGTTCTTGTTAATAGAGAATAATAGCAGATGAACGCTATTCCGCTATTAAAAGAGATATAAATCAGAGTATATAACAGCTGCAGGTGGCAAGAAAATCGTTTTCACCAACGGTTGCTATAGGTTTTGTTAATAGGCGGCTTTGGAGCGAATATATTGGCCAGTAACACCAGATATTTAATGCCTTGCCCTACCAAATAAACAGCGCAAGGTTATCACAGGATACCCGGGTCGCGCTTAACGATAGCGCAGCGAGAAGTCGATCGCGCGCAGGTTTTTGGTCAATGCACCGATCGAAATGTAGTCGACACCAGTAGCGGCGATTTCGACAAGATTGTCCTGGTCGATATTACCCGAGGCCTCGAGTTCGATACGCTGATTCTTGAGTTCAACCGCGCGCTTCATTTCGGGAATCGAAAAATTGTCGAGCAAGACGCGCTCAACCCCAGCGTCGATCGCCAGTTGCAATTGCTCCAGACTTTCCACCTCAACTTCGAGAAATTTGTCCGGATGCATTTCCCGCGCACGTGATACGGCGTTGGCAATTCCATCGCTGGCAGCAAGATGATTTTCTTTGATCAGAAAAGCATCGAACAGGCCGATGCGATGATTACTTCCGCCCCCGCACACTACCGCATACTTTTGTGCGATACGGAGTTGCGGGATGGTTTTACGGGTGTCGAGAATTTTGCACTGGGTATGCTTGATCTTGTCGGCGTAGCTTTGTGCCAGGGTTGCAGTACCGGAGAGCGTTTGCAGAAAATTCAGCGCACTGCGTTCCGCGGTAAGCAGTCCACGCGCCGGACCTGAAACCTCACAAACAATCGAGTTTGCAGTTACACGATCGCCGTCGCGCGCATGCCATCGGGTGGTAATCTTTTCATCGCATTGTCGAAAAACCTCGTCGAACCAGTCGCACCCGCAGAGTACCGCGTCCTCCCGAACCAGCAGTTTGGTATCAAGCCACGCTTTGGCGTCGATCAACTCTGCACTAATGTCGCCGCTACCGACGTCTTCGTCGAGCGCATTGGCCGCTTGATTGACGATTAGCTGGTGTAGATCCATTGCTCAGACCTCGAACTCTTCACGACGCAACTCCTGGGCAGCGTCAAGGTAGGCGTTGATTACCACTGCTTCCGGGATCGCGCCAAGGTAACGACCGCTACTGGAATCGATTACGGCGATAGCTTCACCGATATAGCCGCGCATGGTTTCCATCGCTTCCCAGATGCTAGTATTCTCGTCAAATTCGTTACCCTGTTGGAGGTCTATCGAGCCAATACTGGCGCTATCGTTTTGATGGTGCAGTTGATGTTGAAACACGATGCCCAGGTAGCTGTTATCGCGATCGACAATTACCGCGGATGCGGTCGAGCTTGCAGCCATTTGTTCACAGGCGTCGACGATGGCAGTGCTTTGCGGTAACACCAGGAGTGAATCAGTAACGTGTTCCAACACTTTGTGATGCATCAGGTAGGCGCGTTCGCGACCCATTGAAAGGTCTATGCCACGTGCAGCAAGCTGGCGATCGTATAAAGATCGACCATACCAGTTGTGAGCAATCAGATTTGCAAACACGATTGCAACCATCGCCGCGATAGTGATTTCATAGCTGCGCGTGAACTCAAATACGAACAGCAGCGCGGTCATAGGTGCTCCGATGACCGGGCTCATAATCGCGACCATGCCGCAGACCGCATAGGCCGAAACTCCGGAATAATCAGTCAACAATAATTCTGGAACTAACAATGCAAACAGCGCGCCAAACAATACCCCGATCAGCAATGCTGGAAAAATAACGCCACCGGCAAAGCCGAATCCAATGCACAGGACCGTAACCAGCAGTTTTGCGACCAGGATTAGCAGCAACGATTCAGCGCTATAGCTGCCGCCCAATGACGCCAGGCGGAATACTTCCTGACCAGCGCCTAGTACTTCAGGCACTTGCAGCGCTACCAACGAGACGATGAACCCTGCGATCATTGGCTTGAATGCTGCGGGTAGTTTAATGCGCTTGGACAAATGTCCAGCTTGTTGTAGTAATTTCATGAAGACGACGGCGAGAACCCCGCAGGCAATACCTTCGACTGCAAACAGAAAAAACTCGACCCCGCGAAAGCTGCTTTCGAAACTAATCAGGAATAATGGTGGGTGCTCGAATATGACGTTCGCAACCAGGTAACCGCAGGCGCTGGCCACCGTCACCGCGGCAAACATTCGCAGCGAGTAATGACGTAGAATTACTTCATGGGTGAAGATCAGGGCCGCGATTGGTGCGTTGAACGCAGTTGAAATCGCCGCCGCGACACCGCAGGCAATGGCTATGTTGCGTACGTCGCGCAAGCCAAATGGCAAACGGTTGCAGAGCTGACCTATCAGCGTGCCGAGGTATACCAACGGCCCATACTGCCCAACCGATGCGCCACAACCCAGCGACAACATTGCCGCCACGGTCGACGTCACGCCAGATACGGGTGAAGGCAGGCGTTCATGTAACTGGACCGCGTAAATGGTATCGGGAGGTCCGATCGGATCTACCTGCGTCTCGCCGTATTGCAAGACTAGACCGACGACCAGGCCGCCGATTGTCAGTACCGCGATTGTGATTAACCATAGATTGTCGCTTTCTAATTGCATACGGCTCGACGGACTGACGTAAAGAATATTGGTCAGATACTGAACCAATTCGACGAAGCCAATGGTTGCAAAGGATGTGATCAGTCCTACCACCAGTCCTACCAGTGATATCGCCAACATGCGCTGCATGGTTTGCTGTGGTCTGAGTTTCATACCAGGTCCGAGGCGCGGTTCAAAAGGGCGCTGGAATTTCGCGCGCGGTGCTCAACCAGACGCTCTTGGTTTGTAGAAAATCACGCATCCCCTCCCAACCATTTTCACGGCCATATCCGCTCTGCTTGTAGCCGCCTACTGGTGACTGGGTACAGGCATCGAAATAATCCCCGCTGGCGGGTTCAAGCCATTTTCCGTCTGCGTAGTAAGAATAAGTTTCCATGGGGTGACCTTTAGTTTAACCAGGCGTCGAATTCCATTACTTCGATTAGCGTCGGGCGGTCAGCCTTGAACGCCGCAGTAACGGCATCGGTAAGACTTTGCGCACTGTCAATCCTGAGTGCATGACAGCCACAGGATTGCGCCAGTGCGATGAAATCAGGATTGATCCCGGTGACGCCCACCAGTTCGATGTCACGCAGTTTCATATCATCCTGGATTTGCTTTAATCCCTCGTTGTTCCACAGGATAATGGGCAGCGCCAGCATAAGCTCAGCCGCGGTCACCAGTTCCTGCACCGTGAACATGAAGCCGCCGTCACCGGCGAAAGTGACTACCGGTATATCCGCTAAGGCGAGCTTGGCGCCAATCGCATCGGGCAGACCGCAACCCAGCGTGCAATAACCGGCCGGATAATGCCAGAGCCTTGGCTTGGGTACGTTAAATGCAAATGCACCGGTGTAAACAAGCTGACAGATATCGCCCATAACGACAGTGTCGGCCGGCAAGGCAGCACGTAGGACATCCAGGGTCTTGCAGTGTCGAACCTCGCTTTCACTCAAGTTGTTGCGAATTTCCTGTCTCAGTCCGGCAACCTCGGCGACGGTTTCCGCGCGGGCATCGACCTCGCCGAGCTGACGAGCGATCGCCTCGGTACTCGTTTTGGCGCCACCGATGATAGCGACTTCGGCCGGGTAGAGGTCATTCATTTTGCGTGGATCGAGATCGATACGAATTATTTTACCGTTGATTTCGAGAGTTTCGACAAAGCTGTCAACTTCGGACAACTCGGTCCCAACCGCAAGCACCACGTCGGCATTTTTCAGGTATTGCTGGACTTCGCCACGCACCGTACCGGCGCTTAAGCTAAGCGGATGTGAATCATCGATGATGCCCTTGCCCGCGTTACTGCCGATCACGGCGGCCCCGAGTTTTTCCGCAATTTCGGTAATCGCATCGCTGGCCAGCCAGGCACCGCCGCCGACACAAATCATCGGTTGCTGTGCGGCGCGCAAAAGCTCGCAGGCGCGCGCTATTTTTTTTGCCGTTGGAGCCGGACGTGCAGGTAGTTCGATGGCTTGCCAGTCACCGCTTGCCGGCATCGCCAGCACATCGATTGGAATCGCAATATGAACCGGACGTGGACGTCCGCTGGCAAACACTGAAAAAGCTTTAGCGATCAGTCCCGGAACTTCCTCGGGCGTCATTGCGGTCGCGGAAAACGCCGTTAGCGGTGCTGTAGTGTCGGTCAGGCCATGGACTTCGTGCAGGCAACCCAATCCCTTGCCGAGGGTGTAACTGGCGGCATCGCTGGAAAGCATCAACACCGGAATACTGTCGGCATAGGCCTGGCCGATAGCGGTGAGCGCATTGGTAACACCGGGCCCTGAGATCACCAACGCAACCCCGGGACGGCCCGAAGCACGTGCGTACCCATCGGCCATAAATCCGGCACCCTGTTCATTACGCGCCTGCACATGGCGGATCTGGCTTTTGTTAAGGCCCCTGCAGAATTCCAGCGTGTGCACGCCGGGTATGCCGAACAGCGTATCGACACCATACTCTTCAAGCAGTTTTATCGTCGCTTCACCGACGTTGAGTTCACTGCTGGTATTCATAGTCACCCTCTATTCCAAAGCTGAAAGAATTTTTTCGCAAACCTGGTCAGTACCGGCGTTACCACCTAGGTCTGCACTTATCACGCCTGCCAGCAGGCAATTTTCCACGGCGTTTTCGATGCGCTGCGCCAGATCCTTGCGCTGCATGCTGTAATCGAACAACATTGCGACGCTAAGAATAGTGCCAATCGGGTTCGCAATCCCCTGGCCCGCGATATCGGGTGCGGTGCCGTGCACCGGCTCGTAAATTGTCGGTCTGCCGGAATCGAGTCCATGCAATGAAGCCGAGGGTAGCATGCCCAGCGATCCGGCATAACTCGCGACCAGGTCTGAAGCCAGGTCGCCAAAAATATTATCTGCTAGCACAACGTCGAAGGTGGTTGGACGCTGCATCATTTGATAAAGCGCATTGTCGGTGTACAAATGTTCGAGTTCAATATCGGGATAGTCGGCACCGACTTCGCTGACGATTCGACGCCACAGGATGCCGCTTTCCATCACGTTTGATTTGTCGATCGAGGTTACCTTGCCACGGCGGCGTCTCGCAATTTCAAATCCTACGACCGCGAATCGCCTGATTTCTTCGCTGGTATAAAAATTCGCGTCGTAAGCCTGAAAGCTGCCATCTTCAAGCTCGTCGATGCCACGCGGCTTGCCATAGGGCAAGCCTCCACACAGTTCACGCAGTACTAGGATGTCCGCACCCGCGACCACTTCCGGCCTGAAAGGGGTGCGCGCCAGCAGTGATTCATAGGCACGTGATGGACGCAGGCAGGCATAGGTTTGGAGTTCTTCGCGCATGCGCATCAAGCCATCGCGTTCGGCCGGGTTTGTGCTCTGTATTAGGTGCCTGTCCCACTTCACGCCGCCGACCGCACCGATCAACAGCGCATCTGATTGTTTTGCGGTGGCGACGGTTTCATCGCGACAAAAGGTACCGTACTCGTCCCAGGCCGCGCCATGCAGCAAATCATGCTTGATCTCAGTCTCGATCTGCTCGAGCTGGCAAAGTCTTTCAAAAACCCGCAGCGCTGGCGATACTACCTCGGGCCCGATACCGTCCCCGGGTAGCACCAGTAGTTTGAATGGATCAGCCATGCTTTCTATTCAGACCCTCAGGCCGCTAGCTTATAGTCGAATCGGCGTCAGGTAAATCCGGTTTTACAAGTTTTGTAGACAGTCGAGGTAGTCGGTCTCATCGGGTGTCTGGTCGCTGCGCTGGGCATTCCAGAGTACCTGTCCGAGACATTCCATCATCGCGTGTTCGGCTTCGTGCTGACCCTTGCTGGAAACCAGCTTTTGATAGACGGCTTTGATACCCGTGGGGCGATCCGTGCCAGCCTGTTCGCGCAACGCTATATGCATGCCCATGTGCAGGAAGGGATTAGTCTGACCTTGTTCAGGAGTAAAGTCTTGTTGTTTGATTTCCGCGTCGACTTCAAGCAACGAATGGTACTCCGGGTGGATTTCGATAACGTCGGCGATCAGGGCTTCCATTGGTTCGAGCAGCATTTTTTGCTGCATTTTTTGCCAGACGTCCAGGTAAACCTGGCGCACTTCATCGCGCGACTGAAGCATCTTAGAGATTCCTACTCAATATTTTTCTGCCTGAATTCGCACAGGTCTTCGATGATGCAGCTGCCGCAACGCGGCTTGCGGGCGATGCAAGTATAGCGTCCGTGCAAAATCAACCAGTGGTGAGCGTCGAGCTTGAACTCATCGGGAACAAATTTAAGCAGTTTCTTTTCTACCATCAGCACATCTTTACCCGGCGCGATACCGGTGCGGTTTGAAACCCGGAAGATATGTGTGTCGACTGCAATCGTGGGGTGACCGAAAGCGACATTTAACACCACGTTTGCGGTTTTACGACCGACCCCGGGCAACGCTTCCAACGCGGCACGATCTTCAGGCACCTGTGAGTTATGCTGGTCGATCAGGATCTGGCAAGTGGCAACGATATTCTTTGCCTTGGAGTTAAACAGCCCGATTGTCTTGATGTATTTTTTCAACCCGGCTTCGCCAAGCGCGAGCATTTGTTGAGGGGTATTCGCTACCGGGTACAACTTTGCCGTGGCCTTGTTGACGCTGACGTCGGTTGCTTGGGCGGAAAGCAGCACTGCAATCAGTAGCTCAAAATTTGATTGGTATTGCAGATCTGAGCGCGGTTTCTCTATATGTTCGCGCAAGCGAGCAAAAATATGGTGTCGTTTTTGCGGGTTCATATAGTCTCGGTTAACGGCTCGACTGGCTCCTGTTTTTCCTGGGGCCGCAGGTCTAGCCAGTTCTTGAAAACAATCAGGATCGCCAGGCCGAAGAAGGCGCCCGGCGGTAATATCGCAAGCAAGAATCCGGGATAATCCTGGTTAAGTTCGATCGTCAGTGATTGTGCACCGTCACCAAACATGAGTTCGGCGTTAGCGAACAGCGTGCCGAAACCGATGATCTCTCGCAACGCGCCGAGCAATACCAGTACCGCGAGAAACCCAAATCCCATCATCAGGCCATCGAGCGCGGCAGGACCCACCGGGTTGCGCGATGCAAAACCCTCGGCACGGCCGATGATTGCACAATTGGTAACAATAAGCGGGATGAATATACCGAGCACCAGGTAGAGGTCATAGAAAAGCGCCTGCATCGATAGTTCGATCATCGTAACCAGCGAAGCGATGATTAATACAAACACCGGTAGTCGCACTTCTTTGCGCACAAAGCCACGGATTAACGAGACTATCGTATTCGAAAGTACCAGCGTAATCAGTGTGGCGATGCCGAGACCAATTCCGTTTACGACAGTACTGGTTACTGCGAGCAAGGGGCACAATCCGAGCAATTGAACCAGGGCGACATTATTGCCCCAGAGTCCGTCATGAGTAATTTCACGTTTAGTCGTCATGCCAAGCCTTGCTGCGAAACACCACAGGGACGCTGAACCCGTAATTATTGCATTGAAGGAGCACTAGTTGAAAATCAAATTAGCGTTTTGTTGATAGTACAGCAGCGTGTTGTGAATTGCCGCCACCACTGCGCGCGGCGTGATGGTCGCGCCGGTAAACTGGTCGAACTCCCCACCGTCACGCTTTACCTGCCAGCCGGCTGGGAGGGGATTGGTTAGCGACTTGTCGTCAAAACTTTGAATCCATCGTGACTTCCTGATCTCTATGCCATCACCAAGTCCCGGGGTTTCAGCATGCTTGACCACGCGCACTCCTGCCAGGTGGCCCGTGCTGTAGATTCCGACCAGTAAATGTATCTTACCGTTGTAGCCACTAGGCGCGACACTATTGAAAATTGCCGCCACCGGTTCTCCGCCCAGGCGTGCGCGGTAGACAATTGAGACCATGTCGGTGCCAAGCAGAGGGGAAGCTGGCAGTTCCAATGTATCAGATGCGATATCGTTATCGAGCCCGTCGCTTGGTAGAAGCGCATAAAGATTGCGCAACAATACCTGGCGTTCGTTTTCGACAATGGCCTCTCGTGTGCTGTACTCGGTGAACGCCACCAGGGTCGTGCCGGCGACTGCGAATAACCACAGAAAAGCTCCCGAAATTAGAATTTGCCGCCGGTTAATGGTGATCATTTCTCGCCATACACTCGCGGCTGCGTGTAATAGTCGATTAGCGGTACGCACATGTTCGCCAACAGCACCGCAAACGCAACACCATCAGGGTAACCACCCCAGACACGGATAACATAAATCAGGAATCCGATGAGCAAGCCGTAGTAAATCCGACCCATGTTAGTAGTGGCCGCTGTAACTGGATCGGTGGCAATGAAAAAGGCGCCGATCACGACCGCACCGGAGAGTAGATGGAATATGGGAGAAGCGTATGTTTCCGGGTTGACCAGGTAAAATAGCAAGGACATAGCGAGCACGGCAGCAAGCAGTGCCACCGGAATATGCCAGCGGATAGTGCGGGTCACCAGTAGCCACAGCCCGCCTATGAACCACCAGAAGGCTATCCACTCCCATCCCTTGCCGCCATATTCCCCGAAAATCGGTGACAGGCGAATTTCGCTAATCGCGATGTTTTGCCCGACTGCGGTTTTGACCTGGTCCAACGGGGTCGCTGAACTCAGTGCATCCCACTGGCGAATATCGGTGCCACCGAAAGTATAGGCAAGCGCATCTGCGAAACTTAAGGATTCGCCACTGACCGAGTTCGGCAAGTACCAGGTAGTCATTTCCCGCGGAAAGGATATTAAAAGGACTACGTAACCCACCATTGCCGGGTTGAAGGGGTTGAATCCGAGCCCACCGTATAGATGTTTTCCGGCAACCATGGTGAAGCCGATGCCGACCAGCACCAGCCACCAGGCGGAGTGCATCGGCAGGCAAAGCGCGAATAGCCACGCTGCCACTACTGCGCTGAAATCGGTTAAGTGCGGCAATATCGGTTTGGCACGTAATTTCAAGACACCCGCTTCGAATGCCAGTGCCAGCGGGATCGCAAGGCAAATATTGATGATAACCCCGGGCCCAAAATACCAGGCATAAGCGATCGTGCCGGGAAGCATGGCAATAATGACCTGGATCATCAGGGCTTTTAGTGTATTTCCCGTGGCTACGTAAGGTGACGAAACAATAACGTTGGTCACTGCGATTCTTCCTGCATTGCTTTTTTGCGTGCATTGACCCGGTCGAGCGCCGCCTGAACCGGATCTGGGGTGGTTTTCCCGGCGCCTGGTTGGCTTTTCTTTTGCAATGCTTCGCGCTTAAGGCGTCGTCGTTCTTCAACTTGCTGCTTTTTCAATTGCAGTCGTTTTTCGCGAAACTCGAATCTAACGCGCGCGCGGTCTGATTTCATTTGTGCCTTTTGCGCTGCGCGAATTTCGCTTTTGGCGGCGCGATAGTACTGCACCAGGGGAATTCTGCTCGGGCACACGGTGGAACAGCAACCGCATTCGATACAGTCAAACAGGTGAAACTCCCGGGTGCGCTCGTAGGCTTTGGCGCGCGCATGCCAGTAAAGTTGCTGGGGCAGCAGTTGCGCCGGGCATACCTCGGTACATTTACTGCAGCGGATACATTCATCGTGATGACCTGGCGTCTTTGGAATGGTTTCTTCGCGCATCACCATTATGCAATTGCTGGCCTTGACGATCGGGACCTGGCTTTCGGAAAGCGAAAATCCCATCATCGGCCCGCCCATCACCAGGTGACCGTTGTCGCCATGCAGGTAACCTCCAGCGAGTTCGATCAAGTGGCTTATCGGAGTACCCAGGCGCACCTCCCAGTTGCCCGGATGCTTGACATTGTCGCCGGTAATCGTGACTACGCGGGAAAGCAGGGGCTGGTCCTGTTCAAGGGCGAGCGTGATCGCGACGCAGGTACCAACGTTCTGGCAGAAAAGACCGATGTCAAAAGCTAGCTGACGATGCGGTACTTCCTTCCCCGTTAAGATTTGCACCAATTGTTTCTCGCCGCCCGAAGGATAAATCGTCGGAATCGGAACTATTTCGGTGTTAGCCAGCGTCTGTTTTGCCAACGCTTTCGTCATTGCCGCGATCGCTTCAGGCTTGTCGTCTTCGATAGCAATCAGCGTGGTTCGGGGGGTCAGTATTTGCTGCAAATATGCGGTTCCACGAATCGCTTCGGCCGCGTAGTGACGCATCAAGCTATCGTCACAGCTAATATAGGGCTCGCACTCGACCCCGTTGATGATCAGCGTTTCTATCCCGTGGACGTTGCCGCGTGACATTTTTGGTGAAGTCGGAAAGGCCGCGCCGCCGAGTCCAACTATGCCTGCACGGCAAATCAGTTCGATCATTTCCCCGGGCGTCAGGTTATCGAGGTCTGCCAGGCTTGGCTCGACAGCCTCGTCTTTGCCATCGACTTCGATAACGATGCAGATGTCGGTATGCCCCGACGGATGCGCTACCGGGTAGTTTTCGATCGCGCTGATGGTCCCCGAGGTTGGGGCGTGCACTGCGGCGCAAATCAGCGCGGAATTGGCGGCGATTACGTGGCCTTTCAGGACGCGATTACCAACTTCAACCAGCGGCTTGTTGTGGTCACCAATATGTTGTCGCAGTGGCAGGAACAGGCGTTCGGGCATAGTGGCCTGTTGCAAACCCCGGGTGAGCGATTCGGCTTTGTGTCCGTCCAGGTGCAGGCCGCCATGAAACGGGTGGAGCTTAGGCATCTTGCACCAGCTCCAGTTGCTCGAGTGGCGTCGACCATTTCCAGTCGTCGATGGTTTGTTGAGATGGGACCAAGTCGATGCAGTCCACCGGGCAGGGAGGCAGGCAGAGTTTACAGCCGGTACACTCGTCGGCAATCACGGTATGCATGTGCTTGGACGCACCGAGGATGGCATCCACGGGGCATGCCTGGATACAGAGAGTGCAACCGATGCAGGTTTGTTCATCGATTACGGCCAGCAGTGGAACTTCAAAATGTTCACCAAGCTCTGCGTTGAGATCAAGCACCTCGGTATCGAGCAGACCCGCAAGTGCGACGATGATCGCCTGTCCGCCGGGAGGGCATTGGTTAATCGGTGCTTCGCCGTTTGCTATTGCCTCGGCGTAAGGTCTGCATCCCGCGTAGGTGCATTGCCCGCATTGGGTCTGTGGCAGCAGCGCATCAATCTGGTCGACAACCGGGTTGCCTTCGACTTTGAAGCGTATCGCCGCGTAGCCGAGTATCAGGCCGAACAATCCAGCCATCAGGCTGATAGTGAGAATCGCGAGAAACATTAGTGCTCTTTCAACATTATAATTACGGATTCAGCGTCCCTGTGCTGTTTCGCAGCAAGGCGCAGTGCGAAGCACAAGGGCCATTCCCTTGTCGAGCACTGCAACGCGGTTGCGGAACAGCACAGGGGCGCCCCTCGGGTTAGCTTGTCAACGCCCACGGACTGCGTTGCGCCTCTTGACAAGGGTGTGGCCAAAGCTGGCCCCATGAGCGCAGCGAATGCCTTGGGTCTTGCCTGCGAGGCGCGCCTTGCCGTGAACGTTGACAAGCTAACTGAACTCGCAATTATAATGTTGGAAGAGCACTAGTTAAACCTTAACCAATCCGCCGAGTCCCATGAAGGCCAGCGACATTAGCCCCGCGGTAACAAGGCCAATCGCCGAGCCTTTGAACGGTGCCGGCACATCGGCAACATTGATGCGTTCACGCATCGCGGCAAACAATATCAATACCAGTGAAAAGCCTAACGCAGCACCGAAACCGTAGATCACCGATTCGAAAAAGTTGTTCTGTTCCTGGACGTTGATCAGCGCCACGCCCAGCACTGCGCAATTGGTGGTTATCAGCGGTAAAAAAATGCCGAGCACGTTGTACAGCAGGGGACTCGTCTTGTGCACTACCATTTCGGTAAAATTGACAACCGCCGCAATCGCGATAATGAAAGCGATGGTGCGCAGGTACTCGAGATCCAGTGGTGACAGGATCCAGCTGTTGATCATGTAACTCAGTATTGCTGACAGGGTTAGCACGAAAGTAGTCGCCGCACTCATACCGATAGCGGTCTCGACTTTGCGCGAAACTCCCATGAACGGGCAAAGCCCGAGGAATTTTACCAACACAATGTTGTTGACAAACACGGTGCCGATTAAGAGTAACAGGTATTCTGGCATCGGCGAATTATAAGGCCTCGACCTTATGAAAAATACCGAATTTGCTCGAGGTTTTTATTTAATCTACTAATAGAGCTTGCGCGCCGATATGGCTGTTCAGTCGGCGAATTCGCCAGGTTCAAGGTCTTGCGCCTGCTCAATGAAGCCGTCGATGGTTGCGGTTTTTTTCAGATGCCAGTTCAATGAGCTGAGCTTGTTCTGGTAACTGGCTGCGGAACTGAAATCATCTAGCATTGTTCGCAGTTCGGAGCTTTGCAGGATCGAGGGTACCGCGATAGGACTGGCAATTAAAATTGCCAGCATGATGCCACGGCTTCGTTTTAAATGAGAAATATGGATCAGGTACAACGCGATCGCGCTGGGGATTATCAGCAGATACCAGCCGAATCGAAGCAACGTTACTGGCCAGCTCGCAGAGAACAGGTAAACCAGTTCGTTGGCAAACATCGAGATGAAATAAAAAAGCAGGTAGACCAGGCATACCGAGGTAATCAGCTGTCTGATTTCCCAACGGTTCACTAGCAGTCGCTCGAGTATCGACAACGTGAGCACGAAAGCACCGATGGTTATCACGGTTTCACGCAATACGTACTTGAGCATCTCGCTCCATTTGAAACTGTTGTAGGAATTGAAGAAAAATTCTAGACCGCCGAGAAACAGGCAGACCAACACCAATATAACCGCCCAATAGGCGTGCCCAAACAAATGACTTCGCCGGCCCTTACCGGCCAATGGTCGAGTTGCGGGTACCGCATAATCGCGTGGCAATAGCTGCACCTGGACCCGGCCGATTTCGAGATTCAGCGGTAACTTTTCAATCACCAGCGAATCCATTTGCCGGTTGTCGATACGAGTCGGGTTTATCTCTGCCAGGTTGACCAGTTCAAGCGAATTATCGCCATAGCGAATTATCTTGAGGTGGTACGGCGCAACGGTTGGGTCCGAAAGAATGATATCGTTGTCCAGGGCGCGGCCAATAGTCGTAACCTCGCGATCGATTTGCTCGTAGCGGTGTAATCCCCGGGTGCTGATTTCAAGTATCAGGGCTTCCACTCGGTTTGCTCCAGGAATTTTTGGATAAGCGGTAAGGTCGATGTGTAATCGACACCGGTCATGATCAGTGTAATAAACCCCCCCTTGTTCTTATGTCCAGTGAGTGCCGCGGTAAACAGGACATCGCTCATCCCCTCGTATTCGACATACTCTCGCCGGCAGAGGTTAGTTTTCAGTTCTTGTGACGAAACTTCGACGAACCAGGTCCGGCAATTGAAATTACTGACGATGTCTCGATCCATTTTTGTTTCGATTTGATCTTTGTTCAGGTTTTCATACAGGTTGTAAAACTGTATTGCATTGAGATCTTTCGATTCGAGCCAAAAATATTCGTAGATAAGCTTACCAACGAACTTGTTATCCTGGTCAAGATATACATGATTTTTATTGGTACAACGAATCTGGTAGCGCTTGTAGCGTGCGATGGCGCTGAGCTTGGCGCTATTGTCCCAGCAACGCACGGTTGGCGAGATAATCCCCGGTAACTTGAACTGGCGCAGGCCAAGCTTAGGCCAGTCGCCCTCGAGTAATTGCTCGATGTAGGTGGTTTCATAAGCCAGTATCTGACGCGCAACTTCGAGTTTGAGGTCTTCTTCACTGTCGAAAGCAACGGCTGCAGATTGTTCGATTAAGTCGTTTAAAAATCGAGACGGTACGATGAAGCTGATATCGTTGCGCGCGGTGGCGACGTTTATCCCGATTACTTCCCCCTGGTCGTTAAAAGTGGGGCCACCGCTCATGCCAGGATTGAGGCTACCGGAAAACAGGATACGACTATCATCGGTCTGGTTTAATATTCCGCCGTTGGTACCAACCGCGATACTAAGTCCCAAGTCCAGTGGATTACCCATTGCGAAAATCGGTGCGCCACGCGGTGGTAACGGACTCATCTTGATCGCTTCGCCAATTGGCTTATCGGCACCCAGCAGGGCCAGGTCGCGGGCGACGTCAAGCCCTAGCAGTTTTAGCTCGCCTTCCTGTCCATCTTTGCCGATGAATGAAATGTAAAACAACTCGGGCTCAAGAATGACCTGGCCGATGACGTGGTAGTTGGTCGCAACCTGGCTCCCGTCACCGACGATAAAACCTGATCCGATACTGGATTTCTTGCCGGTTTCGCGATTGAGTACGCGTACCTGGAATACCCGCTGCTGATTGAGCTGGTAGATATTCTTGGAATCCATAGCTGCAGCGGGCGGAGTGATTATGCCCACGAGCAAAAGGCTGGCTGTGATCAGGCGTAATAACAACTAACTAACTCGCATTCCTGGTTTCGCGCCCGAGTCCGGGTTCAGGATATAGAGTTCGGTTTCGCCGGAACCTGCCGCCAGTACCATGCCTTCGGATACTCCAAAGCGCATTTTGCGTGGTGCCAGGTTGGCAACCATTATGGTGAGTTTTCCTTCCAGGTCCTCTGGCCGGTAGGCGTTGCAGAGTCCCGCAAATACATTACGGGTTTCAGTACCGATATCCAGGGTGAGCTGTAATAGTTTGTCAGATTTTTCGACGCGTTTGGCAGCAACGATTTTTGCTACCCGGAAATCCAGCCGGGCGAAATCGTCATGGCTGATTTCGGGCGCGATGGCTTCGATCGATGGGTCGCCGGAACCCTGTTGTATCTTCTGTTCTGCGACCAGGTCTTCCTTTGTTGCCTCGATCATGCGTTCGATAAAAACCGGTTCGATCCTGGTCATCAGGGGCTTGAAACGATTAATGCTATGGTCCAGCAGGTTATCGCCTAAATCGGCCCAGCTGAGATCACCAACATTGAGGAATTCCTCGGCCTGCGTGGCCAGCTGGGGCAAAACGGGTTTCAACAGGATGATCAGCTGACGGAAACAATTCAAACCGATGCTACAGACATCCTGTACTTCAGCCGCGCGCGTTGTGTCCTTGATGGTGACCCAGGGCTGTTTTTCATCGATGTACTGGTTGACCTTATCGGCCAGCGCCATGATGTCGCGCATCGCCTTGCCGAATTCGCGATTCTCATAGTGTTCGGCGATTGGCTCCGCGGCTTCGAGAAATTGCTGGCTCAAATCTTCACTGGAGAGCTTGGCGACAAGCTTGCTATCGAAGCGTTTGTTAATGAACCCGGCGCAGCGACTGGCGATGTTCACCAGCTTGCCAACCAGGTCGGAATTGACGCGAGTTGTGAAATCCTCGAGATTCAGATCGATGTCATCGATCCCGGAACCGAGCTTCGCGGCAAAGTAATAGCGCAAGTACTCAGGATTCAAGTGCTTAAGATAAGTGCGCGCAATAATAAATGTGCCGCGTGACTTGGACATCTTTTGCCCATCTACGGTCAGGAATCCATGGCAATAAACCGCAGTCGGCTTGCGGAAACCGGCACCATGCAGCATCGCCGGCCAGAACATGGTATGGAAGCGGGCGATATCTTTCCCAATGAAATGGTAAAGCTCGTGCTTACTATCCACGCTCCAGTATTCGTCGAAGTCATGTCCGGTGGCTTCACACCAGTTCTTGAAGCTCGCCATGTAACCAATCGGCGCGTCTAACCAGACGTAAAAATATTTTCCTGGCGCATCTGGAATCTCGAAACCCCAGTAGGGAGCATTGCGTGAAATGTCCCAGTCCTTGAGACCTTCATCGAGCCATTCATTCATCTTGTTGGCAATTTCAGTTTGCACATGCCCGTCGTCAAACCAGGTTTTGAGCATGTCTTCGAAGTCTTCCAGCTTGAAGAAATACTGCTCCGAATCTTTTTCGATCGGCGTTTCGCCACTGACGACTGAGACCGGATTCTTGAGATCGGTGGGCGCATAGGTAGCACCGCAGTTTTCGCAGTTATCCCCGTATTGATCGGCAGTACCGCAGTTGGGACAGTTACCCTTGATGAATCGATCTGGCAGGAACATTTTCGCCTTGGGATCATAGGCCTGCGAAATGACGCGCGTACGAATATGCCCTGCGTCTCGCAGCTGGGTATAGATGTATTCGGCGAAAAAACGATTTTCGTCTGAGTGGGTGCTGTAATAATTGTCGAATGCGACTCCAAAATCAGTAAAGTCCTGCAAGTGTTCCTTGTGCATACGTTCGATCAATACTTCCGGGGTAACCCCTTCTGCCTGCGCGCGCAGCATGATTGGCGTGCCGTGCGCATCGTCGGCGCAGACATAGATGCATTCATGGCCGCGCAGCTTTTGGAAGCGTGCCCAGATGTCGGTCTGCACGTACTCCAGCATATGACCGATATGAATCGGACCATTGGCATAGGGTAACGCGCTGGTGACCACGATCTGGCGGGATTTGGAACTCATCGAAAGGGCTGGCCTGGCAAAACACTGTATTTTAGGTGGTGGATCATTACCTGTATAGAACATTCACATAAAAACTAAGTGATATTTATTGACCGGCTCGGGTAAAATGCGCCCTCGTCCCAGAAACCCTGACAAACATATTCCCATGGCGAATGATAAATCACAGATTGAAATGAAACTGGGGCAGGTCATCGACCCCAACATGGAAACCGACCTGGTCTCGAGCAAGGCCGTCAAATCGATCGAGCAGGATGGAGACAACTGGATAATTCAAATTCAGCTGGGCTACCCGGCGGCTGGCTATTTCGATTCACTGAAGCAGGAAATCCAGACGGCGCTAGGTGACATCGAAGGTATCGGCGAGGCCGAGGTAAAAGTTTCGAGCCAGGTCAAATCGCATGCAGTGCAGCAGAATTTAAAACCCCTTGAAGGCATCAAGAACGTCATCGCGGTTGCCTCCGGCAAGGGTGGAGTGGGCAAGTCCACGACCGCTGTTAATCTCGCCCTCGCACTGCAGGCAGAAGGCGCTACTGTCGGTATTCTTGACGCCGATATTTACGGGCCCAGTATTCCGCGTATGCTCGGTTGCAAGGGACAGCCCGAGTCATCCGATGGCAAGAGTCTCGAACCGATGGTCGGGCACGGCATCCAGTCGATGTCGATTGGCTACCTGGTCGAGGAAGATACCCCGATGATCTGGCGCGGCCCGATGGTCACCCAGGCGCTCGAACAGTTACTCAATGACACCCACTGGACGGACGTTGATTATCTGATAATCGATTTACCGCCAGGAACCGGCGACATCCAGTTAACGCTGGCGCAGAAGATACCGGTTAGCGGCGCGGTAATCGTTACTACCCCGCAGGATATTGCGCTGCTCGATGCGCGCAAGGGGCTTAAGATGTTCGAAAAAGTTGAAGTGCCGGTGCTCGGAATCATTGAGAACATGAGTATTCACATCTGTAGTGAGTGTGGGCACAGCGAACATATTTTTGGTGAAGGTGGCGGTGCACGCATGTCCGCAGAACACGGTGTCGATTTGCTCGGCTCGCTACCGCTCGATATTCACATCCGCGAACAGTCGGATAGCGGTAATCCCACCGTGGCCGCGATGGCGGATAGCCAGATCAGCGGGATTTACCGCGACGTCGCTCGCAAGACCGCGGCCAAACTCGCCACCAAGGCGCGCGATCACTCAGCCGCTTTCCCGAATATCGTCATCCAGAACAACTGACCTGAAATAGCGAAGCTATTTCAGGTCATCCCGGGCTTGACCCGGGATCTTGTAATGGTGGCGCGTTACAGGATTCCGATACGTCAACCCCGCGTATGCGGGGGGTGACACGGGAAACTAAAAATTACCGCGCTGGTAATCGCTGAATGCCTGGCGTACCTCGGCCTCGGTATTCATTACGAACGGGCCTCCACGTGCCACCGGCTCGTTGATCGGTTTACCCGCGACCAGCAAAAACCGGCTTGCCCGATCGCCACCCTGTAACGCGACCGTGTCACCTTTGCCAAGTACCGCAAGTTGATCGCGCTTCAGGTTGATTTGATTTCCGTCAGCGCCCTCAAGCAATAGCTCGCCATTGATGACATAGACAAAGGCATTATGATCGGCAGCGAGGTTTTCGTTAAACCGGGTGCCTGGTTGCAACGACACATCAAGATAGACCGGGTCGGTAAGCGGTTGACTGACCGGGCCGGTCGTGCCTTGCGAAGTCTTGCCACTGATCACTTTGATCGAGGTGCCAGGCCTGGTTTCGGTCGGAATATGCTCCGCATCATGCTCCTGGTATGCCGGCAGGTCCATCTTGTGGGAACCGGGCAGGTTGATCCAGAGCTGAAAGCCTTCGAGGAGACCATCCTGCTGTTCCGGCATTTCGGAATGCACGATGCCTTTACCCGCGGTCATCCATTGTATGCCTCCGGGTTCGATGACACCTTCGTTGCCGGCGTTATCTTTATGGCGCATGCGCCCGTTGAGCAGGTAGGTTACGGTTTCAAATCCACGATGCGGATGCGGCGGGAAGCCGGCGATGTAATCGTCGGGGTCATCTGAACGGAACGTATCGAGTAACAAGAACGGGTCGAGATCCATCAAGGCGGGTTGCCCGATAACGCGTACTAACTCCACCCCGGCGCCGTCGGTTGTTGCTTGCCCGGTGATGACTTTCTGAACTTTACGAGTATTCATTGTTGCTCCTACGCCGCGACTGCCGGATAGGTTTGTTCGATCTGTGATATCGCCCCGGCAAAACTTGCATCTGCATTGACGTTCATGCGGTCGGCGCCGATGATATTGATATCTTCGATACCGATGAAAGCAAATACCTGCTTCAGGTAACCGCTGACAAAGTCTACCGGGCTATTCAGTGGCGCACCACCCGTGGTAATGATGATGTCGACACTTTTACCCTTAAGCAGTCCCTCGGGCCCGTTTGCGCCGTAACGAAATGTGACGCCGGCACGGCAAACCTGGTCGACCCAGGCTTTCAGTGTTGCCGGGATGCCGAAGTTATACATCGGGGTTGTTAAAATAATATGATCTGCCCAGTTGAGCTCATCGATGAGTTGATCGGAAAAAGCCAATCGCGCCGACTGGGCAGCGTCACGATCATCACTGGCGGTGACGTTAGCCGCTATCCAGTTACTGTCGATAAACGACAGATCCTGGTTTAGATCACGAGAGCGCATTTCCGCCCGCGGGTTACCCAGCTCAAGCTGCTTGATCAGGAAATCACCGAGGTTGCGACTGCTCGAGTCACCAGGGCTGGCGCTGGCGTCAAGTCGTAAAATATTGATTTGGTTTGGCATGATATATCCTCGCGTTTGATTGGAATTGAGGTTATTATGATTGTTCCTAATATAATTATAAATATGGGAAATTATAAAATACTGTTGCTAATTAGAGAACAATATGAATCGTTTTGAAGAGCTTGAAGCTTTTGTTGCGGTGGTAGATTTTCGGGGCTTCAGCAATGCGAGTGAAAAGCTTGGCACTGCGAAGTCGATGGTGAGCCGGCGCGTCAGCGGACTCGAGCAGCGACTCGGGGTGCAATTGTTACAGCGCACAACCCGACGCCAGTCATTGACCGAGGCCGGTAGCGAGTTTTATCAGCGTGCAACGCAGCTCCTTGCTGATTTGCATGAGGCCGAGCAATTTGTCGCCGACTCTCAGTGCGAGGTATCGGGCAGGATTAAACTTGCACTGCCGCTAGGTTTCGGCGTCAGACAACTTGCTGAACCGATTAGCAATTTTCTGAGCGAACACGCTGAAATCAAGATCGATATTGATCTGAGCGACCGCCAGGTCGATCTGATTGAAGAGAATATCGATCTGGCGATACGGATTGGGAACCTGGCCGACTCAAGCTTGATCGCGCGTAAACTTGCCAGTGTCCACTTTTCAGTTTGTGCGAGCCCCGCTTACCTCAAACAGCATGGCGAACCACGGCACCCATCAGAACTGTCACAACACGAAGTGCTCGTTTACAGCAATGTTGCGGTGGGCAGGCAGTGGTTTTATGAGAAGGATGGCAAACAGGTAAGCCCAAGAATGAAATATCGACTCAGTGCAAACAATGGTGAGTTTCTGGCGGCAATCGCCAGCTGCGGCCAGGCAATTGTGAGTGGCCCCGCGGCGTATCTGCAGGACTATATCGAAGCTGGTGACCTGGTCGCGATATTGACAGAGTATCCAAACCCTGAAGTGGGTATGTACGCGGTTTATCCACCGGGTCGTCTGGTTTCAAGGCGGGTCAAGGTTTTCAGTGATGCACTCTATACACACTTTCGTGAACGCGCTATCTAGCTAGCCGACTTTGCGGGTGTTCAGTTCGGCCGGGGGGAAGTACCGGTCAAGCAACGCAACCAGTTGCTTTTTGACAATTGGTTTTGCGATGTAATCATTCATACCGGCCTCGATACAGTCATTGCGGTCGCTATCCTGGGTATTCGCAGTTATCGCCACAATCGGGATGCTGTTAGTTTCCAGGCCCAGTTTGCGAATTTGACGGGTAGCCTCATACCCATCCATTTCAGGCATCTGGATATCCATAAAAATCAGGTCATAGTGTTTTACCTTAACGGCTTCGATGGCTTCGACTCCGTTGACAGCAGATTCTACCTGGTAACCGACGCTATCCAGCATTTTCTCGACCACGATCAGGTTCACTGGTACGTCGTCTACCACCAGGATGCGCAGTTGGGCGCCGGTCTGATCGGCTCTGAACTGCTGTCCGGGTATGATCGTGATCGTATCGTCGCGGTCTTCACCGTGTGCTTTCGGGTCGAAGCGTGGCAATGAGATTTCAAACCAGAACTGGCTGCCTTTACCTTCGGTACTGGAAACACCGATTTCACCGCCCATGGCTTCAATAATTTTGCGACAGATCGCAAGCCCCAGGCCGGTGCCGCCAAATTTGCGCGAAGTTGACGCATCGACCTGGGTAAAGCTTTTGAACAATTTGGCGATTGAATCGGATGGAATGCCGGTGCCGGTATCGTTGATTTCGGTACGCAGCCTGGGTTTATGATCATCACCGCCGACACGTTCAACCTTGATTGAAATAGAACCCTGCCGGGTAAACTTGATCGCGTTGCCGACCAGGTTGACCATGACCTGGCGCAAACGCCCGTAATCGCCAAGGTAGCTGGCCTGCACATCCGAACCAATCTCATAGGTGAGCTCAAGTCCTTTCTCCCTGGCCTGGGGTTCTAATATGTCGACCACTCCCGAGACCACGCTGGAGTATTCGAATTCGGCCTGTTCAAGAGTTATCCGGCGCGCTTCCAGCCGGGACAGGTCAAGAATATCGTTGATTATCCGCAGCAGCGCGGTACCTGAATCCTGGATAATCTGAGCGTAGTGTTTTTGGTTGTCATCCAGGTTGCTGTCTATCAGCAGATCGGTCATCCCGATCACTCCGTTCATCGGCGTGCGTATTTCATGGCTCATGATTGCGAGAAATTCTGATTTCGCGCGGTTACTCTGTTCCGCCTCTTCCTTGGCCGCGACCAGTTCCTGTTGGGCCACGTACAGTGAGGTAATGTCTGATCCGGTTCCGCGAAAACCTAGAAAGCGCCCAGCGGCGCTGTAAACAGGTTTGGCGCTAATCGAGAGCCATACCCGGGAGCCATCCTCCTTGTCCCGGGGGTGAGTAAAGTCACGAAATGGTTGCCGATTTTCCAGGGTTGCCAGGTGCTCATTAAAGGTTTCTGCGGGCATACCGGGAATGCCGGTTTCGGCCCGAGTTTTTCCCAGCAGTTTTTTCGGGGACACGCCGGTGACCGATTCAAGGCTTTCCGAGAAGTAACTGAAGCGGAGATGTTCGTCCATTTCCCAAAACCAGTCGGAACCGGACTCGGCAAAGTCATGTAGACGCTGTTCCTGAAATGCGACATCGGAGCGGTGGCTTTCACCGATTTCTCGTAGCGCATCATTGAGTAGGTCGATAGTTTCGCCCAGTTCATCCTTGCGTGAGTGACGTATATTGTTTTGGTCGGCCCGTACCGGATCAACTTTCGCCTGTTTCAAACTTGCATGAATTTCTTCGAGCGGATAGATCAAGTTGAAGACGACATAGATAAAAACGATAGATCCGGCGACAGCGCAGATGATCAATGTCAGTCCAAGGATTCGAACCAAAAAACGATTCAGCTCTTCGTTGATTGCGGTAGCATCCATGCGCAGGATAACATCGGTCTCGGTCCCCAGCTCTGCCGCCGAAAAAAATACGTCGTAGGTCGGTGCCTGACCTGATAGTTTGACATACGAGCGCTGGGTTGCAGTCGCTGTCAGCTCTACGGTATCGCCTGCTTTTACGATCGGGCTTCCAGAGACATCGAGCGCGCTGGCACCCAGCAGGCGCGGGTCAGTCGCGATCAGGTTCTCAAGGTCGTTCGCGATGGCCGTGCTTATATGAGAATGGTGGGCCAGCGCCGCGGACGTGGCGATGCGGGCCAGCTCCCGATAATTGGCCAGCAGCGACGACTGGTAGTTGTTGTACGAAGGAATAACGATAATGAATTCGATCAGTACGATGGCAGCAAACACTACCAGAAATAACCTACGAGCGAGGCGAAAGCGCAGCATCTGGCGCAGATTCTTGAGCCAGGGTGTACGCTTACGCCAAGTTTGTGGTGAACCTGCCATTATATTGTTATCGGCACCTCGTCAAAATGCCTTAAGAACTGTTTGGTCTACCGTTTAGGAGTTTAAAAGGATGAAATTTGCTCGCACAAGCAGGGGAAATATCGAATCCTCATCGACGCCCGTGCCTTCGAACAGATATACTGCGCTTTTTTTGAGGTTAGCCTGTGAGTATAAAATCGGATCGTTGGATTCGTCGAATGGCGGAGTCAGAAGGTATGATCGAACCCTTCGAATCCGGACAGGTACGTGAATCGGGAAATGGTCGTATTATTTCCTACGGCACCTCGAGTTATGGCTACGACGTGCGCTGTGCTGACGAGTTTAAAATCTTCACCAATATCAACTCGGCTATCGTCGATCCGAAGAATTTCGCCGACGATAGCTTTGTCGACATTCAATCCGATGTCTGCATTATCCCGCCGAATTCATTTGCACTGGCACGTACCGTCGAGTACTTCCGCATACCCCGCAGCGTGCTGACGATTTGTCTCGGTAAATCCACGTATGCTCGCTGTGGCATTATCGTCAATGTAACCCCGCTGGAACCCGAATGGGAGGGGCATGTCACGCTTGAGTTTTCAAATTCAACTCCGCTGCCGGCAAAAATTTATGCCAACGAGGGGGTGGCGCAAATGCTGTTCTATGAATCCGACGAAGTCTGCGAGATTTCATATAAAGATCGGGGTGGCAAGTACCAGGGGCAAAAAGGTGTCACGCTTCCCAAGGCCTAGCCTTCAGTTAGCTCCTACTGGTTAAAGTCGCTCTGCAAAGAATAACTTTTTGAATCAACGTAGATTGATGATTTCCCAGTTGCGGGACTCGGCAACGGCTCTTAACTCGTCCTCGGGATTGACCGCGATTGGATTGTCGACCTGCTCGAGAAGCGATAGATCGTTGATCGAATCGCTGTAAAAGTAGCTTCCGTCGAGGCGGAAATTGCAGTCTCTGAGCCACTCCTTTAGCACAACCACCTTGCCTTCCTGGTAGGTCGGGGTACCAAGATAGCGACCCGTGTAACGGTTATCGATTATCTCGGGTTTGGTCGCAAGGACTGTCGGTACCCCAAGCAATTGTGCAATCGGTTCGGTGACAAACAGGTTGGTTGCACTAATTATGAGCAATTTGTGTCCCTGGTCACGATGGCTATCGAGTAATTTTCTGGCACCCGGTGCGATAATCGGTTTAATCCATTTTTCCACATAATCTGCACGCCATGCGTGGAGTTCTTCAATAGTGAAATGCGTCAGGGGCTGGAGTGCGAATTCCAGATAGCGGTCGCTATCGAGAGATCCGCGCTGATAATCCTTATAGAAAACCTCGTTTCGTTCACGGTATTCCTGCTCATCGACAATAAGATTTTCAACCATATATTCGCCCCAGAGATAGTCGCTATCGCCGGTTAGCAGGGTATGGTCAAGATCGAAAATCGCGAGTGTCATGGTTTGCTTCCTGTGTCTCAGCTTGCTGGAATCCAAAAGTCTATGTCAGAATGGGCGGCTCAGATTCTAATCGATTTATGGTGACCGGCGAAATGATTGATCCAGATGGCTACCGTGCAAACGTTGGAATAGTATTGTGCAACAGTGCTGGGAAGGTGATGTGGGCGCGCCGTATTGGGCAGGATGCGTGGCAATTTCCTCAAGGTGGCATCAGCAGCAATGAAAACCCCAGGGACGCTATGTATCGTGAATTATGGGAGGAGACCGGGTTAGAGTCTGGTCACGTTTCGTTACTGGGGGCCACAGACAGCTGGTTACGTTACAAGTTACCAAAGCGATTGATGCGTCGTTCTGAGCCGCGTTGTATCGGGCAGAAGCAACTTTGGTACCTGCTGCAACTCGAATCTGACGAAGAGAGCTTCAATCTGGGCGCGTCCCGAAAACCGGAGTTTGATCACTGGGAATGGGTTGATTACTGGTACCCGGTCGAAAACGTCGTCTTTTTTAAACGTCGCGTGTACCAGTGCGCGCTTGCACAATTAGAGCCCAGGCTGCCGTCGGCAACTGCACAGGCAAACGACTGAAAATTTATTCCGGGGGGAGTAAACAGTGGCATCGATGATTCACAGGTTGCAGCGTATCGTTCAGGAGGTCAACCGGGCCCCTGATATCGATAGTACGCTTGTGCTGATCAACGAGAGCCTGACCCAGGACCTCAATGCTGATGCCTGTTCGATTTTTCTGGCCAAGCAAGATGATCCGGGCGCATATGTACTGCAGGCCTGTAACGGATTGAATCCAGACATTATTGGCAAGGTAGAAAGAAGGCTGGGCCAGGGTTTGATCGGTACCATCGCTGAGCGGGCAGAAGCAATGAATCTGACCGATGCACCAAAGCACAAGAAATTTTTACTGGTCGCTGATTCCGGCGAAGTTAAATTTCCAATAATGCTTGGCGTGCCGATTATTGCACATCGCGAAGTGCTGGGTGTTATCTCGGTGCAGCGTGCGAAAAATGTTTTCAATGAAGACGAGGAAGCTTATTTAACAACCCTCGCCGCGCAGCTCGCGACGTCGATTGAACGCGCTAAAAACAAGGGACGCTTCGGTACCGAGGCAAGCACCTATATGTGCAAAGGGGTTGCTGGCGCGCCGGGTATGGCGATCGGTGTGGCGATGGTGCTGAACCGCGGGGTAAATCTCGAATCGGTCCCCGACCGGAAAACCGATGATATCGACGCTGAGCTGCAAAGTTTCCGTGCAGCCGTGCTCAAGGTTTGTGAAGAATTAACCAACCAGGCAGAAATGATGCGCGCCGTGCTACCGGAAGAAGAATGTGCGTTGTTCCTGGCTTATGCGCAGATGCTAGCCGGTGGGTCACTTATAGACGACACCGAGAAGGGCATTAATGCTGGTAACTGGGCTCCATCCAGCTGGCGCGATACAGTTGAGCAGCATGCTTATGTGTTTACCCAGATGGAAGACCGGTACCTGGCCGAGCGCGCTAATGATATTCGTGATCTCGGATTGCGGGTACTGCGAAAATTAATGCTCGAACAAAGTTTATATATCGATTTCCCCGATCAAACCATTCTTGTCGGCGAAGAAGTCACCGCAACCGACCTGGCCGATGTGCCTTTAGATTGTCTTAGCGGGATTGTGTCATCCCATGGCAGTAGTTCCTCGCATGTTGCGATCCTGGCGCATGCACTCGGTATCCCGGCGGTTATGGGGGTAACTAATTTACAGGTAAAACAGCTCGATGGGGTTAATCTGGTTGTCGATGGCTATAACGGATCGGCGTTTGTTAACCCGGATAAGGCGATACTTGCTGAATACCGTCAGTACCTGGAAGAAGAAGCGGTAATCGAGCAGGATTTACTCGAGCTTAAAAATCAGCCGGCGGTCACGACTGACAAGCGAGCGGTTTCACTTTTGGTTAATTCGGGATTGATGTCCGATCACACACCGTCGTTACGCAGTGGTGCCGAAGGGGTGGGGCTGTATCGCACCGAAATCCCGTTTCAAATTCGCGATCGTTTTCCGAGCGAGGAAGAACAATATCTGATTTACAGGAATGTACTGGAAACTTTTAAAGGGATGCCGGTGGTACTGCGCACGCTCGATGTCGGCGGAGATAAGCCGCTTAGCTATTTCCCGATAAGTGAAGCCAATCCATTTCTGGGCTGGCGGGGTGTGCGGATAACATTGGATCATCCAGAGATTTTCGTGACCCAGGTGCGCGCGATGATTCGTGCCAACATCGGTGTCGATAATCTGGAAATCCTGTTGCCGATGATTAGTGGTAAACGCGAGCTGGAGGAATCACTGTTCCTGATCAAGCGCGTGCTCGCCGAAATCGAGGAAGAGTCGGGAGACAAAATATCGCTACCCAAGATCGGTGCCATGATCGAGGTGCCGTCAGCCGTGTATCAGATTGAAGATATCTGCTCGCTAGTTGATTTTGTATCGATCGGTACCAACGATTTGACCCAGTATCTGCTTGCGGTAGATCGAAACAATGAAAATGTCGCTGAACTCTACTCTTCGCTGCACCCTGCAGTATTAAAAGCCATGTGCCAGATCGTCCAGGGCGCGGCGGTCAGTGATACCCCGGTGAGCGTTTGCGGTGAACTGGCAGGGGATCCGCTCGGGGTTATGGCTTTACTGGGTATGGGTATCGATAGTCTGTCAATGAGCGTCGGCAGCCTGTTGCGCGCGAAAAAAGTCATCATGTCCTTTAGTTATGCCGAGTTAACCGGGCTCCTACAACAGGCTCTTGCCATGTCGGATGCGCTCCTGATTCGTGAAATGTACGCTGGCAAGCTTGACGAGCGCGGTCTCGGGGGCTTCATCCGGGCCGGTAAATGACCGCGTTAGCGGTCATCCCGGAAAGTGCGAAGCACTTACCGATGCGTCGGACCGCCGGGATCTTGCAATAGCGACGTGATACCGAGATACACGCCTACCTACGCAATCTGGCGCAGATCCTAAAAAGGTTTGACGACGGCAAGGATTATTACCACGAACAATACCAATACCGGAAATTCATTGAACCAGCGGAACCAGACATGCGAACGTTGACAGCGATTGTTGGCCAGATCACGTATGATTTTGCCGCAGTAAAAATGGTAGCCGATCAGCAGCGCAACCAGCGCCAGCTTCAGTTGCAGCCACCACATAGGGGAATAGGCGGCCCAGGCATAGTCAAAAAGCAACCATAGTCCGAAACCGATAGTCAACAGCATCCATGGCGTGATGAAGCGATAGAGCCTGTTTTCCATCAGGGCCAGGCGGGCTCTGACATCCTCTTCTTCCGCCATTGCATGATTAACAAACAGGCGTGGCAGGTAAAAAATGCCGGCAAACCAGGCCACCATGAAAATAATGTGAAATGCTTTAACCCAAATCATTATAGATTCTCTTAGAAAGGTGTGCTAAATGACTGTAAACTGGTGTTTTTTAATGGTGTCGGAATACGGTCAATGTATAATGCGCGTCCATTTTAGCGGCATGATCGAAACAATAGAATGATAAAGATTGGAATAGTTGGCGGCACCGGGTATACCGGGGTGGAATTGATGCGTCTACTGGCGCTGCATCCGCAAGCGAAAGTAGAAGTCATTACTTCCCGTTCGCAGGCAGGCAATCCCGTCGTCGACCTTTTCCCGAGTCTGAGGGGTATGGTTGATTTGAATTTCAGCGAACCGTCGGTAGATTCCTACCAGGATTGTGATCTTGTGTTTTTTGCCACGCCGAATACCACCGCGATGACGCAGGCAGCAGAATTGCTCAAAGCCGGGGTTCGTATTATTGATCTTGCTGCGGATTTCAGGATCAAACACGTCCCCACCTGGGAACAATGGTATGGCACGACCCATGCCTGCCCGGAACTGGTCGAGGAGGCGATTTATGGCTTACCCGAATTGAATCGTGAGGCGATTCGTGGTGCGCGGCTGGTAGCCAATCCGGGTTGCTATCCCTCATCGGTTATACTCGCGTTGATTCCATTGTTGGTAAACAAGCTAATCGATCCAGGAACAATCATTGCTGATTGTAAATCCGGTACCAGCGGTGCCGGGCGCAATGCCAATGTTGGTACGGCGTTTTGTGAAGTGACCGAGTCGGTCAAGGCTTATGCAGTCTCCGGGCATCGCCATTTGCCCGAAATTAGAGCAATTCTGCAGACTCTTGATGCCGACTCGGATCTCGTGTTTACACCCCACCTGATGCCAATGATTCGTGGCATTCACGCAACCGTCTATGCGGATGCCAGGGGATCGGCTGATCAGGTACAAAGCCTGTTCGAGGATTATTATCGCGATGAACCTTTTGTCGACGTGATGCCCGCGGGCTCGCATCCCGAGACCCGCAGTGTGCGTGGTGCCAATACCTGCCGGATTGCGGTTCATTACCTGGCGGAAGGTAACAAGTACGTCGTATTGTCAGTCGAGGATAACCTGGTCAAAGGTGCTGCCGGTCAGGCGATTCAGAATATGAACCTGATGTTCGGCCTCGACGAAACCGTTGGGCTGGAAGCCCCGGGGATAGTGCCATGAGCAGTTTACATCGCGGATTTCAAGTCAGACAGCACAAGCCCTGGAAGGTTTGGCTCAGCGTCGGATTACTGGTTGCACTGATAGGGATGTTTTTTTACCTGGGTCGGGGATATCAGTCCTACGAACTCGATCGTTTGCATTTGGAGCGCGAGACCCTGCTTAGTCGCATCGAAGAGTTAGAGACCCGCAACAAAAATCTGTTGCAAAAAAATGCACATCTCGACGGCAGTAGCAAAATTGAGCGCGATGCCTACGAGCTAGCGAACCAGGAACTGGTAAAACTGCAGCGGGAACTGTTGACGCAAAGGGAAGATTTGGCATTTTACCGTGGTATCGTGTCCCCTAAGGATGCTGCTTTAAGTGTTAACCTGCAGTCATTTGAAGTGCGTAAAAAGAACAGTCAGAATCAATACAGTTATAAAATGATTCTGACGAAAAGTGGCAAAGGCACCAAAAAAATTAGCGGCGGTGCCGACGTCCGCATTCGCGGGGAGAGGGCTGGCAGTGTCAGCGAGTTGAAATTGACTGATTTGGCCCTTGAAAAAACCGATAAAGCCACCAAATTCTCGTTTCGGTACTTTCAGGTTTTTGAAGGAGATATAGCGTTACCAGATGGTTTTGTGCCTTTCGAGGTTGAAATAGGCATAAAACCAACTACAAAGAAGGTAAAATCATTTTCAGAAACAATTTCATGGACGCGAGTTTTGTCCGAGGGTGTATAAAATGTTTGGTAGAAAAAAAGGTTTTAGTGCAGCTCGTATCGACACACTGGTTGGTCAGGGTACCGAGATTAAAGGCGATTTTGTTTTTTCAGGCGGTCTCCACGTCGATGGAGCAATCATTGGCAATGTCGTTGCCGAAGAGGGTAGTACCGCACTTCTAATACTAAGTGAATTTGGACGCATCGAAGGTGACGTAAAAGTGCCCAATATGGTGCTCAATGGAGAAATCGTCGGTGACGTCTACGGTTCGACACGGGTCGAACTCGCGCCAAAATCGAGGATCAAGGGTAGTGTTTACTATAACTTGATCGAAATGGCGATTGGCGCAGAGGTTAATGGTGGCCTGGTGCACCAGCCGCAGGGTAATCAATTGCCAAAACGCCTCGAAGACAAGTCGAACATTCAAAGCAGTGGTAATAATCACGGCAGCAGTACTGGTGAACCGTTAGCAGAAAGTTGACTCTAAGTGGTATAATTTGGTCACGTTGGACGCAGTTTTAGCGAGTAGAGGTATGGAAGTAATCATCGATGCGAATTTCGGCATGGCACTGGGACCCAGTTCCGGTGAAACCTTGCTTGAATTTTCCGACTCCGCGGTGAAAAAGCTCAAAGCCCTGCAGGACGAGGAAGGAAATCCGAGCCTGATGCTGCGCGTGTCGGTCTATGGCGGTGGTTGCTCCGGATTTCAGTACACCTTTTCGCTCGATGAAGAAGTCAAGCCAAACGACAAGACCGTGGAAAAAGATGGCGTGACTCTGCTGATTGATCAAATGAGCTATCAATACCTGACGGGATCCGAGGTTGATTTTGGCGAGGGACTCGAGGGCGCAATGTTCGTGGTCAA
>CAXMNA010000073.1:0-2804 GCA_964194715.1 uncultured Gammaproteobacteria bacterium
GTCATTCCGGCCCCAGAGCCGGAATTGAAACCTACCATCATTGTAAGATTCCGGCTCTTACGGCCGGAATGACGATTTTATTCAACTACTAATCCCCACATATCGGGCAGGCCGGATTTTTGGGTAATTTTACCCCCTGCCACTCCATACTGGCTGCATCCAGCAGCAGTAATCTTCCAACCAGGGGTTCGCCCTGACCGGTCAATATCAATAGCGTTTGCAGCGCCTGCATGGTACCGATGACACCAACTACCGGGCCCAATACTCCTTCCATTTCGCAGGTCTCGGCATTTTCGTAAACCTGTGTATACAGGCATTGGTAGCAGGGGCCTTCAACATCCGGCTGATAATTCATGATCTGGCCTTCGAGCCGAATTGCGGCTCCTGAAACCAGCGCTGTTCTGGTTTCAACGCAGTATCGATTGACCTCGAAGCGGGTGGGAAAATTATCGCTGCAGTCGAGTACGATATCGACGCCATCAATGGTCGATTTCAATTCGTCCCCATCAATTTGATAATTGATGGTCTCGACTTCGCAACCAGGATTTAGCGCTTCAATACTCTGCTTCGCCGAGTCGACCTTGTTTTCGCCAATCGACCGGTTGGCGTGAATTATTTGCCGCTGCAGGTTTGATGCCTCGACTATGTCGAAATCGCTGATCACCAGTTTGCCGATGCCCGCCGCGGCCAGATACATTGCCGCGGGTGAGCCAAGACCACCCATACCGATAATCAGGGCTCTCGAATCGAGTATTGTTTGCTGCCCCCGCTCACCGATTTGCGGCAGGCGGATTTGACGGGCGTAGCGATCGAGCTGTTTTTCGTCCATCTATCCGCCGCCCTTGTGGAAATATTGATGGAACCGTTCAAAGAATTTTGCTTCCAGATCGGCAGCTGTATCCAATAGATGAAACTGGACCCGCAGCACTGGTAAAACGAATAACCCGAGCTTGCGTGGCGGTTTTTCACTAACCACGATCTCGATTAGCAGGCTTGTGCCCGGCCGGGTAATGCGCCAATGACAGGTCGATAACGGCTGGCAACGGTAGTCCGATTTTTCGCCGGTAAAAGTGCCGGTTAAGACATTTCCGAATTCGTCAGCGCGATAGCCCATTTCTAATTCGATGGTCCCTGTTTCGGGAATCGCTGTATGCACTTTACCCCCCGGCTACGGGTGGCCATATCGAGACCACATCACCTTTCTGCAAAGCTTTTTGTTCCCTGTCTTCGCCACAGACAAAATGCCCATTTACCAGCACGATATGGGCCTCCTCGGTCGAAATATGGTAACGCTCTATCAAGCGGTTCAGAATCAGTGAATTTTCAACCTTTATTTCGCGGCGAAATCTTAATTTTCCCGGTGGCAAATACTTCATTAATGAAGCGTAGAACTCGATATACATAATCATCAGATTGCCAGTCTCTTACATGGGCCTGCCCATCAGGTATATCCGAGTTCCTGGGTGGAGCCCACATAGGCCTCCATGATACAGGTAGGATCTTTTAGCAGTCTCCCTTTCCACGACCCAAGCTGGATTTTGGATTCGATCAGTCCGCGCAAAACACCAATATGCTGGGTCTTGCCAACCGTGCTCGCCCCTACCAGGCAATCGCCGTCAAACTGCAAGTTGATGTACTGAAATTCGCCGGGATTATATAACTCGGCCTGTTCACCGCCGTCGACGCCCATCCACAGACCGAACGAACAGGAAATCAATCCTACCGTATCGAGTATGTTCATATTCAACGTTCCATGGTGCTCGGTCACTTTCCCCGACATATTCAGTGCCGCTATGCGTCCATGGTCACTGGCGGTCGGCTGTATCGCCTGCACTTCGAAATTGCCGGTCGAAAAATCGATACCCTGCGCCACATCACCTGCCGCATAGACGTCGCTATTACTGGTTTGCATCGAATGGTTCACCAATATACCAATATCCAGTTTGATATCGGTACCTTCGAGCATATCTACATTCGGCTTGACACCGGTCGCAGTGATCACCAGCGCTGCAGATAGCTTACTGCCATCGCTCAAACTTACCTGCACCTGGTCTTTATCGGCGGCAGTAACTGACTCAACACTACAGGAGGTATGTACGTCGATGCCCTGATCAGCACACCATTTTTCGAGCAGACCACCGGCTTTATCATTGAGCATTCGTGGAACCATGCGGTTGCCGGTTTCTACCACGGAAAGGTTGATGCCGCGCTTGACCAGTGACTCGAGAATGATGCAACCGATAAATCCGGCGCCGATCAGCACCACATTCGCACCGGGCTGGGCCAACTCTATAATGTGGCGCGCATCTTCGAGAGTCCAGCAAGAGTGTACCTGCGGTAAATCCAGCCCGGGTATGGGTGGGCTAATCGCACTTGAGCCAGTCGCCAGTAAGAGTTTGTCGTAGGCGCGTGAGCTGCCATCCGACAGGCTAAGCTTTTTAGCTTTTGTGTCGACTTTTTCGACCCGCTGCTGCACCAGTTCGATATTTTGCTGGCTGTAATGAGCATCCGGGTCACGCAGGTAACTGCCCTCTTCGCCAATATTATTCGCCAGGTAGTAGGGTATTGCCATTCGCGAATAAGGCGGTTCCGGTTCATCGCCGATTATCGTAATGGAAGCGTCCGGGTCGTATTTTCTCAGGGTTTCCGCCGCTATCACGCCTGCGGGGCCGGCACCAATAATTATGTGTTGCATAGCTCAGTGCTCTTCGATTAGGTTACTTTCGCCATGAGGATATGGAGAAAGATAGAGAGGCTGTCCGTGGATAGCCTCCCGGGTTCTAAAGGGATAGACGCTCGCGGGT
>CAXMNA010000074.1:0-17876 GCA_964194715.1 uncultured Gammaproteobacteria bacterium
AAGATGCATGGTGGTCTCCAAAGATGATGCATGATTACACGGGAACCCGCGATAATAATGTAATGTGCGTTAAAGTTAACCTTTTTTTGGAAGTGAGCTGTTGACTCCGGCATTTTTACTAACTCGCCAGTGGTCTGATGAAAATGAAGGCGTGCGCCTGGACTTTTGGCTGACGACTGCACAAGGACCGTTGGCGGTTTCGATTCACCAGCAGCAAGCCCTGTTTTTTATTCACCAGGCTGACGCACCTGCGGCAAACGAGCTACTCGGCAGCGTTCGCGGTGTGTCGATCAAACCGCTGCAGCTGAAAACCTTCAGCGAAGAACCGGTCAGTGCGGTTTACTTTGCGTCCCAGCAGCAGCTTTACCGGTCGCGCGACAGGCTCACGCAAAACAATATCGCCTGTTACGAAGCGGATATTCGCCCGGCTGAAAGATTCCTGTGCGAACGTTTCATCACCGCCTCGATCGATATTGATACGGACTATAGCAAGGAGGTTTTGCATAACGTTCGTTTGCAACCCGGAGATTACATACCGAATTTTGAAGTCATGTCGCTCGACATCGAATCAGACTATGAGAGCGATGCGTTGTTTTCGATTGCGTTTGTTACTCTGAACACCAATCGGGTCCTGATGATCGGAGAAGGGGAAGATAACGACTTTATCGAGTATCTCGCCGATGAAGCCAGCTTGCTGAGAAGATGGGTTGAATGGGTTGAGCGAATCGATCCTGATATTTTGATTGGCTGGAACGTGATTAATTTTGATCTCAGGCTGTTGCAGAAAAAGTCCCAGGCGCTTGGTGTGCCGCTTGGCATCGGCCGCGCGGGATCGCTACCGCTGTGGCGGCAATCGCAGGCTGATAGCAATCATCACTTTGTGCTGATTCCGGGCAGGGTGGTGCTCGATGGCATCGATACGCTGCGATCGGCCACCTATAGCTTCGCAAGCTTTGCACTTGAATCTGTAGCCCAGGAGTTGATCGGTAGGGGCAAAATGATACACGATAAAAGTCACTCCGACCCTCTTTATAAAGCGAAAGAGATCAAGCGACAGTTCAAGCAAGAGAAAGCAACCCTGGCGGCTTACAACCTGGAAGATTGCCAGCTGGTCTGGGATATTTTTGAAAAGACGGAGTTGGTCAGGTTTTCGATCGAACGCGCCCGGCTTACCGGCCTGGAAATGGATCGCGCCGGTGGCTCGGTTGCGGCGTTCGATAATCTCTACCTGCCGCGCTTACACCGCAAGGGCTACATTGCACCGAACATCGGCGATTACCAGGGAGAGCTAAGCGCACCGGGAGGATACGTGATGGACTCGACCCCCGGGCTACAAGATTCGGTGCTGGTACTTGATTACAAGAGCCTGTACCCGAGTATTATTCGTACCTTCCGTGTCGACCCCTATGCGCGGATCGCAGCGAAACGGGCAGGCCCAGAAGATGTCATTCCGGGGTACGACGGGGCGAGTTTTCAAAAGCACGAGCATATCTTGCCGCAAATTATCGAAAGCCTGTGGGCGGCGCGCGATCAGGCCAAGCTCGACGGTAACGCCGCATTGTCGCAGGCGATCAAGATCATCATGAACTCGTTCTACGGCGTGCTTGGCACTGCCGGTTGCCGGCTGCACGATTCCCGCCTGACCAGCTCGATCACCAAGCGTGGCCACGACATCATTATCCAGACCGTCAAACTCATTGAAGCGCAGGGTTACGAAGTCATTTACGGCGATACCGATTCGGTTTTTGTTTCGTTAAACGGTCCGCGCGATAATCTCGCTGCGGCCGAAATTGGCAACCACCTGGTCGCAACGATCAATCGATATTGGCGTGATCACCTGCAACATGAATATGGTATCGAATCCTGCCTGGAAATGGAGTTCGAAACCCACTTCCGGCAGTTTTTCATGCCGACCATGCGTGGCTCGGAACAGGGCAGTAAGAAACGCTATGCCGGCCTAATTGATGACGAACAGGGGAATCGCAAGATTGTTTACAAGGGGCTGGAAACGGTACGCACCGACTGGACAGAATTAGCCCGTGAGTTTCAGCAGACCCTGTACCAGCTAATTTTTGACGGCGAAGAATATGCCGACTACATTCTGCAGACGGTCGCCGACCTGTATGATGGCAAGTACGATCAACAGCTGGTGTATCGCAAACGCCTGCATAAAAAACTCTCCGAGTACCAGAAGAATATTCCGCCGCATGCACAGGCTGCGATCAAGGCGGAGGTTGAGTTTAAGCAGAAGCAACAGCCTTCGCGCTATCGCAACCGAAGTTGGATCGAGTACGTGATTACCGTTGCTGGAGCGCAGACATTAGAGTGCCAGAATGCGAAGCTCGACTATGACCATATTGTCGAGAAACAACTGACACCTATCGCAGATACGATTCTTAACGCGATTGGTTCTTCAATGGACGAGATTACACGTCAGCAGCAGAACCTGTTTTAGAAAACCTCACCCCCCGCTGGCGCGGGGGGGCGTGACGTTCTGGTTTCAACTAATCGCGCAGAAACATCATGTCGCCGCCAGGTGCGGCGGTGTGACAGGCGATACATCCCTTCGGCTTGCCTTTGGCAACCTTGCCGGCGAGCATCATGCCTGCTGGATTGGTGTCCAGGCTGCCATCCGCCTTGAATTTCGCCCAGAACCAATCCTGGGTTTCAGGATCGTACCCCGGACGTTTCAGCATCACGGTAACCGCTTTTAGATACTTCGCTGGATCATTGGCGACAGTGGCGATACTGACACCTTCACCGCCGTAATTGCGCTTGACGATAATGTCATGCAGTTTTCCGTCTACTGCAATCTTTCCCGAGATAGTATCAAGAATTGCGCCATGTGGATGTTGGCCGGTATAGGGCCTTGACATCAAACCACCCTTTCCGGCATAGCCGGCATCAACCATGGTCTGCCACAAGTTCTTGGCATAGTTGACATCTTCTTCACCACCAAAAGGCGCGGCGGCGTTGACGTTCCCAGTCAAAAATACAAGAACTCCCAGGCATATCAATTTCATTTTTTTCATTTGGATTCCCCTTTTTTATTTGCACTGTGCCTGATTTATGACAGGTATCAGGCCAGGAGGTTGCATTGATTTTTTAAAATATACGATTTTTTTTGCATCTATTTGGAGGGGTAAAATCCATTGACCAGTGGGTTGCATGCGACAAGCATCATCACCTTGAGTGAGATTAAGCAGAATCAGGCTGCGATCACGGTCGCTGAGTAGCAGGTACCCGGGCCACGAAGGATGCATGGTCAAGTCCTGTGTGACCAATGATTTGCGTGAGCTGAATTCAAGTTTTTTGCGGTTGAAAGCGCTAAGTGTTCCATCGCGATGACTGCGATAAATGCGGTTGCCGTAGTGATGCAGATTGATGGGTTGTGAATCCCCCATGAGCACGCCTTCGATTGTTGCGCTAAGCGCTGCAATAACGAGCGTGCTGCCATCGAACAGGTTAACAGCAATCCGGTTTTTGCCGAGATCGATCGGGCTGAAGACCAATTCCTGGGTTGTTGCGATCTCATGCTCAAGGCTGCCTTCTGTCGCCGATAGCACAAAAATCCTGTGAGCTTGCCCACCGGTCCAAAGCTGCACGCTAGCCTCGTTAATAACCGGCGAATAAATCCATCCCGGAAACTGGTTGCGCCAGATGATGTGCCCCTGCTCGGGATCGATCGCGTACAGCTCGCCGTGTAAACTTCCGGCAAATGCCCAGGTGGAGACACTCGGTGTGAACAGCGTGTGTTGCTTCTCGATGTGCCAGGCGATGTGTCCGGTCGCAAGTTCGAGCGCATATAAGCCCTGCGTGCTACCAACCAGTAGTAACTCTTTATGGATAACGGGTTCGAAGGTTTCTACACCAGGCAGGCTTGACCAGAGCGGCTCGGATCGGTTGCGGTCGAACTTGTAAATTCCCTGCTGCGAAACATATATCGAATCACCGCTCAGGATAGGGTTTGTGGGGTATGCTGCCTGCGCCGGACTTATCGCAAGCAATAGACAGTTAGCGATCAGTATCCAGACAGCAAGTTTATTCATCGCATGGGCGTCAGTCTTTAACTTTACGCGGCTGCAATTCGTCGTATTGCGGCAGCGCATCCACTGCTTCGCGCCAGGGCGCGCGATCTTTCCAGAAAATGTTCTGCGTGGGTTTGATCCCGGGATTTTCATCCAGGGTGCCGGCCGGAATGACCACCACAGCGCCGCTTTGCGATAACCAGGGTAGCGAAGAACCACATTGCTTGCAGAAACAGGTGGCAAAATGCTTCGCCTCCGGGTGATCGAAGCGACCGACCATTTCCTCGCCACTAAGCCACTCGAATTGCTTTGGATCGACCAAAAGATTACTGGCGAATGCACTACCGGTGAACTTGCGACAGCGTGAACAGTGGCAGTATTGAAAAATATATTCGGGTCCTTGAAACTGGTAAGTGACCGCTTGGCACAGGCAGCTGCCCTTGGTAATTTTGCTCATGCTTTTGATCTCCAGGTTAAACGCAGTGTAGCCCAGGCATTATGCGGGCAGCAAATCGGGCGCCAGCAGGCCGACAATCTCGCGCAGGGTCTCATCGGCCAGGCTTTGCTTGAAGAGTTCGGCGTCGATTATCTCAAAACTGCCGGAGTGAATCGTTAGAAAACTACTATCGGACTTCCTGTCGACTAACTCGATTAGCTTGAATTTTGAGATGCATTGTTTGAGAAACCCCAGATTTTTTTCCACCGACTCCAGTTCCGGCGGCGCTGCCACCTGGTTTGGGCCGGTAGCGAGCACATTGATGCGTTGGTAGCGTTCTATATCGATAAACGGTCTAATTTGATATATCTGCATTTCACCCTGGGTGCCGCGGGCGATCAGTTCGGGATAGGTTCCTTTCGCGACACTATTGTCGAGGAACTCGAAAAAGTATCTGGGTTTGTCATTCGCCAGCCACTTGAACAGTAATTTAGGCATACCGGCGTATGCTTCGATGCAATGACCGAGGAAATCCTCTACCGCTTTATAGCGACCGCGTACCAGTCCGCGTTCCCAGCCGCGTTCGACGGTGGCCTCTGGTGGCGTCACGACAAAGTACATGTACATCGTGTCTATGTAACGTACATATGTCTTGTGCAGGACATTGGTAATCTTTTCGCTGGCGAAGCTATCGAAACGAAATCGATCCACCATCAGATGCGGGATCGAATGTCGGTGCTCGGCCTTGGCGCGAATATAGTGATCGAGCTTGGTGTCTATAATGTTGATTTCGTGGCTGGTGAATCGGCCAGCATACTTGTAACTCTCCCCCAGGGCATCGTAGTCGGCCAGCATGCGCCGCCAGATATCGGGGCTGATCGTGCCATAGCCGTGATCTTCGATGCCGAGTTCGGTCATCATTTGGCTCAGCATTGGTCGCAGCGAACTCTTGCCGGACGCTGATGCGCCCTTGAGGCTGATTAATACCGGTTTCTCGGCATCTGCTATGCGCGCGTATCCCTCGTTGGTAATGGTTTCGTTTACCAATTTGCCGACCTTTCTGCCGATTTCGTGACTACCGAGATAGTTGCAGGCATGCCTGACACAGATGTTCTTTAGGTAGACCGGATCGTTACCAACGAAGCCGCGAGTTGTCGCTATCGATCCCAGAACTCGATACAAACTTCGATAAACGGCGCGCGATAATTTGTCGTCTGCGCTGAGTCCGCGTTGCTTGTAGTGGTTGATCAATTCGAATTCACGTTCCTGCCGGCTTTGCGGGGCAGCCGCAGACGGTTTCGGCCTGGAGCCCAGCAGCCGCGACCAAAATGAAGGTTTTACGTTGATTGCCGGCGTTTTTGGTAACAGCGCAGTCTCGAGTTCATGCAGGGTCATGTCCTCGACCTGGGTCCACATGGTTTCAAAACTATGCTCGATTTGCATCAGGTTGGGAATAACGTACTTACTAAAGATTTTCCGGGCGATGGTGCGAAAATTAATACCGAGGTCTTCCTCATACTCGCCTTCGAGTACGACAATGTCTGCGGTAATGCGCACGATCAGCTCATGCAAAACCAGCCGATGCGGTCGAAAGCTAATTAATTCTTCCGGACTAATCCCGGTTTCTGCGGCAAGTTCGTTGACTTCGTTTAGCGTGGTGAAGACATTCGCCGGATTATAAATCGTTTCGAGCTCACGATAGGCTGCCGGTATTTCCGATTCGATCCCGGGATTCCATGCCGAATAGCTTTTCTGATCCATAATTCTGTATTCGTCCTGTCAAGCTCAATCAAGACCAGCCGGTGATAGCACCTACACAACCGCCGATATAAGTCGTGGCAGGATAAACGGATTGATCATCGATGTGTATTAAGTTTTATCGCAGGTTATCATCGGACTAATTCAACTCGGTCAACCATAGAAAAAGATGAAGTGCGGAGTCAAGCTTGAAACGCTTAGCTGGATCGAAGCAGAGCAATGGTTTGTGAACAATCCAGTTATGGTTATCCCCCTCGGTGCGGCAGCAAAAGAACATGGCCCGCATTTGCCGCTTAATAACGATGCCATCATCGCAACCTGGTTGGCGGAAGAAATCAGGCAACGGTTACCGGTGGTCATCACGCCGTTGATCAATGCATCCTTTTACCCCGCGTTCATCGAGTATCCGGGGTCCATCAGTTTGCGTAGCGAAACCGCGCGCGATGTCATCGTTGATACCTGTACCAGCCTGGCCAGTTTTGGATTGTCGCGTTTTTATGTGGTTAATACCGGATTGTCGACGCTGCGCCCGCTCGCCGAGGCTAAACAAGCGCTGGACCAAGGCATCACGCTGGAGTATTTGAATCTCGACCAAGCCCTGCAATCGCTTCCCCCTGATTTGCTCGAGCAGCAGTACGGGTCGCACGCCGACGAGCATGAAACTTCTTTAATGCTGCATATTGCACCCGAAGTCGTGGACATGCGCCTCGCGGTCGACGATGGCGCGGAGGGTAAAGGCCGATTAACGCGTAACAAAGGCCAGGGACTGTGGTCACGTTCGGGCGTATTCGGGCAGGCGACGTTCGCCACGCCCGCCAAGGGCCGGGTGATTGCAAAAGTGTTACTCGATCATGCACTGGCACAAATTGCCGGTCTCGAGGCGTAGGCGTCAGTAGAATGTACCTGGACTGGTTCAGGAAGCGAGAGCGATCAGCCCCCAAATCCGCCGCTCATAAAAAAAGCCACCTCGATGAGATGGCTTTAATATTAGTTGTATGGATTAAGTATTAGCTGCGCATTCTGCGACGTGCAAAACCTAAACCAAACAGACCGGCTGCAAATAGAGCAATGATGGAAGGTTCGGGCACCCCGTGCTTAACATCCAGAAGCACCCCGACGAAAGATCCTATTTCAGGAAAACCGTCTACAGGAGAAGAAGCAACTTCATCAGAAAGATCCCAAATCTCGGTTCCGCTCAGTATTGTCACAGATAAAGAGTGTGGGCCAGTCGCAAGGATGGGATCTATCGATAAGCCATGGAAAATGTAATCGGCAATCCCGACGATTTCTCCTGACTGCCCGACCCAATCAAGACCAGTTAGCAAGAAGGTCTCGTCTGCTGTCCACATCGGCCCTAATATATTATAAAAAAATGCTCCTTGATCGAAAACCGCGATGTCCACGAGGGTGAAATCAAATTCAGGATTATTGAAGAATTCTGGAGTTTCAAAGTCGAAATCATTAACAACGGCATCGGCTGAACCTACGACTGTGATGCCATTAAATTGTACTTCAGCGGTAACAGTGTCACCGATCAAAGTGGCCTGAACCGGCCCAAAGAATCCTACCAGTGTAAAAAGTGCGATCAATCTTAACCAGCTCATACTCCCATCCTCAATATTGCGCTATTGTGTAAACTTTAAAGAAGCATAATTCGTACCAAAAAACGGTTTTCCCTTTACTTTCAGTTAGATAAGTTTTTCACGCGAGTTCCTAAACCAGTCAAGTGTAAAATTTTTTACAACTTTCGGGCATGACTGTAAAGAATTCCGACAGTTCAGGAGAATCTAACCGATTTGCATGATGTCCGCTAATTCAGGGCAAGACCAGATCTCGGAAATTCATCATTATGAAACGAGGACCTACCTGCGGGAAGTAGGCCTTCGGCGTTCAACGGCTTGAGACTGTAGGTGCGATTTCATCCGCACCAGGCGATATTTTCTGGGAGCGCAGTTAGCGGATATGAGTCGAGGAATTTTGATCTATTCAAGATTCCCGTGGATAAAAGATCTAAGTCCTTCGACATAAGCAAGTCCACTGACCATAAATCCATCATTGTGGCCGCCCTGCATTTCTAAAAACTGTTTGGCTTCGGGAGCCGCAACGAAAATTTCCCGGCCTTCATCGAAAGGGATGATGTCATCGTTCCTGCTGTGTGCAACCAGAACCGGACAGGCGATACTTTTTACGTAATTTCTGGTGTCATATTTGAAATTAGTTAGCCAGCTTACCGGTAAGAAGGGGTAAATCCGTTTTGCCATGGAGGGTACCGAGGTAAAACCGGATTCTACAATGAGTGCGGCCGGGGTGTGCTGGCTGGCTAGCCAGCTGGCGATCGATGCGCCCAATGAGCGCCCAAAGATAACAACTTGTTTTGCGTTAAACCCCCGGGTCCTGATCAGGTAATCCCAGGCGGCCTCGGCATCGCGGTAAGTTCCTTGTTCAGTGACTTTGCCTTCGCTTTGTCCATAACCTCGATAATCAATAATGAAAACGTTTAGTTCGAGTTTATGAAAGATTTCGATGGACTCTAAGCGGTGCGATATGTTGCCGGCATTGCCATGAAAAAATAGTACCGTGCCCTTAGCGGTGGTATGCGGAATGAACCAACCATGCAAGTTAACATTGTCCTCGGTTACGAAGTGTACATCTTGATACTTGAGGCCGATCCGTTCGGGTGTCTCAACCAGGTCCCGCCCCGGCATATTCGGGTAATAAATCAGGCTCGACTGCCGGTAATAAACGAAGGCGACTATTACGGCATAAATACAAACGCCGAAAATCAACAACTTCCAGATACTGGTCATTTCAATCTTTATTCAACCGTGTGCGCCCGTAATAGTATCCGAGAAAGCGGTTATTTAATTATTTGATAATGGCAATTGTACGTCCGCTTGTGGTTGATCCTGGTTTGTTATTGTTTCTGCCGCGCGCGTTTTGGTTTGCCCTTGTTCTTTTTATCCCGGTGCCTGGCTTTGGGCTTACTGCGGGGCGGTTTCGCAGCAGTCGGCCCGGGACTGTCATTTCTCTTTTTGCCTCTCAGCAGCGTTATGTTCAGCCGCTGACCCGCTACCCGGACGTTCTTCAGCTCACGTAGCAATTCCTTGGGCATGTTCTCGGGTAGATCAACCAGGCTATATTCCTCAAAGATATTAATACGTCCGATGTATTTACTGTCGATATCGGCTTCATTGGCGATCGCACCGACGATGTTGCCGGGTTTCACCTCGTGTTGATGGCCGACTTCAATGCGAAAGCGATCCATTCCCTTTTCGATCGCCTGATCCCGCGGGTCCGATTGCGCCCGTGGTGGCTTGCGCGCGCCCTGCGAGACATGACGTGGCTCCTCCCGACACGGTTTTCTCCCGCCCTCCGAAGTGTCTCGTGATTGGTCACGGCGGGGTTTTTTAGCAACACTGGAATCACCTCGATCCGGTTCACGTGCCGGTTTGCCAACTGCTTTACTGGATAATAAAAATGGCGCGCTACCCTGCATCAGTTTCGCCAGTGCCGCGGCGATATCGAGCGTGTCGACCTGCTGTTCCAGCTGGTATTGTTCGATCAGACCCTTGAACAGGCTGATGTCTGCTTCAGCCATAGTATCGCTGATGCGTTGTTTGAATTTCTCGATACGGCGATTGTTGACCATGTCGGTCGACGGCAATTCCATTAGTTCGATTTCCTTACGGGTGGCCTTTTCAATCGCCTGCAGCATCCGGTTTTCACGCGGTGCGACAAACAGGATTGCGTCGCCCTGGCGGCCCGCTCGCCCGGTACGACCGATGCGATGCACATAGGCTTCGGTATCGTGCGGAATATCATAGTTAATCACGTGACTGATTCTATCGACGTCGAGACCGCGCGCCGCCACGTCGGTCGCAACCAGGATATCGAGCTTGCCTGCTTTTAACTGGATTATGATGCGTTCACGGTTCTTCTGCGCGATGTCGCCATTGAGTGCGCTGGCTCGATAACCCCGAGCCTCGAGTTTTTCCGCGACTTCAAGTGTCGCGGTTTTGGTGCGCACAAACACCAGCATCGCATCAAAGGTTTCGGCCTCGAGGATACGCGTGAGCGCATCCAGCTTATGCGTGCCGGTCACCGGCCAATAACGCTGACGAATCGTTTCCGCGGTAGTGGTTTTTACCTTGATCGTAATTTCCGCAGGATTGCGCAAATAGCGCTGCGTAATTTTACGGATGGGTGCCGGCATGGTCGCCGAAAACAGCGCTATCTGGCGCTGTTTGGGGGTTTGCTCCAACACCCACTCGACGTCGTCGATGAAGCCCATGCGCAGCATTTCATCGGCTTCATCGAGCACCAGGGTTTTCAACTGATTGAGTTTAATATTGCCACGGCGCATATGATCCATCACCCGTCCCGGAGTACCGACGATGACATGCACGCCGCGTTGCAGTGCGCGTACTTGGGTGCCGTACTCTTGTCCGCCATAGACCGGCAAGACGTGAAAGCTTTTTATTTGCGAGGCGTAGGATTTAAATGCCTCGGCAACCTGTATTGCAAGTTCACGTGTCGGCGTGAGCACTAGCACCTGCGGCTCTTTTTGTTTCAGTTCGAGATTCGAAAGTATCGGCAGTGCGAAGGCCGCGGTTTTGCCGGTACCGGTTTGGGCCTGCCCAAGCACATCCCTGCCATCCAGCAATAGCGGAATAGTTTGCGCCTGGATAGCGGTCGGTAACTCGTAGCCAAGAATGTTCAAGGCCTTTAGTAGTGTTGGTTTCAGCGCCATCTGCGCGAAGCTGGTGATGGGATCGGTAGGCATCGATGTGTGCTTGGGTCAAAGGGTGGCGCAGTGTAGCGGTTTGCGCCTTTGTTTGCATGTGTTAGTTATCGCTTTTCAAACTTTCCGAGGCGCGGGGCGTCGTGAGTTTTAAGCAGGGATACATTCGGACAATTTATCTAAAACGTTTTTTGTCCGCTATTGCCAGGCAGGTTAGCTTTTCAGGAGGTCGGAATTTCACGGCTGCGGCGTTCGATGTAGTCCAGTAATGCCTCGTCGAGTGCTTCATCGATCGGCGGAGCTTCGTATTTTTTCAGCCACTGTTGCGCCTTGCGCACGCCGACCGCTTCGCTGTCGAGTCGGCCTTCGGCATCCCATTGCTCGTAGGAGTTATTATGCTGCGAGTCGAAGATGAAAAGGTTGCTGTTGAGCGTGTGGGTTTCACCGAGGAAGTGTCCTCCGGGCCCAACGTTGCGCATGGCCTCGAAGACTTCTTCGATATCGCTAAAATCCGGGCCCTGCAGGAAATGATAAAACGCATCGAGCTGTTCGAAATCAATCATGGTTTTGCCATAGCCGACGGTTAGCGCGCCTTCCAGCATGCCGCCCGCCATGGTCAGCCAGTTGGCGTCAGAGAGCATGCTTGGGAATAATCCCCACATCGAGTCGTAAGCCGCTTGCATATCACCCGACTTTGACGTCGCAACATTCAAAATCGAGCGGTGCGGTAGCTTGTAGTAACGCGCCATCGAGCTCGACAGGAATTGCACCATTGCCGAATCGGGCGAACCATGCACCGGTGCGCCACTGTTTAACGCGACGGTCATCGCCGGTACCCCGAACAGCATCGGCGCGCCGGGACGAATAATCTGCGTCATCGCCATCGCCATCAGCGCTTCGGCCAGCACCACTCCGACCGTGCCGACGTTGCTTGCCGGGGTGCTTGCGGCCGCCATCGAAAACGGAGAGCACATGACCGCCTGGTTATTCATCGCATAAACCTTGAGCGCGTCGAGCATGGTTTCATCCCAGACCAGCGGTGAATTGGCGTTGATCAACGAGGTCGTGACGGTGTTATTGGTCGCAAATTCCTCACCGAAGACGAGCTTCATCATATCGATCGTGTCTTCCGCGCGTTCGCGCGCGGTCACGTTTCCAATGATCGGTTTATCGGAATACTTAAGACCGCTATAGGCCATGTGCATGTGCCGATGCGGTACCGGGATATCGACCGGTTCGACGATGGTGCCGCCGGCGATGTGTACCGTCGATGCCATGTGATTGAGTTTTTGCAGATTGTTGAGATCTTCCAGCGTCGCATAGCGGCGCACGCCTTCCATATCGCGCACAAAGGGTGCGCCGTAAGAGGGCGACACTACCGCGTGTCCGTCACCGACGCGCACCGAGCGTTCTGGATTGCGGGCATGATGGACGTAAGACGAGGGAATCTTGCCGATCAGTTCGAGCAGTTCATCGCGACCGATTTTAACCCGCTCACCGTCGATCTCGGCGCCAGTCTGACGCCAGTAGTCGAGTGACTCCGGGTCCTGGAAGTCGCAGCCGATTTCCTCGGCGACGCGCATCGCGAAATCATGGATCAATTCCACCCCTTCCTGGTTGGTGACTTCCATGATCGGGATGCCGCGTTTGATTTCCGGGTGATGCACGATCGCGGCGTTGGCCACGGCTGCACGCCGTGCCGCGCTGCCACCCTGTCTTCTGCGTCTGGTAGTCATCGTCTTACAGTGCCAGACCGATCTTGCGGCCATCGTGGAACGCGTAGGCCGCCTGGCGCGGCGCGGCCGCGTCGCCGATGACGTGGAAGCGGGTATCGGTTGCGGCCAGGGCCAGCTCGACATCGTTGTAAACCAGGTTGGTGGTGGCGGTGACAATCGCCGAGGCTTCGACGCTCGAGATTGACCCGTCCAGTAGTGAGCGAGTCTCGGCGCGATCACCGTGCCATTGCACAATGACCGATTCGAGCAGGAAGGCCACGCCGAGTTTCTTGAGCGTCGCGCGAATTTTGGAATCGACGGTCGTGCGATACAGTTCCTTGCCGATCAACTCGTCGGGCGTGACGATGGTGACCTCGTGCCCCTTGTCGGCGAGATACCACGCAGTGCCGGTACCGCGCCAGTTACCGCCTTCGTCCAGCACGATTACCGATTTGCCGAGCTCGGCCTGCTCGCGGAACACTTCCTCGCAGGCGAAGACCTTGCCGTTTTGCAACCCGGGCAGCTCATCGGCTTCTGGTAGCCAACGCTGGCGTACTCGGTCGTCCGGCAACGAGCCGGTGGCCAGCACCACTTCATCGGCGCCGAACTCAAGGATGTCCTGTTCATCCAGCGGCGAGAAATAACGAACCTCGACGCCGAGTTGCTCGAGCTGGCGTAAATACCAGCCCATCAATTCGGTAATCTGCCCGCGCCGCGGCGCGAGCCCGGCGAGGCGAAATTGTCCACCGAGATCGCCGAGAGCCTCGACCAGGGTTACATCGTGGCCCCGCTCTGCAGCAACCCGCGCCGCTTCCATACCGGCCGGCCCGCCGCCGACAACCAAGACTTTTTTGGGTTGATCGGTCTTGGTGAAGCGATCGCCGCCCCATTCGAATTCACGGCCCGCGGACGGATTCACCAGGCACGAAATCCAGTAGTCGCGAGAACGCCGCCCCCAGCACATCTGGTTGCAGGAAATGCAGCCCCGAATATCGTCGTGGCGATCCTCGCGCGTTTTGTTGACCCAGTGCGGGTCGGCGATCTGCCCGCGCACGATCGACACCAGGTCGGTGTCGCCGCTCGCGATCGTGTAATCGGCGTTTTCGGGAGTGCGGATATGGCATTCGGCAGTGACCCTGGCGTGCCTGACGACCGACTTCAGTGCCGCCGCGAGCGGCACGCCCTGTTTTTCGCCGTAGACGAAGGTCGCCATCAAGCGTTCGTAGTCGACATAGTTTCCAGCGCCGCAGGTCACGTAGTCGAGGTTGCCGGTAGCATCGTGTAGGGCGACAACTTCCTGCAGTTGCTCGAGCGTCATGATGTAAGGTGTTTCGTCCGAATAACTGATTGACATGCCGATGATAAAATCCTCGCCGCAGGTTTTACGAATCGAGTTAACGATCGATAGCGACAGGCGGCATCGGTTTTCCAGCGAACCGCCCCATTTGTCGTCGCGTTTATTCGACCAGGGTGTCCAGAACTGGTCGAGCAGCGCATGATAGGCCGCAAACAGGTCGACGCCGTCGAAGCCGGCTGCTTGGCAGCGCTTCGCCGCTTGGGTAAAGCAGTCGATTACTTCGAGGATTTCAGATTCGCGCATCGCATGGCTACCGTCCGAGTCGTGATAAGACGCGAGCCCCGAGGGTGACCAGTGCGGCATAAATGACAAGTCCGAGTCGCCATGTTGGCCGACGTGATAAAGCTGTTGCAGTATCGTAGTGCCATGTGCGTGCACCGCGTCGGTGATTTTACGGAAGTAGGGAACGACCTCGTCGTCGCAGTGGCGAAAGTTACCACGTGTCAACACAGCGGTCGGGTGCACCGGCATCGGCTCGACCACGATCATCGCCGCGCCGCCGATGGCGCGTTCTTCGTAGTAAGCGCGATGACGCTCGCCCGGCAGGCCCATATCCGACATATTAGCGGTATGGGCGCCGAAGACGATGCGATTGTCGAGTGTGCGGTGACGCAGCTCGAGCGGCTGAAAAATGTTCTTGTATTGGGTCATGATAATGCCGCGGATGTTGCCAGAAGTTGAATATACCGATTGTATCGTTATGAACAAAACGATATATTTTCATAACTTCCATCGAAAATTGTCATAATGTCGGCACTAGATATCGATTCCATGCGCGCTCTGGCCGCGATTGCCGAGTCCGGGGGTATAACCCGCGCCGCCAAACGGTTGAATCTCTCCCAATCCGCGGTCAGCCATAAAATGAAGCGCCTCGAGCGCAAGCTTAACCGCAACCTGTTTGCACGTGCGGATGGCAAGCTAAACCTGAGTGCCGACGGCGAGAAATTGCTCGACTATGCACAGCGCCTGGTCAAGCTGCACGACGAAGCCTACGCCAGCTTTCACCAAAGCGATCTTGCTGGCGAGTTGCGCCTTGGGATTACCGAAGACATTAGTGCCCCGGGGATGGCTCAAATCCTGTCGAGCTTTTCGACCAGTTTTCCAAACGTGGCGCTAACTTCGCGCGTAGCCCATACCCCGGAGCTGGTACGCTGGTTACGTGCCGGTGAAATCGACATGGCCCTGATCGAGGTGTTTGAGTCAGAGCTGCTGGAAGGCGATCATGCGCTGGGCCAGCAGCAGGTGGTATGGCTGCAGGCGGAAGATTTTGTTCTCGATCCCACGCGTCCGATTCCGTTTGTGGCCTATCACAAGGATTGTTTTTACAAGGCCTGGGCCGAAAAATCGCTGGCCGCAAGCGGTCGCAGTCTGCGCGTGGTGTTCGAATGTCCGAGTATCGAGGGCATGGTTAACGCGGTGCGCAGTGGGCTGGGTATCGGGCTGGTTAACCTGGGCGTGCTTGAACAGCGCCAGCAGGGCGGGCGCCGCGGTGACAGCCGGGGTTTGAAAATCGATCATGCCGATTTACCGGAACCGCCGCCAATTCAACACATTGCGCGATTCTCATCAGGCGTTTCAACACGTCAGATGGATAAATTACTCGAATCGATCAAGAATGAACTGGGAGCCCGCTGATGAGTATGTCTAAAGCGCCCTCTCCTGTTGTCCTGGTATCGGGTGCGAGCAGCGGCATCGGTGAGGCGATTTGTCGCCTGTTGATCGAACAGGCCTATAGCGTGGTCGGTGCCGCGCGCAATGACTCCAGGTTGCAACAGCTAGCGACCGAGCTGGGTGACGGGTTTTACCCGCTGGTTCTCGATGTCACCGACAGTGCGGCGGTGGCAGGCGTGCAACAAGCTTTGCCACAGGCATTCCAGAACGTCGAAGTGCTGGTCAACAATGCCGGGCACGATATCGGTGGGCGCAGGCTGTTTGACGAAGGCAGCGCCGAGCAGTGGACCGACATCATCGAGACTAACGTGCAGGGGACAATACGGCTTACCCGTGCGTTAATCGAAGGCATGCTCGCCCGTGGCTCGGGGCATATCGTCAACATGGGTTCGATTGCTGGAATCAAATCATATGAAACGATGACAGCCTATGTCAGTAGTAAATACGCAGTACATGGTTTCAGCGAAACCCTGCGCCTCGATTACGCCGGCCGGGGAATTCGGGTCACTGAAATCATGCCGGGATTGGTGCGCACTGGATTCGCACAGCAACGACTCGGCGACGCGCAACAGGCGCAGGAATTCTATGACAATGCCGAACAATGTCTGCAACCGGAGGATGTTGCTCGCACCGTTTTATACGCATTACAGCAACCGAAACATGTCGAGATTGCGCAACTGGTTGTATTGCCGGTTTCTTAGAAGCGAGGGGTCTGTTTTTCCGATAGCGGACACTCACTCGTAATAAACGAGGGTCGAAGAACGGCCATAAGCGGACGCTGGGTTGTAGGATAAAACCTACACAAAAATTCGATTTAGAAAAATTCCAATATATTAGTTGTAGGAGTATTATGGCAGGGATTATAAAAAGGAACTCGTCATGGACCGGGGGCATCTAGTCGACAACTGCAGGTTATTGAGAAATCTCAATACCTACATCGACGGGGATCGCCTAATGCGCTCGATTTCCCAATTACGCAATGAAGTATTTAAAATTGAATCGATTAGTGGTCGTTCACGGCGCACCAATAAAGTGCGGAACGAAATCGCAAAGCTGGAAGATCAATTATCTTATAGCAAGAATCAAGCTAATCTCCGCACACGGCAATATTACAAAACAAAATCCGAAGATTAGATTTATTCAAACGACTGTTCCCCCGTTAGCAGACGCTTAAATCTAAGAGTTCAGTGGCTACCTTCGGCCATATGCTGACACTCAATTTTTCGGTTTCAGTATGAGAAGTGCCTCTTTTCCAACCCGAGATATTGACTTTAAACAAAGAAAGGCAGATTCTCAGTGAGTCATTTGATCGATCCGAAAAACGAATGATTATCTCTGTTGAATGATGCCTTGGCCCGCTGAAGAAGTCTGGATTGAAAGGGGTTATTGTAGCGGTATCACAGCGATTGAAAGGGTATTTTATTAATATGAAGCAGAGTAATGAATGAACTAGTCGAGCGTCTGCAAGCCGTATTACTCGCACAGCGAGAACAAATTAAGGAGTTGGAACGGGAGAATCGACAGCTAGCAACCCTTATATATGCCTTGGAAGAAAAAATTTACAACTTAGAACGCAGTCAAAACGTGGATAGCTCGATGATCGTCGAAATACCCGATGACATTGTATTAATCCCAGAGGACATCCATTAATATTGAGCAAAGTGATGAATGATCTAATTGACCGTCTCCAAGGGCTTACACGCAGACAACAAGATCGCATTAATGAGTTGCAACGCGAGAACCGCCGTTTAAAAACACTTACCCATACCTTGGGTAATCGAATCTACGAATTAGAAGCTAAGCAAAGAGTGATTGATTCGGCGTGTATAGATGTACCAATTGACCTTGATTTAATCTCAGAGGACATCTTAAAGTAACGAATGGTTGTAGTAAGCTATTACGCAGCACTAGCTCACTGCTGCTTTCCATAAATCCAAGATTAGCTGTCTCAATTGAGATGTCTTTTCTGTGGGCGTCTCTTAAGGGTCGTTAACCGACCCTGGTACCGAATAATTGAGTGTCCGCTTTGGGTTGCGATCTCAACCGGTCGATGCAACACATTGGTTAAATCGTTCTGCCGGTGTTCGATAGTTTAGCGTCTTTCTTGGTCGTTCGTTTAGCCGTCTGGCCACTGCATTCAGTTTTGCCTGTGAGTGTAGCGATACGTCTG
>CAXMNA010000075.1:0-8549 GCA_964194715.1 uncultured Gammaproteobacteria bacterium
GGCTAGACGCATTGGTGTATTGACTCCGTATCCAGCCGACGTTAACAAGATTGTTGCCGACTATATTGCGGCGCGTGGCTTCCATGTGCCGGTGTTTGGCTCTTTCAATGCCGATCGCGATACCGTGGTTGCGAGGATCACCCCGCAATCGATCGAGCAGGGCGTGCGTGAAATTATCAAGCATGGTGAAGTGGATACAATTTTTGTTTCCTGCACCTCGGTGCGACTCATGCAGACCTGCGCCGAGCTTGAAAAGAATCTCGGTATTCCACTGACGTCATCGAATCACGCGATGGCGTGGCATGCATTGAGGCTTGCGGGAATCGACGATAGTCTTGATCAGTACGGCAGCCTTTATAAATTGCCGCTTCCCCCGCAAACAGGCAACAAATAGCGTGTTTTTAAACTGACCAGCGGGCACTCTTTAGATTTGAATTTGCTGAACCTCCGATTTTTAAATCATCGGGCCCTGGTCGACCTGCCTACTCGATGTTACCACTAACGGCCCCACCTCAAAGTATTTGCATCGTGCGCCTGTCAGCGCTGGGTGACGTGACCCATGTGGTTCCAGTGCTGCGTGCAATCCAGCAAAGCTGGCCGCAAACCCGGGTTACCTGGATTTGTGCATCGCTTGAATATAAGTTGTTATCCGGGTTGGAGGGCGTGCGTTTTGTTGTTCTCGACAAGAACGGAGGCTGGAATGCCTATCGAAAGCTAAGGCGAGAACTTGCCGGGGAAAGGTTTGACGTCATGCTGCAGATGCAGACCTCGGCACGCGCAAACGTTACCGGCGCCTGCGTCAAGGCCGATATCAAGCTGGGTTGGGATAAATATCGAGCGCGTGATTTTCACCGCTTTTTTATGACCCATTCAATACCGGAAACACAACAAGAACACCAGGTTCAGGGGCACTTGTCTTTTGCCCGGACTATTGGTCTGGATGTGCGTGAACCTGTTTGGGATTTTCCGATCAGCGACGAGGATATGGAGTTTGCGAATTCAATGCTGCCGACAGGTAATCGCATCCTGGTGATTTCACCCTGTTCCAGTCATCCATATCGCAACTGGCACGCGGATCGTTATGCCGCGGTGGCGGACCACGCAGTGACTCATCACGGTATGTCAGTAGTCTTGTCCGGAGGGCCTTCAGATCTTGAACGCTCGGTAGGTGAGGCTATCGAGGAAACCATGAAAAGCCAGGTGATTAACTTAATCGGCAAAGACACTTTGCCGCAACTGGCCGCCGTGTTAAAGCGTGCCGATCTTGTTTTAAGTCCTGACGCCGGACCGGTCCACCTGGCTAATGCGCTAGGGACAGCTGTCATCGGCTTGCACGCTTGTACCTGGTCGTTACGCAGTGGGCCATACAACTCGCTGGATCTTTGTGTCGATATGTTTAATGAAGCGGCTAATCAGTTCAGGGGTAAAAGCCCACAAGCTTTACGTTGGGGCACTCGCATCGAAGTAGCAGGTGTCATGGATTTGATTGAAATCGACACGGTAATCGAACGCCTGGATCTCGCAGTGGAGGGTTTTGGCGGCTGACGCAGTCGCTATAAAATCCAACTAAGGTGTAAGATTTATTGGGCGACGGCAGCCTGCCGCAAAATGTTAAGCGGCGCCAGTTCAGGCAGGCGACAACTCTCCAGGCGAACAATACTGGTATGGACAAATGCATGCTGACCAGACAGACAGGCATGGCTCACCATATCGGTAAACACCATCCATGCGGAGAATGGTGGAAAGCGAAATTCCTGATGCCCCTGGGTTTCCTGTTGAAAGGACGGCGTGTCTTTCATGTAATTGTGAAACTTTCGCATTTCACGGTCAAAGGGAGAAGAATCCAGAACCTTGAGCACAGGCACACCGGCTGCAAGCATTTTTATCAGGCCGGTTCGAGCATGATCCAGCGGACTCTTCGACAAGTAGCCTTCACCGGCATTGGCGTAGCCCAGACCGGCCCGTTCGCCATGGTTTTGAAAAAGATCCGGAAAGTTTCCCTTGGTCGCCCAGACTCGATCTTCCTCGGGATTTACATTAACGAAAAATCTAAGAATTCGGTCTCCATTGGTCGCACCGTAAGCACCAGCATCAATATGCACGAGCTCATTACTGGCATGAGGGTCCAGGTCCCTCCCTTGTTCCTGAATGGGGCGAAAACTGCAGGTGCCAACGGTCCAGTCGTTTACCAGCCGCGGCGCATTTTTTGTGAGATAAGCTGCAATATTATCACTCATGGTTACTAGAATGCGTTTTACCCGCTCGGTCACCTCGGCATCAACCTTACCCATGCCTGGAATGCGGCCGGTCTCGGGATGATAACTGATATTTTTAAGCCGCAGCAGCTCAGGCAATTCCTGTCGAATAAAAGACAGGTCTTCTGCGGATGGAAGCGGTACAGGGTTTTCCGGAAAATATACGATTGAGCCACGCTCCAACGAGTCGGAAATATCATCGGCTTGCAGATGATTGAGGCGGTCAGTATCGAAAGTTTCGAGCATAGTCGTGGTAAATCCCGGGTCAAAATTGAATTTAATGTTTAATGCTATGAGTGAATACTTTACTACTCGAAGAATTCATTGTCATTCCTTGCCTAAAACTGGGGCGGGAGAATGGATACACGATATGTAAATGATTGCAAATTGCGAATTATTCTCTTCGACAGATGGAACCTTGGTGACAGTCTCAGCCTCTAATAATCCATGACACCACCAAACACAGATTTCCAGGGTGTAAGCACTAGCAAAGTAATTACTGCGACTAGTTTTCCCGGGCAATACTTTCTGCTCTCGTTTCGGTGGGCAGTTTCAACAAGCTGGTTTTTGTTCCTGCTGGCAGCGGTATTGGTAGGGACGTCTTTACTGTTTAGTTTCTATACCGATGTCTGGCACTGGTTTCAACGCTCTGGCGCGCTAATGGTCAGCGTTGGCGCACTACTTAGTACCCGAAGAGCCTTGGGCTTGTTACTCGAAAGCATGCTCGGTGCTCATGATCCAGGCAGTCAACCCCAGGCAAGGGAGAAAGTCTTGATAGGCGATATGGGTGAACTTCAGACCTGTGTATGTGGATTCGCTTTTATCGCAATGGGAACTTTAATCTGGGCTTATGGTGATTTATTGGGATGCTTGTTGCATTGGAATTCGTCATGCCTGGGCTGATAACCAGGAGAAGATAACATAAGGTGAATAAGACTCGCAGATCATTTGTTTCCGCACTGGGCGCCGGGGTTTTTGTCGTACCTTTGAGTAACCTGATTTTATCGAGGCCCGTTTTGGCTGCAGATACCCCGAAGCTGAGCCCCGATGATCCCACAGCAAAATCCCTGGAGTACACCCACGAATCACCGGATAGCGTCAAACGTTGTGCGAAATGCCAGTTCTACACCGGTGCAGCGGACTCCGAATGGGGGCCTTGCGTGATATTTCCCGGAAAACTGGTCAATGCCGGGGGAGTATGTAAATCCTGGTATCAAAAAGCAGGATAAGCCTATCGGACAGCGATATCGCTCATTACAGATAAGGTTTCAATTCGTCACTGAAATCTGACATTTTTGTAAGATTTTTGACAAAAATGTAAAGTCTGCCGATCTTGAAATTAAAGAATTGCTCATGCTTGGCCGATATAAAGCGCATAACTTACTGATGAATACTAGCCGGTTTCTGCTATATATTTAAAATAGGCCAAATGATTGTTATTGGCTTGAATATTGCAACATTTTATAAGTAGGTTAAAAAAATATCTTAACCATCGAGGCATCACCTAATTTTTTACGAGGTGGCGCATGAACAGGAAGAGTACGATTTTGTGGCGGTTTGCCGTGCTGGGGCTATTTGCAAGCCTGGTGCCGCTGGGTATCTACGCGCTTGATAAACACGACAAAGTCGATACCGACAGAATGCTCGATGTTTCCGTATCAATTCGCACCATGTCCCACGTGACCGTCGATAAGTTTGGCGACTCGGTCTGGGAAATCAACAACGGCTCCGGTTTCCTGGTTTCATCCAATACCTGCGAAGTCTGGACCAATCATCACGTTATCGCCAACGCTGCATTAGTTGAGGTATATCCCAGGGGATGGGATCGTACCGCCGGAATCTCGGCAACCGTGGTCAATGCTACTCCCAGATCCGATGTCGCAATTCTGAAACTCGATAATTGCGAGGGTATTCCAGCAGCGAAACTTGGTAACTCTGACATGTTGCAACCCGGCGATGAAACCTTCGCGGTCGGCAATCCGCTGGGGCGCAACCCGGATTCGATCAGCCGAGGTATCATTTCACATACTCAACGCTACCGCGACAGCACAACGCCTTATTTACAGACTGATGCTGCGATAAACCCAGGTAATTCAGGTGGCGCCTTGTTTGACCGCAGGGGCAACGTGATCGGGATAAACACTGCTATCGAAACGACACGTTTTGGCGCTAATCTGGGGGTTGGCTTTGCAGTGCCGATCAACCTGGTGAGACAAGAGGTTGCCGAATTACGCCAGGGTCCACCGAGCTGGGGTGATGCAGGCTTCAGCGGAATTGTCAGCACGCTGACACCGGGTGAAGCGGAAGTCTTTAATATTCCCGATGGTGGTGGTGCACTGGTAGTCACCAAGACACCGGACAAGGGGCCGAGCTCGGGTCATCTTTTCGCCCATGATGTCATCTACCAAATCGATGGGGCAGAGGTGATCGATAGCGACCAGGTGGTGAGAATGGTCGGACAGCACCGCGTAGGAGAAACCCTTGAATTAGCCCTGATTCGAGATGGCGAGCAGCAAAGCGTCAGCATCACCCTCGGTGAAGGCTGGCAGGCCGACGCTGTTCCTGAAGCGGACAAGTACGACGGCTATCTGGGTATGACGCTCGAGATGTGGGATGACGAGGAAGGTGACCGGGCACAGTTCAAGCGTCCGGTGATTACCAAGGTCCACAGTCTGGGCCCGGCTCACAAAGCGCATATTTCGAGTTCACAGAAATCGATTGTTATAAACGGCCCGTTTGTGATCCCTTATCTGCTCGATGTCAAGACTGTTACCGGTGTCGCTTACGAGGGTGAGTTCCATACCATCGCTACGGTGGATGAACTCGAAAAGTTCGCTGCCGAGGCTTACCAGACTGGAAATCCACTATTGCTGGAAGTCGAGTTTTGGACGCGGTCCAATCCGCGTGATCATAAGGCTTCGCTGGAACTTGCAAACACTTCTTTCTATAAACTGCGGCCACAGCGCGCGATTACCGAAATACCCGATCTCGAATTTAGGAAAGCACACGAACTAGAGGCTTCCAGAGAACCCTATAAATTCACCCAGGTACGCGGCAGGCCCCGAAAGCTTAAACTTTAAGCAATTGGTGCACCGCCCTCTGCACTGCGCCGTTCGATAAAGGCCTGTAATTCCTCACGCCGCGTCTCTTCCAGCACGGGCGTTTCAAACTCCTGCAGAATTTTTTTCCAGATACCGTTTGCACGTTGCGTCGCGGTCTTGCTACCACTGTCGGTCCACTGGCCGAAATTGCTCCAGTCTGATACCAGGGGTTCGTAAAATGCTGTCTGGTAGCGTTGCATGGTGTGTTCACAACCGAAAAAATGACTGCCGGGTTCGACACTGGCAATGGCCGCAAAGGCGAGTTCCTCATCGACACTGTTAAGGGGCTCGAAAATCTCTGCGAAGATTTGCAACATCTCGATGTCGAGAATGAATTTTTCCATCGAACCGGTGAGGCCGCCCTCGAGCCATCCGGCCGAGTGCAGCATCATGTTAACCCCCCCGAGAACGCTGCCCCAGGCTGACATCAGAAATTCGTACACCGCCTGCTCGTCCGGGGCATTGGAGGCGGTCGCCGCCGAACCGCGCCATGGTAGTTTGATATGACGCGCCAGTTGACCGGCGCCGAAAGCTGCTTGTACGAACTCCGGTGTGCCGAAGGCCGGTGAGCCCGATTTCATATCAACGTTGGAAGTAAACGATCCATATATGACGGGGGCGCCTGGGCGGACGATTTGTGACAATACTATCCCGGCCAACGCCTCGGCATGTTGCAGCACCAGTGCTCCAGGCATGGTCACGGGGGCCATTGCGCCGGCAAGGGTAAACGGGGTGATCACCGATACCTGGCCGGCTTGCGCAAAATCGATGATGCCCTGGCACATCGGTACATCAAGCTGACGTGGCGAATTGGTGTTGATCACGGTATAGCACCAGGGTTTAGCCTGGAACTCCTCCTCGCTCAGACCATAGGCGATCCGGGTCATCGCAAATGCATCTTCGACCTGCGCCGAGCCGCGCGAATAAATAAAGAATGGCTTTTGGCTCAGGCTTAACTGGCTTTCAGTAACCTTGTAGTGGCGCAAGTGCACCGGGATGTCCTGCGATTCGACGTTCGGCGATTGCAGGTGAATTACCTCGAAGTGCTCGCATAGCTTGATGATGTTACGTGTGTCCTCAAGGGTTGCCGGACGCTTGCCGCGATCGAGGTCGGAAATATGTGGCGCGCCGCCAACGGAAACGAAGGCAACACTATCACCACCCATACTGACGTTGAACTCGGGTGTCCTGCCATGGATAACGAACTCGCCTGGTGCGGATTCTAGTGCCGAGGCGACCAGTGCGCGGTCAATATTTACCATCAGTGACTCTTCATCGACACTGGCACCGGCCTGTTTGTAATATTGTCGGGCTTCGTCGTTAAGCACCTTGATGCCGAGCTCTTCGATGACGCGCAATGCGGTATCGTGGATCGCCTCGAGTCGGTCATCACTAAAGGCTGGTTGCCTGACTAAGGGGTTTTTCAAGTTACGGTAGTTGACCTGACGCTGATGTGATGTGTCGGCCACGCCATGATGCCTGCCGCGTCGGGATCTTCTAGCCATGTCGATTAATGTTTCCGGTAAGCCATGCAAGCGATTGTAGGGTTAAATATGGCACCTGTAAAAGCCGGGTAACCGATTCGTATCGATAACGGTCCCTGGCTGGTGCCAGTCGACGGTTATCTTGTTGAATTGATTGTTTTCTTGAATCGTAGTCACTTTGCGGCCAGTTTAGGCGTTAGCCCTCGCGCTGTAAAATCCGGTCTGAAACATTTGCTTTTCAATGCGGTTTCCTTCGATTACTCTCATGCAGCAGATTTATACCATGGTTTAAACCGAATGCCCGAAACCCTTGCAACCAGGCTTGAGAAGCCCAGCATCAGCTATGTTCACGGGGTCATCCTGGTACTGATGGCGGGCGTCTTCTGGTCTTCGATGGGTCTCGGTATTCGATTGATCGAGGAAGCCAATGTCTGGCAGATCCTGTTTATCCGTTCAATTGCACTGGCGACGTTTTTATTTTGTATCATCACGGTCAGGTCGGGTTACAAACCTTTAGCGGTTATCAGGAAATCTGGAATTGCCGGTGCCATCGGCGGCGTCGGGCTGGTATTTGCCTTTGCCGGCGGCATCTACGCCATTCAGACCACGACGGTGGCCAACGCAATGTTCCTGTTTGCATCAGCGCCGTTCCTGGCCGCTGTCTTCGGCTGGATAATTTTGCGTGAGGATGTGCGCAAGGCAACCTGGTTCGCGATGATTTTCGCGTCGATCGGTATCGCCGTTATGGTGATAGACGGAATATCCGCTGGCCAGGCGGCAGGAAACCTGAGTGCTTTGCTGTCGGCCCTCGGCTTCGCCGTTTTCACGATTGCATTACGCTGGGGCAAGCTCGAAGACATGTTGCCGGCCGTGTTCCTGGCAGGCATATTCGCGATCTTTACCGCTGCCGTGGTGTGCCAGATTAAAGGCTATGGTTTTACAGTACCGCGCAATGACATTTTGATTGCAATATCCCTGGGTGTTTTCCAAGTCGGCCTGGGTCTTACCGTTTACACGATTGGTTCGAAGGTTGTTCCGGCTGCTGATCTTGCCCTGTTGTCGATGACCGAGGTATTGCTGGGTCCATTGTGGGTGTGGATCTTTCTCGGCGAAACCGCAAGTTTCTTTTCCCTGGTTGGAGGTCTGATCCTGATGCTCGCGATCGCAGGTAACGCGCTCAGTGGTCTGCGACGCAAGCCGGTACCGGTAATCTGATGGCTGGCAATCATTTATTCGATGGCCTGCTGGCCGGTCGCGAAACCGATACGCGAACGTTGTTAGAGGTACCTGGCGGCAAGACCTGGTCATACGCTGACCTGGTCGAACAGAGCGGCAAGCTCGCTAACCTGTTGCTGGAACAGGGTGTCAAGCCAGGCGATCGCGTCGCGGTGCAGGTGCAGAAATCGGTCGAGGCGATCGCACTCTACCTCGCGGCAATTCGAGCAGGCGCCGTGTTCCTGCCACTTAACAGCGCCTATACCCGGGCTGAGGTAATTTACTTTCTCGAAGATGCCGAACCCGCAATTTTTGTCTGCAGTAGCTTGCGGGAGGCAAACTTTGATGACATTGAAGCACGGGTTTTCAGCCTCGATGGCGACGGCGGCGGCAGCCTCATCCAGGCGGCAGAGCCCATGCCAACGACGTTTACCAATATTGCGCGAGGGCCGCAGGATCTTGCCGCTATTCTCTACACCTCGGGCACCACCGGC
>CAXMNA010000076.1:0-4807 GCA_964194715.1 uncultured Gammaproteobacteria bacterium
TAAAAATAGAGAACTAAAAGCAATCCTTGCGCACAATCGCGATGAAGAAAAGGAACATGCGGCGATGGTGCTTGAGTGGGTTCGTCGCCAGGATCCAACCTTTGATAAAGAGCTGAAAGACTATCTATTCACCGAGGATGAGATTGCCCACGGATAAAGCCTGCCGCGTCGGATAAACCATGCGCATCGTTTCCTGGAACATTCGCGCAGGCGGTGGTAAACGCGCTAGTGGAATACTGGCGCAATTGCTTGAATGGCAGCCCGAGGTAATCGGGCTAAGCGAATTCCGTGGTACCACCGCGAGTCAGTGGCTGGCGGCTGAATTGAATGCAGCCGGTTATTGCTACCAGTTAAGCAGCATAAACCCGAAGCTGCCTGTAAAAAATGCTCTCCTGCTGGCCAGCCGTCATCCACTGCTAGCGGTCAAGGTACCCCGAATGCCACGTAATCGTGAGCGCTGGCTGCTGGCTGAAGTTGAAATTCAACCCGTGTTGACGTTGGGCTTGATGCATGTCCCGAACCACAATATCCCCACTCTGAAGTATCCGTTTCTGACTTCGGTATTGAAGATCGCCCATAAATGGAACCAGGGTCCTGGATTATTGTTGGGTGACACCAACTGTGGCAAACGCGATCTCGACGAGGAAAACCCGCTAGGACCGAAGTTTCAGCGCGAACATGACTGGGTGGTTGGCATGGAGCAACGTGGCTTTGCAGATGCTTTTCGTCACCTGCACGGTGATCGTCGAGAATACACCTGGTATTCGCATCGCAATAACGGGTTTCGGCTCGACCATGCTTTTTGCAGCCCGCAGCTGGTGCCTGCGGTTACCGGCCTGCGGCACGCCTGGGGACATGACCCGGAACAACCGGACCGCCGCGACGCCCTGAGCGATCACGCGGCTGTTATTATCGAGTTCGCTACCGGTAAAATCTAGCTGCTCCAATTCTGTTGGCATTTCATATGACATTGCGTAATCATCGGGGATCCGGATTTTCAGGAATCCCGAACGCTTATTCAAATCAGGTAAAGACAGGAGTTAGACAACCATGCTGGAACTTCGCCCCAATTGTGAATTCTGCGATAAAGACTTACCCCCTGCGTCAACAGAGGCCAGCATTTGTTCCTATGAATGCACCTTCTGTTCCGAATGTGTCGAAAGCTTACTGCAAAACGTATGTCCAAACTGCGGTGGCGGTTTTGTCACGCGCCCGATAAGGCCCAGTACCGAGCTCCGTGCAGGTACCAGCCTGGCTCATCAACCGGCTTCGGCAAATCGGGTACACACAAAATATAGCCGCGAAGAAATCAGCCAATTTGTGAGCACAGTAAAAGACATCTCACCGGAGCGGCGTTGATGTCAGAGAGTAATCCGGACAAAACCGCGCTGTTGATAGTCGACGTGCAAAAGGGCCTGGATGAGCCGTCGCTGGGGCTGCGTAACAATCCAGGCGCCGAAGCCAATATGGCTTCGATACTCGCAGCGTGGCGGGAGCAGCAGGATCCGGTTATTCATATTCGCCATTGCTCGCTGGAGCCGGATTCTCCCTTGCGTCCCGAACTGCCGGGAAACGCATTCAAAGCAGAGGTACAGCCACTGCCTGGCGAGAAGGAGTTTACCAAGCAGGTTAACAGCGCTTTTATCGGTACCGGGCTGGAACAATACCTGCTCGAATCCGGTATCTCTGGCCTGGTAATAATGGGCCTCACCACCGATCACTGTATTTCGGCGTCAACCCGCGTGGCTTCCGATCTTGGATTTGACGTTACCCTGGTAAGCGACGCGACCGCAGCATTTGAACGCGTCGGTTACGACGGCGTTCATTACTCCGGTGAAGACATCCACCGGGTTAACCTGGTGAGCCTGGACGGCGAATTCTGCGTGCTTCGCTCCACTACAGATGTACTAGACGAAATCCAATCATGATCAAACAGGAGAATGAAGGTGAATAAAACCGGCGGTTGTCAGTGCGGCAGCATTAAATATGAATTAACTAGCACACCGAAAATGCTCTATATCTGCCATTGCAAGGACTGCCAGAAACAGTCATCGAGCGCTTTTGGCATGTCGTTACGGATGGATCCTCATGACATCGCCTTCATACAGGGCGAGGATCGCTTGAAAACCTGGGATACCCTGGGCGAAGACGGTGCGATCAAGCGCTGCGCCTTTTGCCCCGATTGTGGCACCCGCATTATTCACGGTTCCGACAATCCTGATAAGGTGATCAGCATCAAGGCAGGCTCACTGGATGATACCAGCTGGCTGGATCCGGTGGCGCATATCTGGTTGCAAAGCGCACAACCCTGGGTAGCTATTGATCGCGATCACTACCATTGTTTCGATCGGGAACCCGAAGACGAGAGCGCGTTAAGAAAACTATGGCAATCAAAGAATCTAAAAAACTGACACGGTAGCGTCGAAGCAGAGGATTACCGGTCGCAACTACTAGAGCAACTAAAGCATTTTTTTCCGACGCAGGGTATTATCGCTAACGAATCTCTGGCTTAGGGACTTCTGCCATGGCTACGATTAAACTACTGGGACTGAGAATTAGTGTTTACACCCGTATCGCACGGTTAGCGCTCGCCGAAAAGAACGTCGACTACGAGCTCGAAGAGGTCGACATATTTGCTGACTCGGGACCACCTGACGAGTACCTTGCTCATAATCCGTTCGGTACTATTCCCTGCCTGATGCACGGTGATTTCTACCTTTACGAAACCGGGGCAATAAGCCGCTACATCGACGAAACTTTCCCCGGTGATGCGTTACAACCGTCAACCTCGGCACGACGCGCCCGCATGAATCAGATTATTAGCATACTTGACTGCTATACCTACCGCCCGATGGTATGGGATGTTTACGTACAGCGCATAGTTGTGACCGGTGGTGGTGGTCAGGCTGACGAAAGCCTGATAGCGGCAGCATTGCCGACGCTAGAGAAAGTTTTACAGCAGCTCGAACTGTTGCGCGACGACCACGAGTTCCTGGCCGGTGATTCGATATCACTGGCGGACTTACATGCCTACCCGATGCTGCGTTATTTTATCGAAGCCCCGGAAGGCGAGGCTATGCTTGAATCATTTCCACGGTTAAAACAGTGGATGCAGCAAATGCAGGCCAGACCGAGTGCGCACGCGACAAGTTTTCACACAACGATGGAAGCCGAAAACGGCTTTTAAACGGGCTAATTGAGAACAGACCGATGCTTGTCGCTGAAGAAGATGAATCTGCTTACCGGGTTCGTTACGACAGTTACGTGATTCCGGCGATATTTTTATGTATCCCACCGCTGATGTTGATCGAGCTTGGCCCCAAGGTGCTTGACGAGAGCATAAAAACCGGTGAACTGGTTGGCTTGTTTATAGGCATCCTGCTACCACTGATTGGAGCGTATTTCTTCATCGAGTTCTCAAGCTTCACTTTTTCCAGAACCGACGGTGTCTTTCGCTGGCGTTGGCGCAACCTGGTCAAACGAAAATCAGGGGAAGTACCACTTAGCCGTATCGCCAAGATCAGACGCGATGCGATTGAATCAGGCGATTCGGGCGGTTTGCAATATTCTCACCGGTTGGTTGTAATTCTGGACGATAACACGATCATACCGTTAACAAGGGGTTACTCCGGGTTGTACAGCAAGAAACTGGATCAAATCGTCGATCAAATTCGCGACTATATCGGGCATACCCACGCCATGCCCTAATGGCTCTTAACGACGCAAGGCAAACCATGGGTTACTACATTGTTAAAGTTATTATCTCGGCAATACTGATTGTCGCAATTTCAGAAATCTCCAAGCGCAGCTCGCTGGTTGGCGCGGTGCTGGCATCCGTGCCACTGGTCTCGGTGCTGGCGATGATCTGGCTTTATATCGACACCAAGGATGTCGCCAGGGTTGCCGCCCTTGCATCCGGAATTTTCTGGTTGGTGTTACCGTCGCTCGCCCTTTTCATCGCATTACCGCTGCTATTGAAACAAGGATTTAATTTCTATCTCAGCATGGGATTTTCGATTCTGCTGACCATCGGTTGCTACTGGCTGATGATAACGGTACTAGATCGGGTGGGTATCGAACTCTGACCGAATTCGGATTATGACGAGCATCACCTTGTCGAAGCTGAGAACCTGATGGACACAAAACAGTTTTATCTGATCGCGGCCGACGCCACTCTTTTTATCCATGTGTTGTTTGTCGGCTTTGTTATCCTTGGCCTGGTCTTGGTTTTTGCCGGCAAGATGTTTTCCTGGTCCTGGGTACGCAATCGCCGATTTCGCATCGCACACCTCGTGGCGATAGGCATCGTGGTGCTGCAATCCTGGTTCAGCGTAATCTGCCCGCTTACCCTGTGGGAAATGAATCTGCGGAGTAAGGCGGGTGATGCGACCTACCCGGGCTCATTCGTTGCGCATTGGCTTGAGACATTGCTTTACTATCGTGCACCGGAGTGGCTGTTCATTATTGCCTATTCCCTGTTCGGAGCGCTCGTTGTCGCAAGCTGGTACTGGGTTCGACCACGACATTAAACTTCCTGACACACAGAAATCTATTCCATTGAATCGGGGTAGAATTTCCGTGCGATATCGGGGTAGCTGCGCACCCAGCGCTGCCAATACTTTTCCCCGAAAACTCCCGGCCTGGTGTGACTCGCCATAGCGCTGGTACCGGATGCCATCTCGGTGCGTGAAGCCATCAATCCCTCGTTGCGGTGCCGATCACTGGCATTAACCTGATCGAGGTAAACCGAATCGAGCGCGAGCGGTTCGAGTAGCGTGTTTAGATCGGGACTGTAAAAGAACGCCGA
>CAXMNA010000077.1:0-8261 GCA_964194715.1 uncultured Gammaproteobacteria bacterium
ACGATATCTTATTCAGAGTTTCCCGCTCAGATTACGTGCAAACTCGCTGCGTATATGCGACGCGTAGATTGCCACACCGAGTCCATCTGCATTCCGAGTTGCCGATATCACCGCAGTATTGACTCCAAGTACTTTGCCGTCAGCATTGATCAAAGGACCCCCACTGTTACCCGGTAAAATTTGAGTATCGGTGAAAAGGGCATCGCGACTGGCCTTGGTAATAATGCCGGAGGTTAACGAGTCGGTAATGCCAAGCGGGCTGCCGATCGCAAATACCTTGGCTCCCTGCTTTGGATATTGCTGGCTCGATAGCGACAGAAAAGGCGTGGTGTAGTTATCCAGCTTTAACAATGCCAGGTCGTGATCTTTACTGATCTTGACCAGCTTCGCTTTCAGCTTTTTGCCGTCTTTAAGGACGATGGTAAATTTCTTGGAAAAGTTACTCATGCTGCTGTTAAATCCAAACTCGGATTTTTCCTTTTTATATGCTCGTTCTTGCTTACGATACTTACTGACATTGGCTTCGTGTGACTTTTTATTCTTGTTGTACCTTTTAACGTAACGCAGGTACTGCGTTTTGTGCGTTTCTGTTGCTCGACTCGACTCCATGTATTCCCGATCTTCGTCGATGGTTAGCTTCGTCTCGTTCAGGCGCTCTTCGTCATCATTGAGATCGATCTTGTATTCATCGAGCCGCTGTTTCCAATCAGCAAGCCGCGTTTCTGTATCTTTCGATTGACTCGATGTCGTCGGCCTGACCACATGGCGATTAGTAATAATGTAGCCATCGCTGGTGACAAAAAAACCGGAGCCGGAACCGCTGCTGGTGACGACGGTAACAACTGACAGCGATGCCTCATCGATTTTCGAAGCCGGCTTGAAGGCCTCGTGCAGGTCCTCCTTGAGGTCGGCCTTGACCTTGCCGGAGGTAGAGGTTGTAGTGACGGCACTGGCTGACTTGTCTCTAGGCGGTTTATCGGTGAAATGCCATTTACCGTTTTCATCCTGATATTTGTAAACCCCGGCTGAAGCCGATAACGTGCACAAATGTAAAACTGCAACAACCGCAACCAGTAAATATTTTTTTATAGTCATCTAAATAGATTTATTAATTATTAATCTGTATTTAATAGGCTAAATCCTCGAATAATTCCGCAATTTGTGGGGAAAAAAAGAAACGGCTCACAATACGCAAAACCGTAAACCGCTCGATAACAGCTAATGCTTCAGGCAATAAATGTCGATAGTGCAACACCGCTAATCGACGCCAGCACCAATACGCGAGAAATGCCCCAGTGAAACCTGAATAATAGAATTGCGCTGAGCACCGCCAGTACTATCACGCGCCAGTCCAGCGAATTCAGCTGCGGCTGCCACAACACGATCGGCCCGTAGTTTTGCGCCGAGACCTGCGCGAAGAACACGTGCAGCGCAAACCAGATCGAAAGATTCAGAATGACTCCAACCACGGCTGCCGTAATCGCGGTTAATGCACCGCGCAAGCGTGCCTGCGATCCGATCCAGTCGATGTAGGGCGCGCCGACAAAAATCCACAGAAAACATGGCGTGAAGGTGACCCAAAGCGTTACCACGGCACCCAACAATCCATACCAAAAGCCGCCTTCCCGAAACGCCGCGAGAAAGCCGACAAACTCGTTCACCAGAATCAACGGGCCGGGTGTGGTTTCGGCGAGCCCGAGACCATCCATCATTTCGCCGGCAGTAAGCCAACCAAACTGGCCGACAACGTCCTGGCCAAGATAGGCCAGCACCGCATAGGCGCCGCCAAAAGTGACCACGGCAAGCTTGGAAAAGAATACGCCTATTTCCAGCAGCAGGCCCGAGCTATCGAACTTGGCAAGCGCCAGCATCGGTGCCCCCCAGATCACAAGCCAGGTCAACGTAGTGACCAGGCTGCGCAGCGGTGAAACCTTAACTTTGATTGCCTGTTCATCGACGTCATCGCGATTGGCGCGCATGAAACCAAACGCGGCCGACGCGATAATGATCAACGGGAACGGCAAAGCCAGGAAAAAGATACCGATGAAAGCCAACGCCGCGATCACCCAGTGTTCGGTGAGATGTAATGCGCGTTTGGCAACTTTCAGCAGCGCTTCGATGACGATAATAATCACCGCTGCCTTGACTCCCAGAAACAGCGCATTGACCAGGGACACATCACCGTAGAGCCCGTAAATCAAAGCCAGGCTAAAGATCACGACCGCCCCGGGTAAAACGAATAACAACCCGGCTATCAGACCGCCGACGGTTCCGTGCAAACGCCAACCGGCGTAAGTCGCCAACTGCATGGCCTCGGGTCCGGGCAACAACATGCAAAAACTAAGCGCATTTAAAAATTGCTTTTCGCTCAGCCAGCCTTTGAGATCAACAATCTCACGATGCATTAGCGCAATCTGCGCGGCCGGACCACCAAAAGATAATAGCCCGATACGCAGCCAGACGATAAAGGCCTGCGCAAGTGTGGGCGCGGGTTGACGGCTCATGCCGTCATCAATCGCTATGCTCTCCATGGCTCAGCTCCGGTTATCGGGTTGCGGCCAGTCGTGCGATTCATCGGTAGCGTCCCGTGCCCAGCGATAGAATGCATCGTAGAGCAACATCCCGGCGTCGATTTGCTCGAGATCATCTCGATACATTCTCGAGAGGCCGAGCGATGCTGCCAACAAACCGGCTGACTCGGGTGCAAGCTCATGCCGATTGGTGTCGGCGCCCCGCACTATAGTTGCCAATTGCTTTAAAGCATCGGTTTCCAGACCGAATTCTTCGAGCATCGTGTCAAAGGTGCAACGCTCGCCGCGATGGCTCCAGAATACGTCTTCGACATCAAACGGCGTGGCTTCGAATTTTTCTGCGACCCCGAGCACTTCAGCGGGAGCGACGAACAGAAACTGCGCCTGCGGATCAATAAAACGCCGGATTAACCAGGGACAGGCCATGCGGTCAATTTTCGGTCGGTGTCGCGTCACCCAGACAGTGCCGCCATCTGGTCCGGGATCGGGGATTTTCGCGACCGGGATCAGCGTCTCCCCGGCATCACGCCAGGCAAAATGCCCGCCCTCGAGACCTTCCGCGTGAATTCGATGATTACGCAATATTGCGATCGCGCCCTGGCTGAGCTTCTTGCCTTTCTGGCAGTAAACCACGACACGTTTACCAGCCAGGTCGGGTGCCAACGCGGCAATATCATGATGCGGGTGGCGAAACGCCGATGGGATCAGATCCGGATCCAGTACGAAATCTTCGTCGATACGAACATCGATGATGACCGGTGCAGATGGTGTACCGATTAGACGGGCAAGTTGTGAAACGGTAATTTCAGTGGGTGAAGGCATGACGCATCCTCTCCTATAAATTAACACTGCCTGGACGACAAGGCCCGCAGCAGGTTCAGGTTTAACGGATGCGAAGCTTGGGCTTGCGCCTCACGGGGTGTTCGCTAACCCCATGACGCCGAGTATGGCGAAATACACGGATTTATTCAATAGTTACTCGGACGGTGGCGCATAGGCACCATCCTCGTCATGGGTTTCGCGACCGGTCAGTGCCGGCGTGAACACGCACACCAGGCGCATACGGGTAAACGATCTCAAGCAATGTTTGTCGTGCTGATCGAGCAGGTACATCGAACCGGGCTTGAGCGCGAAGACTTCACCGGTTGCCAGGTTCTCGACCTCACCCTCCCCCTCGATGACATAGTTAGCCTCGATGTGATGCTTGTACCAGAGCACCTGCTCGGCACCCGCCTCGGTCGTGGTTTCAGTCAGCGTGAACCCGACGCCATCTTCAGCGAGTAAAAAACGACGACTTGCCCACACCGGTCCGCGCACATCACGCTCTGTGTCGATTAATTCGTTTAGCGATTTTACGATCACATTGGTACTCCCTGGTTAACAACCACATCATCGATTGATTTTGGATGCGCGGTGATCGATTCATAACCATCTTCGGTCAGGATAAAGCTATCACCCACCTGCGCTCTGAACCTGTCTGTACTGACAGATCCGTCTACGGCTAGAACCATATTAGGCTGCAGCACTGTTTTGTCACCGACCACCAGTTGGGGTTGCTCCAGGAAACTGAATCCGGTACCGCGCCCGCAACGAAACGGGTAATCATAACCCGCGCTTTGTATCACCTCGGCATAGGCCGCGTGCACTTCTTCGGCGAGGATACCCGGACGCAGCGCCTTTAACGCCGCAGCCTGGCTGTCGAGCGCAACCTGGTAAATTTTTGCCTGCGATTTGTTCTCGATTTCTCCAATCCAGAAGGTGCGATCAAAGCCGAGTTTGAACTTGTGAAAGTTGGTCATGCCGCAGAAACACAGGAATACCGGTTCTCCATGACGCATGACCCGGTTCGACGCACGGTGGTGCGTCTTGATAATGTCCTTTCCGGACGCCATGATCTGCAGGAAATGGGTATTCGGTGACATTTCCGTATCACCATAGTGTTGCGCTAATAGTTCTGAAGATTTCGTGGTGCCTGCCCGAGACGTCGCCAGTGCCACTTCGTATTCGGCCACGCCATCGGCAAGGACCTCGCGGCCCGCCTCCATCATCGCATTGGCAACCAACCCGGCGTGTCGTGCCAACTGTAGTTCCTCGGCCGATTTAATCATCCGCATTGCGGAAACGACCGGCGTAACGTCTTCAAGGCAGCTCGCATCAACCAGTGAATCAATGTAGACGCGAACCAGTGCTGGCATTTTCTGTATTTCGACGGCAATCCTGGAAACCCTTTTCAGCATCCCGGGGATGTGCTCACGCCATTCATCGCCCATACCGTCATTCCAGGCCTCGACACGGTCTACCTCGGCATTCTCCAAAGCCATGTTCAAATCGATCGACGGGGTAATGAGCAGGCTTTCACCTTCGGTCGGGACTATCAGTATGGTCGGGCGACCAAACTCCATATGAAGATAGTCGTAGTACCCGGTATAGTAATACACCGAATCGTCATCGGTGATTAACGCGACATCGATGCCGGATTCGGCAAGTTTTGCCCTGAGTTGCTGCAAATTTTGTTTGAACATGATTATATAACGCCAATATGTAACGGTACTTTACACCATGACCAAGTTCAGCTCCTATACCGGGAACCTCAAAGAAACCATGCAGGCGTGGCGACACGATATCCATCGTCACCCTGAACTTGCCTTCGAAGAGCAGCGCACTGCGAGTAAAGTGGCAGAACTCCTGACCGGGTTCGGACTGGAGGTGCATATATCCGTTGGCAATACCGGGGTCGTCGGGGTACTCAAAAAAGGCAGCGGCGAGCGCGCAATCGGATTACGCGCCGATATGGATGCACTCAAAATTCTGGAACAAAACACGTTCGACTATCGCTCGATCAACGAGGGCAAGATGCATGCCTGCGGGCATGACGGTCACACCGCAATGCTGCTTGGCGCAGCACAGTATCTTGCCGGCGAAGGCAAGTTTGATGGCACCGTCGTGTTTATTTTTCAGCCGGCCGAGGAACATGGCGATGGTGCGCGGGCGATGATCGAAGACGGATTGTTCGAGCGTTTTCCGGTCGATTCGGTTTACGCCATCCATAACTTTCCGTCACTGGCAACCGGCAAATTCGCGGTCCGCGCGGGATCCATCATGGCCGCTGAAGACAACTTCGAAATTACCATCAACGGCGTCGGCTGCCACGCGGCGATGCCGCACCTCGGCAAGGATCCGATCGTGATCGGCGCAGAAATTATAACGGCCATGCAATCGCTGGTGTCACGTACCCTCGACCCGATTGATAACGCGGTCGTTTCATTCACCGAGTTTATCACCAACGGCACCGTCAACGTCGTGCCGGGACAGGTAATACTGAAAGGTGATACCCGCTCCCTGACCACGGCAGTGCAAGACCACATCGAACATACGATGGAACGTATCGTCAGCGGGATTTGTGCCGCCCATGGCGTGAATTACGAATTCAGTTACCGCCGCAATTTTGTGCCGACAATTAACACACCCGATGAGGCTGAATTCGCGGCCAACGTGGCCAGCACCGTCGTCGGTGCGGAAAATGTCGTTGGCAACAGCCGCCCGGTCATGGCATCGGAAGATTTCGGTTACATGTTGCAAACTCGTCCCGGGGCCTATTTATTACTGGGTAATGGTGAAGAAGGCGTCGGCGGCTGCAGCCTGCATAATCCGGCCTATGATTTTAACGACGACATACTCAGCATCGGCGCTGATTTCTGGGTGACGCTGGTACAAACGCAATTGCAGGCCGGCTAAGGTCTCAGGCTTTGTTTTTTTGCATCTGGCAGACGATCTAGGCACAATCACGCTCAGCCACTATTCAGGATGATGAATTGAACCCCGATATTGAGGAACGTGTCGCGCAGCTGCTGAACAGCGACATCAGGAAGGTATTACAGGGCCGCAAGGTCGGTCTCGAAAAGGAAAGCCTACGCGTCGCCATCGACGGCGGTATCGCGCAAACGCCGCATCCGCAGGGGCTTGGGTCCGCGCTCACGCATCCGAGCATTACCACCGATTACTCGGAAGCGCTGCTCGAACTGGTAACACCGCCATTTAATCGATTTGCTGACACCCTGCAGTTTCTCGAAGACACCCACCGTTTCGTTTACAGCCAGCTCGATAATGAAATCCTGTGGGCTACCAGTATGCCCTGCGTGGTCGAGGGCGACCCGAGCATTCCTATCGCTCAATATGGCACTTCCAATGCCGCCAAGATGAAAACCGCTTACCGTAGGGGTCTCGGCCACCGCTATGGACGCATGATGCAGGCGATAGCCGGAGTTCACTTCAACTATTCATATCCCGATGAGTTCTGGTCGCTGTACCAGTCGTTACTGGGTGATGAACGGGATTCCCAGACATTTGTCTCTGAATCCTATATCGGCATGGTGCGTAACCTGCAGCGTTTCGGCTGGCTGGTGCCCTACCTGTTCGGCTCCTCTCCTGCCATTTGCGCGTCGTTCCTGGGTGCGTCTCAGACATCCCTGAAGAAGTGGTTCGATTACTCCTACTATGCGCCCTACGCGACCTCGTTACGCGTTGGCGACATCGGTTATCAAAACAACAAGGAAGGCGAAGCCGGCATCAAGGTCGATTACAACAGCCTGCAAGGTTACGTCGACAGCCTGACGCACGCGATTTCGACGCCCTACCCCGAATACGAGAAGATCGACCTGCTCAGCAACGGCGAATGGCAACAACTCAATAGCAAGATTTTACAGATTGAAAACGAGTACTACTCGAGCGTAAGGCCCAAGCAGATTTTGCAGGGTGAAGAGAAGCCGAGCCTGGCGCTCGCCAAACGGGGCGTCGCTTACATCGAGCTGCGTTCGCTCGATGTCAACGCCTACGAACCGCTTGGCATTAACGACGAGCAGATGCGTTTCCTCGAATCGTTTTTACTGTTCAGTTTGCTGTCACCCAGCGAACCCTATGACGATGCCGAACTGGTTGCAATCAAGCACAATATCAACGCGGTTGCCGAACGTGGTCGCGACCCGCAGTTGAAATTGAGACGCACCAGCGGGGAAGTGTTGCTGCGTGACTGGGCCAACGAAATTTTTGACCAGATGTCGGCGGGTTGTGAATTACTGGACAAGGACGCCGAGCTGCACTCTTACTGCGATGCGCTACAAACCCAACGCGCCAAAATAGCCGACTCTGATCTGACACCATCAGCGCGTATGCTCGCGGAAATGGACGAGAACAAGGAAGAGTTTTATCATTTCTCGCTACGCATGTCGCAACAGCACCAACAGTGGTTTGCAGAACGACCGCTTAATGCCGATGAACTCGCCAGCTTCGAACAGGAAGCGCAACAATCGATCGAGCGCCAACACGGAATCGAACGCGCAGACGATATTCCGTTCGAGACCTTCATGCAAAATTACTTCGCGCAAACCTGACCCCTGAACCTCGTCATGCCGGGCTCGGAGCCGCAATGACGATTTGGTGGCGTCATGCCGGGCTCGGGGCCCCAATGACGATTTGGTGGCGTCATGCCGGGCTTGATCCGGCATCCATTCCGGAGTCGACGCGGAGTTACAGCGGAAAGCCCGAAGGGCTTTCCGGGTGCAATCGAGAAAGGTTTTTAGATAGATTGCGGCTCGGGGGCCGCAATGACGATTTGGTGGCGTCATGCCGGGCTCGGGGCCCCAATGACGATTTGGTGGCGTCATGCCGGGCTTGATCCGGCATCCATTCCGGAGTCGACGCGGAGTTACAGCGGAAAGCCCGAAGGGCTTTCCG
>CAXMNA010000078.1:0-5126 GCA_964194715.1 uncultured Gammaproteobacteria bacterium
AAATCAAACTCGAAATATTATGTGGCTGTATTTTCGTTAATTTAGATGATCAATGTGAAAGTTTGCATGCAATTGCTGCAGGTCTCGAAGCAGACGTTCGCGAACATATCCCCTATCTTGATGACATCCGGCTCTGTGGCACCGATCTGCTCGGTCAAACCCGAATGGAGGCCGGCTGGAAAGTTGTCGTCGACAATTATGTCGAGTGCTATCACTGCCGGCCCGCGCATAAAGCATTCGCCTCAATCATCGATATGGACAAGTATCAAGTCGACGTTTACGACTACTGGTCACGCCAGTATGGCCCCGATATCCGTATCGAAAATACAGCTTACCCGGTCGATCCCGATATCGGCATACAAAGCTCTGTGTTCTGGTATCTCTGGCCTAACACCACGTTTAATGTCCTGCCGGGATCAAACGAGTTTGCCGTATTTGCGGTACGACCAGTAAACACGACTAGCTCTACATTTGGTGGCCATTCATTTGCCGATGGCGGAAAAGTCTATCAACCTCGGGTTGACTACGTGTCGGAAATCCTGGCACCGGAAGATATTCACCTTTGCGAATCGGTGCAACGCGGGTTGAATTCGAAGAGCTACGAGCAGGGCACTTTCATGGTCGATCCAAACAATTCCGGCGAAAGCGAATATGCTTTGCATCAATTTCACCGCCTGGTGCAACAGGCTTTAGCAATTGATTGATATCGTTCCGCTCTGATCGATAGAAATGTTTTCCCCGGTTTTTATCTGCCGCATTTGTTCATGCGAAATTTCCAGCACTGGAACATTCATATTATAAAGATGGTTTGCAACCAACGTACCGACACTGATGTTGACATCGCGTTCGCCGAGCACGAAGGCGAGCGGCCCACTGCCATTGCGCAATGTTTCCGCGATTCCGCCGGGGGTGCCGGCCGATCCCTTGCTTTGCGGGATGCACAATATATTGCCACCAACCAGTTGCCGGTATTGCGGGTGATGCACATCGATTATCTCACCGTTTACCGGGTTAAATCCTCCCCAAAAACTCAGCGTGTCGTCAAGCACCAGGGCTGGCCCATTGGCACAACCGGCAATCAATACCCCGGCCTCGATGTTAACTGATCGCTGGCTCATTCGACGACCCATTGATCGAGCATTACTTCACCGCTTACCGCCGATTCAACGCATTCGGTCAAGCTGCCGATGAGCACATCCACCGGTAGCATACCGGGTGCATAATAGGCCCACTTCGCCGAGTTGGTCATGATCTTGCCTCGCAAACCATTAACCACCGGTGAAAAATAGGTGCAGGTATCGGTAATGATGTTAATCCCGGCCTGTTGCAGCGACTCGACCCACCCGTGCTGTTGCGCCTGCTCATATACATGGCGGCTGGTAGTCAGGTAAAAAGTCAGTCGAGCGTCGATGTTGCGACCATCGAGCAATTTAACCAGGCGTTCGAATTCGGTATAGGAAAAATGAGGTGTACCGAGCGCGACGCCAGCAAGCGCCTGGTCCGAATCTCGCCCGAGTTCATTACGCGCCTGTTGCAAATCATCGACAGTTAATTCAATAGTCCTTTGCGGTGATTGACCCTGAAAAGCAATATCGAGGGTAGCGGCTTCAGGAGTAATTCCTATCGCGTGAAAAAGAGGTACGCTACCCGCCGAACTGCCGGCAGCGCTAATCGCTTTCAAATCATCCTCGCCGCAGCTATCCAGTAAGCCGACAATTGCCGGTACCAGGTTGCCACAGTTACGCCCGATAACGATACCGAGCAAGTGATAGAACAAGTCGTTGTTGCGGATTGCTTGCGGAATGTTATCCACATCGAACAATATCTGCGCAGCACGGGCCTCGTCTCGATGCAGCTTACTGAAGGGCACGCGTCCGGTTATCGCCGCGCAGACATCGAGGTAATCGCCATACATATTGGTTCGTGCGCCGATCACCGAGTTATAGAAACTGACCGCGTTCGATTCGGAACCGACGATATGAGCTCCCAGCTCGGGTCTGCCAGGCAGTTGATAGGGCGCGCAGGTCCACACCGGGTTACAGCCCAGCTTAACGTAGGCCATCATTAATTCCCGGGCTTCGTGCATTTCACGGCTCGCGAGCGGGTCGCGCACCGACAGATCATTGAGCGACACCAGACCATTATTGGTCCAGGACGGTACCGCCAACGTAGCGCCATGCTCAAGCATGTAATTGACGAAGTCGAGATGTGCCCGCCCATTGTAAAAACAGGCATCGATGTGAGCAAAACTGATATCAATCAGTGCATCGGCCTGATCGATATGAGCTGCGGTAACAATCGTTTGCATGGCAAACTGCATGGCCTTACCCAGTTTGCCGTCGAGTCGTGCCTGATCCAGAGAGTTTAAATGCAAGGCTGCTCTACCAGTCAATCAGCTCACGTTTACGATAGAACCCACCACTTTGCTGGGCTTTATTAGTTGTGTCTTTATCAGTACCTATCACTTGAGTTGGCCTTGTTTAAGGCATAATCTGCTGGTAATTATGCTGACTTGCAAGGAGTATTTTATGGAGGACCTCGAAACCTGGCTGGAGCGCGTATATCAGGCGGATGGAGAACGTAAAACACTCGATACGCTGTACGATGAATGGGCCAGTGATTATGACCAGCAGCTGTGGGCAAGCGGTAATCCTTATATCGCGATCGCAACCGGGCTGATTGGCCGCCATGTGCGCGATTATGACGCCAAGATCCTCGATGCCGGTTGTGGTACTGGAAACATGGCTCAAGTACTGCACCAGATGGGGTATCGCAATATTGAAGGGCTCGATCCTTCGTCCGGTATGCTAGCCGTGGCACAACGCAAAGAAGTGTACCAGCAATTGCATCAGCTCTACCTCGACAGCCGGATTGATCTGACCGATGACAGCTTCGATGCGGTCGTGGCTGCCGGAGTACTCACTCATGGCCATGCGCCCGCAGAATCGCTCGATGGCATTCTGAAACTTACTCGACCCGGTGGTACGATCGTTTTTTCACTGTCGGCGATCGCTTACGACGAGCTCGGTTTCAAACAGAAAATTGCCGGGCTCGAAGCGACGAGCGAGTGGGAAAAACTCGATCAGTCGCTACTTTTCCGGACTTATCCTTTCTCCGAAAAAGAGGCCCACTTACGTCATTGGGTGCTGGCTTATCGTAAATGCGATTAATTTACGCCGGTTGTGAAACAGTACAGCATAAATATTGTCGAACGGTTAAAATGACCGGTTGAAATTGAAAATCCAGTATCCGTTTAGCAGATCACATCAATTAAGGTAAAAATCCAAGGTGTCAGAACAACTTAAAACTCGTAAACCGCGACTCTGGCTCAGGCTGCTACTGATATTACTACTGGTGGTGGCAATGAGCGGCGTCCTGGGATACAAAAAGTTCCTGCAAATCCAGGAACAGATTGCCCAGGGCAGTCAGGTACCGCCGCCGATAAGTGTAACCGTGGCAAAAGTCGAAGCAGCGCAATGGAACCGCCGGATCAAGGCAATCGGCAGCCTGGTGGCATTTCAGGGAGTAGATGTAACGACCGAAGTTTCCGGTGTGATTACATCGATTAATTTCGATTCGGGTGACGAGGTCAAGGAAGCTTCGCTGCTGGTGGAGCTGGACAATCGTACCGAAACGGCGAACCTCGAATCGGCACGCGCCCAGTTTAATGCGGACAACAGTCAATACCAACGGTTGCTCAAGCTGAAGGATCAATCGTTCGTAACCAGTAATGATATCGATACCCAGGCGTCATTGGTCGATATCGCAAAAGCAAAGATTAATGTCGCCAGGGCGGCACTCGCCAAGAAAATAATTTACGCCCCGTTCTCGGGTAAGCTGGGTATCCGCCAGGTGGATCTCGGCGAATATGTTGCTCCTGGAAATACCATTGTGACTTTATTGTCACTGGACCAGCTATATATCGACTTTACCCTGCCGGAAAGTAATTTTAAGGACCTGGTCATCGATCAGGCGCTCGAGTTTGGCGTCCGCTCTTATCCGAACCAGGTATTCAGCGCCAAAGTTGAGACCTGGAATCCTCAACTCGATGCCAGTACCCGCAATATTGCAATTCGTGCCGTGGTTGACAATCGAGAACGCTTACTGGCACCTGGCATGTTCGCCGACATGACTGTTCGCTCAAGGCGACAGATGCCGGTATTGACCATTCCCGAAACTGCGATCTTCTATAACATTTACGGCGAAGCCGTGTATGCCCTCGAAAAACAACCGACCAACGACAAGGATCCCATACCAGATTACAGGCTGGCCGCACGCCAGGTTGATGTCGTCTATCGTAACAACGGACTCGCCGGAGTGAAAAGTGGCCTTAAAGCCGGCGATATTGTGGTTACTTCGGGACAACTCAAACTCTATCCAAGCTTGCGGGTCGCGATCGTCGATGACGTGCCCGAATACAAGGCTAGTAGTCAATAACGCGCAATGTTGACCGATTATTTTATCAAGCGACCGGTGCTGTCTCTGGTCATCAGCACCATGATTGTATTGCTCGGTGTGCAGGCCTTTTTCAACACCCAGGTACGACAGTATCCAGAGCTCGAAACCTCGGTCATTACGATTACGACCGCCTATCCCGGTGCCAGCGCCGAATTGATACAGGGCTTCATCACTACCCCTGTCCAGCAGGCTGTATCGAGCACCGAGGGAATTGATTTCGTTCGCTCCAGCAGCAGTAACAGTGTTTCCGTCGTCGAAGTACATATGAAACTTGGAGTTGATGCCGACGTTGCCCTGACCGAGGTTAGCACCAAGGTCTCGTCGATTCGGGGGGAACTGCCGATCGAATCCGAAGACCCGGTCATCGCCAAGCAATCGTCGGAGGGATTCGCCCTGGCTTATTACGGCTTTTACAGCGAGTCATTGTCTGATGTCGAGGTTACCGATTACCTGCTACGCACGATTCAACCTGCGCTTGCCACGGTCAAGGGGGTCGCGCAGGCCGAGATCCTGGGCGGTAAAACCTACTCGATGCGAGTCTGGATGGACCCGTTGCGCATGGCTGCTTTAAAGGTATCGGCGGCAGATATCGTTAATGCCATCGGCGCCGAGAATTACCAGTCCGCAGCCGGGCAGACCCGAGGACAATTGGTGCAAACCGATGTCAA
>CAXMNA010000079.1:0-40567 GCA_964194715.1 uncultured Gammaproteobacteria bacterium
GTTCGCTTGAATAGAACTAATAATCAAATTTAGCCAGTGTCCGCTTATGGCCGTAGTACGACCCTGGCGGTGCGAGTTTGAGTGTCCGCTAACGAGAAAGCGGACGCTCAGAATTAGAAATTAAAGGTCTGCTTCCGACCCGAAGGAGACACTCGACGCTGGCGAAATTCAATATGTTCCTTTTATACTGGCATGATAGGCATAAAGATAATTAATTGTCTGGGGTTAGCATGCAAGTAACATAGCGTTTACACCTTATTTATACTAAGAACCAGCATAGAGGGAAAACATGAAAAGATTGCTCGCTATTCATACGCTGACGGTTACGCTGTTTTTCTCTTATTCCTGTCTTGCGGAGGATTGGAGCACAATTGAGATTCACTACCAGCGCGGTACGCTTGATACACCGGAATTCGCCGGCGGTGGTGATGAAACTACCGAGATCTGGACCCTGCAATACGCCGGTGGCTGGAAATACGGTGACAATTTTTTCTTCGTTGATCTGTTGGAAAGCGGAGACACTGTTTTTAACAATAGCGATGCCTATCTTGAGTGGTATACAAACTTCAGCCTCGGCAAGATTACTGGTGAAAAAATCGAGTTTGGCCCGGTTAGGGATATCGGCATTATCTTCGGCATTAATTACGCGGCGGATGAGAATGTTAAAAAGTATCTCCCAGGCGTTCGGTTCTCATTAGACCTCCCCGGTTTCGCGTTTGCCAATCTGGACATGACGGCCTATCTCGACGACAGTGCCGCCGTGGGCCATCACGGTGCACCCTCGGAAGACGACAGCTTCATGATCGATTTTAACTGGGCCTACCCGTTCTCCGTTGGTAACCAGGACTTCAGCATTGAAGGACACATCGAATATATAGGCGAACGAGATAACGAATTAGGCGATACTGTAGAGGCACATGTACTCGCGCAGCCGCAGTTTAGATGGGATGCTGGCAAGGCCTGGTTCGATGCACCACAACATTTGTTCGTCGGTATCGAATATCAGTACTGGCATAACAAGCTAGGTGACAAGGATACCGACGAGTCCACGACACAATTCCTGGCTGTATGGCGATTTTAATCTAGCGTGGCCTACTTGAAGGGGAGACTATCTTGAGCGAGACAAAAACCAACCCACTAGGTGGGGATAAGGAGTGGTTTAACTAAATTTCGGCTGGTAATACCGATAAAAGATTTTCTTTTCAAGTGGTGTAGCTGACTAAGGGTAAGACGATCAGAGACTCACCCAGAGGAGCTTTGGGCAGGAAATATTGGATCATGAATTAAGTTTCATTGTTGAATGGTTGGCGATACGCGGCTACACGCGCACAAAAATACAACCAGATTGCGGATCCGACAAACTTACATCCCTCCTCGATTACCTGCACATGGGCATAGTCCATCGGAATTTTCCGCTGTTTGAGATCAATTACTACCGACGCGGCAAGTAAAAAACCTGCCAACAGGAAAGAAAATGCATCGATTTCCATTATTGTCTTGAAATATCGTACCAACAGGGTTATCCCGCAAACCGCGTAAAATAGAAAAATCCCTTTTGAGTAGACATAGCGTTCATGTAATAAAAAAAAATCGTCGATCGCCAAGATCAGCGACAACAAGCCTAGAAATATAAGCAATTCTTTTTGTCCATCTTTGTTAGTCGGATTTCCGGCGATGGCACCAAAAAAACAAATAGCGACAGATGAGACCCACAGCCAGACACCGATATTGGAAAGAAACCCAAGAAAACTTGATTCTCCCGATTGCTGTGCTGGATCCCGCAAGATTTCTCTGAGGCTAAAACCTGCCTCGGTTAACACCTCCAAGGATAGCCCATAAAATACTAGTGCCGGAATCCCAACGTAAATGGTGCAAGTCATAATCTTTCTTGTCGTAATTGATTGTTTTAGCTGTGTGATAAAAGACATAAAAAATCCTTTGACAAATTATTGAGGTTCCAAGTGCTGAATGTTAGAGGATAGACCGCGATTAGGCAGCAAAAATATGTTGTTTATTAAACATATGATTAAGTACAAAATTCCTAATTTTTTTAGACTGAACTGGGCTTATTCGGAAAGTTAGGTACAAATAAAGATAACATTATTGAGACCTTATCTTTTAATTTTGGGGTCACCATCAGGCTCCCGGTTCAGGCGATTACTAATTCTGGTTTTCTCCAGTATGTGTCACACATGGTTTTTTTCGACATGCTTATTTTGTCGGGCGGTTTTTTATCGATTTATATGTGGGCGCATTTACCTTTAAACGCCAGAGTCCGCTATTGGCCGAAGGCAGAAGCTCGGGAAGAGATTTTCAGTGTCTCCTTTGGAGAAAACAGACGCTCAAGACACAAAGTTGAGCTTCCGCTAACGACCCATAACAGCCACTCAGATTTGGAACGCCAAAGGCTACAAAGGGACCGGAGGAGACGTAGGCAGAATTCAGACCTCCAGTCCAGCTTTTCGAAATCCTTCTACCCATCGTTCTCTATCTTCCGGTTTCGCGCACATTCTAGCGTGCGCGCGTATAACTTCTTTCATATTCCAACTTTCGGGGCGATATTTCTCAAAATGCCGAACTGCGTCCCGGGCCTCCTCCATACGATCGAGTTGCGCGTAAGCGGCGGCTGCCTCCAGATAGATATACGAGCTATGGTCTCGCCATCCGACCATTTGCTCCAGGGCCAACTCGTATTGACCCCCAAGGTAATGGACATCGAAACAGGCCTCGCGGAGGGCATCGGACGTATATGGATCACAGAGTGCAGCCCTTTTGGTCCATTTAACAGCAGCTTCGTAATCACCAAGATAGGCTTTGACCACTACTGCATTTACCATAACCCTAAGCTCGTTGGGGTTGAGGGCGAGAGCTTTATCAATATGATGTTCCGCCAAAGCATGTTCGCCGACCAAAAGATAGGACTCGGCTACCCTCGCATGGATTACCGGATCGGCGGGGTCCAGTTCCATGGCTGTTTCCGCATGAATGCGCGTTGTAGTGGCGGCCTCGTTAACATCCTGACCACGAGAAAAGATTCCGTAGGCATATATATTTGCGAGCTCCGCATGGGCTCGTGCGCATACTGGGTCTATCTCGAGTGTTCGCTTTAGTAACTGCTCGGCTTCACGAGAACCAAAATTCCAGGTCATTATGTACTCTGCACGGAGCAAAAGATCATATGCGTTCATATCCTGTGCAGGCTTGCGCTCGGCCTGAATCCTGTTGGCGATATCCACGTGCCCCGGTATCACTGTCACGATTTGCGAAACGACTTCGTCCTGAACTGCGAAGATATCGGTGAGGTCTCGATCATAGCGTTCCGCCCAGAGATGATTGCCGGAGCTTGCCTCAATCAGCTGCGCCGTAATACGGATTCGTTCTCCTGCCTTTCGCACGCTGCCTTCAACGACGAACTGTACACCCAGGTTTTTCCCAATTTCAGTTATATCAATGGCCTGTCCCTTAAAGGCAAAGGACGAGTTGCGTGCAATGACAAATAATGACTGGAATCGGGTGAGCTCTGTGATGATGTCCTCGGTTATGCCGTCACTAAATTACTCTTGCCCAGGATCGTCGCTCATATTCACAAAGGGCAGGACCGCGATTGATGGTTTTTCGGCCGTTTTGGCAGCAACTTGTTGTTGTTTTTCTACGCGTACTGCGGCACCGCCAATTACAGCGCGATAAGCCAATACCGGTTCAGCGATATTTTTAACCTCCTGCTCACCCATGTATTCGAATTCGAGGGGTATTTTATTGCCCAGGGCAAGTCGAACCGATTCGGAAATACAGATTCCTCCGGGCAGGGCAAGGCTTTCGAGTCGGGCGGCCACATTAACCCCGTCACCATATATATCACCGCGATCCTCGATGACATCACCCAAGTTCACGCCGATTCGAAACTGGACCTTGCGATCCTCCGGCACTTCTTGATTACGCTGATTGATTTCTGTCTGAATTGTGACCGCAGAAGAGAGTGCATCCACTACGGCGTCGAACCTTGCAAGTACCGCATCCCCGGCATAGTGCACAACCTGTCCTCCTAGAGATTCGATGGTTGCAGATATCAGATCGAGGTACTCGCTAAGCGTGAGGTGAGTAGTGTCTTCGTCCTCGCCAGTTAGCCGACTGTACTCAGCTACGTCTGCATACAGAATCGCAGCAAGTTTGCGCGGTAACCGTTCGTCCATCGGAAAATGACCTCTTCGATTTGACAAGTCGGTCCGATAGTAGCGCGAATCCATATTCGAGACCAAAAAACACCCTGACGCGAGCGTCTGTTTGTGGCCGAAGGTCGCCGCTCGCTTCTTTAAAATGAGCGTCCGCTTTGCGGGAATTGCCTAGTTAGGGAGGAAAAATTCTAAAGCTTCGGAATTAGCGGAAGCCATCGGCAGTAATTTCTGAAAAGCAGACCCTCAGAACCCTTTTGTCAGCGGCGGCTAACGACTCAAGGGAGCCACTCAGATTTCAAACGTCAGGGGCTGACCGGTGCCCAAAGGAACCGCTTAATTGAGTATTGAAGCCCTGTAGTCTTAAATTATAAAAGACGTCAGTGTGAGACAAATGCGGTCACTATAAAATACTGCGATACAATGTCCCCATGACGCGTTATCGAAAACTGCTAATAGTTTCGCTAATAGGTCTAGCGGCGATTGTGATGGCGCTTTATAGCCATCCGTTAGTTGATTGGTATCCTAAACAAAATCAGCCGGTCTCAGCAGTATCCAAGCCAGAGCGAGGAGATGAAAATCTGGCCAGCAGTCAAAATATCCCTCTTGATAATGGCAATCAGGGAGTGCAGTCGACTATTAAAGGTCAAGTGATCACTGAAAAATTGCAAGATATAACCACCGCAATTGAAAAAATCACCTTATCTGGGTGGGTAGGAACTGAATTCGGAGAATATGTTGCAGGTGAAACAGTCGTATTGTACTCACCTTCACAAAAAGCGCGTTACTCGATAGTCACCGGTTTTTCTGGCGAGTTTAAATTTATCGATCTCAAGCCGGGTTGGGATTATGTTTTAAAAGTCTCTCCACAGGGAATGTTTAAACGCTACACCAAATCTCAGATTAAATTGAGATCCGATCAGGAAGTACGTAACATCATCCTGGAGTCTATTCCCCTTGGCATACTTACTGGAAAAATTGTAGATCCATATGATCGACCAGTCACCGATATTGAGTTACTTGTGACGACTGTAGAAAAAGATTCTTGGACTACCAATGTCATAACTGATGCGAATGGCGCCTTTAGCGTAACTGAATTTCCAATAGGAAGATTTAAGGTGACGATCAATGGGCAGCAAACATTAAGAGCAAACGGATTAAAATTTGATCCTGATACTGGTGTACCGGTCATCCTGACCATTGATCTTGGCCCGTACAATCTCGGAGGCGGTATTTATGATGAATCCGGTCAGGCCTTTGACGGCGCAGATGTTTTTTTGAATTGGGTGCTACATGAAAATGGCGTTAGAATCCGCTCGACACGCAAGGTCAGCGCCAATGCCAGTGGCGAATTTCGATTTACAGGATTGGGGCCGGGTGACCACGAGTTAGTCGTAACAGCCTGGAGGGGCAATACTTTTAAACAAACGGTCAGACAAAAGGTAAATGTGAGCGTTGATTCCGGAGAATTAATAATCGTTTTAAATACGCTATAAGTTTGCGCAGCCTACTCGGAAATTGGCGGTTTTAACAGACTGCCCCCTGGTTAGCTAATTACCAATACATGAAGGTCGGCAATGTGCCGGAAGCAATAGTTGAGGATTAAATTCTGAGTGCCGCTTTAAAGAAATTCGCGCCGTGCGGGTTTTGAATTTTCTGCTGAACGTCGCGGGTTCGACTCTCGTACCCCACTATTTCATAATCGCTTTGTGAACTATATCTCTATAACTTGTCAGTGCTTGGTATAACCTAGTCAACCCATGTTTCCTTCAATCTTACAGGCTGATTTAGCTTCCGTCGTCCCCATCCAAGTAGCCATCTGGCTATTCGGCACAGCGCTCATCTATTTCTTCATCCGATACTCCCAAGGTGAAACAGCAGGAACCGACCATAACCCAATTGATTTATTTCTGGCTTTAATCTCAGGAGAGCCATACGACACCTTGTCCAGTTCAGATTGTCCTTTCTAATAGAACTTAATAATGCCAGGCGTGAAAACTTGGTTGCCAGGCTCGGGCTTGAATATCCGCTTATGGCCATTCTCAAACTCTGAACAAACACTTTTCAGCGTCTGCTTTAGAGAAAACAGATGCTCGGAAAAATCTATTCCTTGGTTTTTGTTTTGTGAAATCGTTGATTGCGGAGATTAGCTTGATTCTTGCTATAACTTATTTGATCTTCCAGCATTGCAATTTCGTTTCTCATTTTAATGGTTCGTAACGAACGTCCACTGGCCGATTCGATTTTATTTACTTCATTACTCAATTGTGAGATCGAGCTCGATAGCTGATCTTCGTTAATAGACGTATTAAGATTTTTCAATAACCTGCTGTTATTGACTAGATGCCTCCGGGTCATGACGGTTTTCCTTTTATTTTTCCCGAAATAGTACTCCTCTATTTTTTAAATTGCGAGTCGACTAAGTTGTATCGTCGCGTAGGTTTTTTCCTACACCCGGCCAGTCGGCTTGTGACCGGGCTCTGACCCTGGAAAACCTAAGCCCAACGCCCGCTATCGAGCAAACATACGCTTAATATCATAGATTAGATTACGAGATCGACCTGAAGGTGACCGTTAGATGCATATCTATTTTTTTGCCTAAATAGATTACTTTGGGGGTTTTGAATTTTGCTCTGACCAGAGATCATTTATCGTTATGTGTTCTTTCGCCACACGAAGTTTTTTACCACCAACGGCGATTTCGGTGAAATCATTCTGGGCTGAGTCATTGTGGTTTTCATAATTCGCGAGTTTACTTGCAAGAGTTTTTTTCAATTCTTGTTCGTGAGCATCTTTACGTTTTTTTTCTCTACGCTTTTTGGATATCCAATCAAACATATGGATCTAATTTGGTTAAAAAACGTATCTTAAGATTAAAATGTGGACGGGAGTATGAAATGGATCACAAATATCGAATGCTGGCTGGCCAAGGTTCTTGATCTGCAAGATGTGGCTCGGAGAGTAATTTCCGCTAATTTCAGAATTTGTTTCTCCGTGGCCCGTATTATTTGACGGACCTTTATTCTGGTTTATTTGACCCTGCTCCCCAAATTTGCAGTTCCCCAGGCCGATTACTCAGTGATACCCGTGAAACTTTCCAGAATTTTTCAATATTCTCTTTCATTATTATTGAGGTGTATTAAGATTAATCATATTGGTTTTTTGCTTTTGTGCCTGCAATTGCCGCTGGCACTAAACCATGCACGCGATTATGGGACCTAAGCATACAATTTGTGAAACGAACGGAGAAGGTCATTCAGCAGATCCGGCTCGACCGGGTCACAGCGATGGCGTTCGAGCCGGCCAGGATCTCATCAACGCAACGGTGCCCTTTGCAGTAGAAGATGTTGCCAGGAGCTGGTGGTATGTGGGCTCAATATTTAGCCTGTTGATCGCTGCACTGATTGGCGCAAGCATAGTGCCATGGTGGCCAGCGCGCTTAATGTTGTCCGTGCTTGGGGCGCTGTTTATGGTGCGTACCTTCATTACCTACCATGACTATTTGCACGGTTCGATTCTACACAAATCATCCGTCGCCTGGTTGCTGTATCATCTTTACGCGGCTTTCGCTCTCGCACCACCCCGTTCCTGGCGAGGCAGTCACAATTATCATCACGGCCATGTCGGAAAAATCGGCGCTTCGAGTATTGGCGCCTTTCCGGTGATAACCACTAAAATGTGGCGGGATGCCTCACCCGCGGAACGTGCGTCTTATCGCATTCAGCGCCATCCACTGGTGGTGCTGTTTGGTTATATAACGATTTTTATCACCAACATCTGTCTATTGCCGCTACTGCGTGAACCAATAAAATACTGGGACTCTGCCCTGGTGCTGCTTGCTCACGGCGCACTGATTAGTCTTTTATGGATAGTCTGCGGTTTTGATGTAGCCTTTTTCTCAATGTTGCTACCCATGACCATTGCTTCTGCACTGGGTAGTTACTTGTTTTTCGCCCAGCACAGTTTTAAACGCATGCGCATCATTTCGCCCGAGTCATGGACCTACTATCGGGCCGCACTCGAGTCTTCAAGCTACATGCGGCTCAACAAGCTGATGCAATGGGTTACCGGAAATATCGGTTATCACCACATTCATCACCTCAATACCCGTATTCCGTTTTATCGTCTGCCCGAAGTCATGGCGGCGTTGCCCGAACTTCAGTCGCCGGTAACAACTTCACTGGCACTGCGGGATATTCTGGACTGCTTCAACGCCTCCCTTTGGGATGAAGACCTTCAACGCATGGTGTCTTATCGTGAGGCGCGTAATCTGACCTAAACCTGTAAATGAGTAAGGATTGTTGCGAAACGTCGGACCGTAACGACCACTATGACTTCAACAACAGTCACACTCGATTTAACCGCGCCCTATGTATGGCATTTTGGTCGCCATAATTGTCATGAACTGGACATTCGTGTCCAGCGGTAACGACGCCATCTGCAGCACCGCCTGCGCAACATGTTCGACATCCATGACTGGTTCAACGGCGAGTTCACCATTGGCCTGCGGTACTCCTTTCGGCATGGATTTGGTCATTGGTGTCGCCGCATTACCGATATCGATTTGGCCGCAGGCGATATTATGGTCGCGACAATCAAGCGAAATAGATTTCGTCAATCCAGTGATAGCGTGCTTGGTTGAAGTATAGGGAGCGGAAAATGGCCGCGGGACATAGGCTGAAATCGAGCCATTGTTGATAATTCGCCCACCCTTCGGAGTTTGTGATTTCATGATTCGAATCGCCTGCTGGGCACACAGAAACGGTCCGGTTAAATTGACATCGACCGTCGTCTGCCATTGCTCATAGGACAATTCCTCCATCGGAACTCCCGGCGTAAAAGTGCCCGCGTTGTTGAACAGCAAGTCGAGTCGACCGAAGGTTTCCTCAGCTTGCTCGAACAAATCCCTGACCTGTTCAGGTTTACCAACATCGGTGGACACGCACAGGGAACGTGCGGGATCGACCGCGGCGAGTTTGACGGTTTCCTGCAGCAGTTCGAGTCGTCTCCCAGCCAGCACAACCGAATAACCGTTATTTAACAGGGACTGGCAAACAGCCCTGCCGATTCCGCTTCCCGCCCCGGTCACGAGCCCAATACTTGTTTCATCATTCACTTTCACGTCCTCAATAATCAATCACGACGCTGTATTCGGGGTCATCGTGCAACGCCCAGTAAGCGTCGATCAATTTCGCCGTCAATGCGCCCGGCCTGCCGTCGCCAACCGGTTGATCCGCAATCCGGGTGACCGGTATGACGCCGCCCGCGGTACTGGTGATGAATACTTCGTCAGCCGCTTTTGCCGTAGCTGCAGGTAACCGATCCTGCGTCACCTCCAGGTCTTCTTTGGCCAGCAACTCCAGTATTGTTGCGCGGGTCACGCCCTCGAGCACACCCCGTCCCGGTGTGATTATGGTATTACCCCGACGTACGAATACATTGAATCCCGGTCCTTCCACGAGGTTGCCTTCAGCGTCAACGAGCACGGCACTATCGGCGCCATTGTCGTAGGCTTCGAACAGAGCCAGGACCATATCGAGCCAGTGATAGTTCTTGATCCGGGGGTCGACGGATTCCGGCGGGATGCGTTGTTGCTGGCTGATCAAAAGATTGAGCCCCTGATCACGCAGGTCGTCACTGGCAATCCAGACAAATGGAATCGCAAATGCCAGAAAACGGTTTTCGCAGCTGCGCGGATCACGGGAGCCGGGAGCCGGTATGCCACGGGTGCAGACAATCTCAACATAGGCATCGCGCAGACCGCTAATCCTGACCAGTTCGAACATGATTGATCGAATCTGTTCGCGACTGTACGGTACCGACATTCGTAGTTTTGCCGTGCTGGCCTGAAAACGGTCCAGATAATCATCGAGGCGAAAAAACCTGCCGCGCCAGGCATGCGCGACATCATAGGTGGCATCTGAATGCAGGAATCCCCAGTCCAGCACAGGAATCCTGGCCTCGGCAACCGGCACATATGCATCATCGATAAATGCAGCACCCTGGGAAAAGTCAGACATGATTCTGCTACTCCTATTTAAATTCGGGTTTGCGTTTTTCAACGAATGCCCGGATTCCCTCGCGACCATCGGGCGAAGCCGCACTGCGCGACACCAGCTGTCCTTCGAGTTCCATCTGTGTTTCCAGGTCGTTATCCGAGCTTGCCAACAGCAATTTCTTGACATAGGCGGTAGACAGACGCGCACTGTTGGCGAGATCGTTTGCAAACTGCTCGGCCTGTGTCGCTATCTCGTCGTCTGCCACCACGCGGGTCACAAGCCCCAATGCACAGGCTTCCTGCGCGCTCAGAGTCTGGTTGGTGAGCATCAGTTCCTGCGCCTTGCGCAACCCTACCAGGCGCGGCAGGAAATAACTGGAGCTGCCATCCGGGCATAGGCCGGCCCTGGTATAGGCCATCGTAAAACTGGAGGATTCCGCGGCCAACACGATGTCGCCGATCAGCGCGAGACTGAATCCAGCGCCGGCGGCAACACCGTTGACCGCGACAATCAAGGCAGCCTGCATCCGAGACAATGTCGAAATCGCACTGTGTAAGTCATCTGCCAGCGATTTGACCGCCTCGCCCACTTTGTCACCATGCGCCAGCATTTCCTTGATATCACCTCCGGCGCAGAAAAACCGACCACTGGCACTCAACACAACCGCCTTGAGTTCGGGGTCGTTGGTGCATAACTGCGCCACCTGGTTTAACTCACTGGCCATGAGGCTATCGAGCCCGTTGGCCGCATCGGGTCTATTTAACGTTATCTTCGCTATCGCACCCTGCTTTTCAAATATGATGTGCTCAAATTTAATCATTTCAGACTTGATCGAATTTAGATAAACGCAGTATAACGATTCACCGAAACATGCAGAACACAAATTCAACCCGTGAACCTAACAGGAGTCAACTATGAGTGCCTATCTGATCGTCGATACGCTGATCGAAAACGCGGACAAGTACGAACAATACAAGCAACTGGCGAAACCAATCGCCGAAAAATACGGTGGCGTCTACCGGGTGCGTGGCGGTGACATGGATGTGCGCGAAACCGATCTATGGACACCCACGCGCATGGTGATCGTCGAGTTCCCCGACATGGATTCGGCACGCGCCTTTGTCGACTCGGAGGAATATGCACCGGTTAAACCGCTGCGTCGTGACAACGCCAGGTGCACGCTCGCGATTCTGGAGGGAGCCTAGCCGGAAAGGAAGCGCAAGCCGTTCTATGCTTGCCGGGTGTGTAGACCAGCGATCGCCATGTCAAAGGCGTCTAAAGATTCGGATTCACGGTTGCTCACATCCGGGTCAGAACCGCTAGGGTCGTTATGTTCTGACTTGTTCCACAAGATTTCGGAAGCCGAGTTAAACGCATCGACAATTTCGACATAGGTGTTTGTCGGCGACAACAGGGTATTCATAAAACTCATGATAATCGACAATACGATGCCGAGGATCGAGGTACTCAGCGCAAATGAAATCTTAATCAGGAAGTTGTCGATAACAATTTTGCTGGCTTCGGCGTTGGTGATATCCATCGCGGTCAGTTCGGGCAGGGCTCTCATGATCCCGAGAAAGGTGCCGAATATACCGCCAATGATAAAGATACTGGGCAGAATGTTAAGCACGTCATTGGTTCGGCTTAATGGAAATATCCCCAGTACCCGGTTAAATATCGGGTTTGAGCCCATCACGCTATTTGAAATTTCGTGGAAATCGGGCTGGTGACCGGTGTCCTTGCGCAAGTACCTGATGTGCTGTAAGAAATCATCGATCAATCGAATGATGCCATCCTGAATTAAAAATACTCGGTCGCCGACCGACATAACATGGTCTTCGTTACGGCGTTTGTAACGCGCACGTAACTCGAAGTTTTCGAAATAGGTTCGCGTCATTGCCCTTTTGACATGATGATAAAAAGATCCCTTGGGTTCGGGCCTGGCCATAATATCCTCGTGCACACGCTTGCAAAACTCCTTAACGAAACGCCTCTGCCGGTGAATCGTCACCGTAATCAACATGCGCATGATAACGGCGAGAATAAATGCAAATAGCAACAACGGCATCAGGAAATCAAGTCCGTATTGCACCACCAGGTTGATTAAATCGACGATCGTTGCATTCATTAGGTTTTCCTTTTTTCGGTTAGCCCAAACTTGATAATTACGCGTTGTGATTCGTAGCAATTATAGAGTTTGCAAAATTCTCTTCGTGACAGGTTGCCGGTATCGCTCGGGTCCACTTGCTCGGTGAAGAAACTTCTGCCAGTTACCTTGATCAACGGCAGCATATTGTCCTGGTGCTTGAACTTGATCTTGCTGGTATCGAAAACGAATTCGAAGATTGACCTGGCGCGCGCGTAACTCAAGTCCAGGTTGTAGTTAACTGCTTTGCGGTTTGCTGCCGACAGGGAATTCGGGTTGACCGGTTTGCCCGCATAGGTCGGCGAGGCAAATCCAATAATCTCGACCGATGAAATATCAGCGGTTGCTGATTGGCTGCCGAACAGGCTCTTGGCGTAAACCGGAATGGCTTCGCGGATGGTTCTGCGCATGCCCGCCTTCAGCTGGTAGCTATCCGTTTCGAAATAATCCCTGCCGAAATCTAAAATTACGTCACCGGTACTCTTATCGACTTCGGCGCTAATACCTGCCTTGGCAAAATCATCCTTGATGCGCTGCGCTACGTCCTGGCGATTCTTTGCCAGTTCCAACGCTTTTTGCAGCTCTTTGGAGGTTACATCCAAATCGGATTCGGCCTTGCTCAGATTTTGAGCGGTATCCTCAAGGTTCGCCTTTGCACCACTCAGGTCCTCCTGCAATTGCGCGACTTCGATACGGTTCGTATCATAGGCATCCTGCAGGCCCTTGAACTTGTCTTCGAGTTGCTTGACTTGCCCTTGATGCGCTTCCTCAAGACCTGCAATCTCGTCCCTGCCAGCCTCTATATTGTCTTCCAACGACGCGAGTTCATTTCGCTTGTCATCGTAGTCGCCCTGTAATTTTTTATACTTATCTGCCAGATCAGCCAGTTCCGCGGCGCTCGCATTTTTTAACTCGAACTTCTCGGCAGCCTGCTGGCTCAACTGATCTTCGAGTGCTTCCAGTTCAGACTGACTTTGACCCTGTTTTTGAGCAAGTTCTTCAATCTTGCCTTCGAGATTTTTAGTTTGTGCGGCAAGCGAGTTCTCCAGAGCGGATTTTTCGGCGGCTTCCTTGGCCAGGGTTTGTCCCAGCGCGGCGAGTTGTATTTCGCTTTGATTGCGTTGTGCAGCCAATTCGGAAATTTTACCCTCCAGGTATTCGGTTTGCGTGATCAACGTGGCTTCCAACGCCTGTTTCTCGGCAGCACGCTGTTGCAGTTGTTGCTCAAGCGTCGCAAGCTTGGTCTGATTCTTACCGTATTCACTGGCCAACTGCTTCAGCTGGTCTTGCAGTCCCTCGGTTTGCTTCGAGTAAGCCTCTTCGAGAGCAGCTTTTTCCAGGGTCTCTTGTTCTATTTGCCCTTCAAGTGATGCCAGGTTGTTCAGACTCTGATCAAACTCGGTTTTCAATGATACAAATTTTGTCTCTAACGCCTCGGTTTGCTGCGCGTGTAGTTTTTCCAGGCGTTCCTTTGCCTCGGCTTCTGCGCTCAGGGTTTCCTCCAGCGTAGCGACCTGGCTTTGACCCTGTTCGTTCTGTGCTTTTAGCTCTTCGTATTTGCTGGCGAGTTTTTCCGCTTCTGTGGCATGCGCTTTCTGCAAGGCCTCACGTTCCTGTGCCTCGGTTCGAATAAAATCTTCTAGTTCGGCAACCTTGGTCTGGTCTTTTTCGAACCTGGATTTCATAGTCTCAATTTTTTGTTCTTGTTGTTTGGTTTCGGCGGCGAAACGCTTTTGTAATTCGGCGAGTTCCATTTCTTCCTGTTGCAACTTCTGTTGCAGCGATTCAAGTTCCGTACTGCGTTCAGCAATCGTTTGTTGCAGCTCCAGGTTTTGTTGCTTTTGCGATGACATTTGCTTGGCTGCCTCGGCCTTGGCAACCGTGTTGGCATTCATCATCGCTACAATCATTTGCTGATACTGGTTAAGCTCGGATTCGCGTGACTCCTGATCCTTCGATTCTTGCGCCAATTTTTTCTTTTTTGCTGTCGCTTCATCTTCGAGCAGCGCGATCTGTTCGATTATTTCCTGGTATATTTTTTTATCCTGCGCGTTGGTTCGCTCAGTCAGGTATTGATCCTTGACCGTTTCGTATAATTCAAGTTCCTGTTTGACTTCCTTGATCTTGGCGTGGGAAGTAACCGAGATCATACCGGTGCGCAGACTCGACACCATGTACATCAATAAAAATATGAAAGCGAGCACCATAAACAGGTCGCTGTACGAAGCCCACTGGGTTCCGCCGGCATGTTGCCTTGCACGAATTTCGTTGTAGTCGAAGCTCACAACCTGTCCCTGATACTATTTTAGTATGACTGGACACATAACTTTAGCATGGAAATACCTATTTTGTTAATTGAACTAGGTAACAGTTTTTGAATAAAACTAGTGTTTTCCGGGTATTAAAGAGTTCTCTTAAAGAACTTTCGGGGTTAAATTGCCCGGGATACAGGCCCTTGGTGGTATCGGCGTCTCCTGCTCGGCATGACTGTCATGACCGAGCTTCAAAGCCCGCACATCCGGCGCCTGGTTAGCTGAATTGCAACTGCCTGATTTGCGCTGTATGCAGATGGTCCAGCTGTCTATGTGCCGATCCCTCCATCCTGGCAAAGGCGGTTTGTAAAATCTGTAATGCATCTCCGTGAGAAACCAGCAGTATCGTCGCGTTGGAATACTGAACTTCATATTCAGTTACCACCGAAGTTACCCGACTCATAACCTCGTTCACGCTTTCTACCCCCCGGTGATGGTTGTCTGAATTCGCCGCGTCCTCTCGCCAAACATCTTCATAGCCGCTGTCTGAAGTTAACTCCAGCTCACCAAAATTTCGCTCGCGTAAACGCAAATCGAAACTGATCGCTGCAACACAACCAAGCAAGGTACATGCAATTTCAGCCGACTCCCGGGCGCGGCTGAAATCGGAGCTGACGATAATCGTATTGACATCATGCAAACCAGAATTTTGCAGGCTTGCTTTTACCTGTGTGTGTCCCAATACGCTTAAACCGAATTGATCGATCCCATTGTCGGGATGGCTGACAATAATTCCCTGCTGGTTGGCAATACTGTGCCCGTGTCGCATTGCAAAATAACGATTACTCAAATGATCGATTTCAAGCAGATAGTTCAAACCGGCACCCTAGAAAGCTATACGCTTCAAGAATTCCCACTGGGCGGGCAAAAGTTGCATCACCAGTTTCAAAGGATGATAATGTGACCGCAGCGGGAAAATTCCAATAAATTGTTAGCGATAATAATATCCCGCCCGCTAATAGAAACCGAGGAGAATTTCAATGACTAAACCAATTTCGATCTGGACCAAGCTGTGCGGCCTGCTTTTTGTTTTCTGTTTTTCCAGCGCAGTGCTGGCCGAAGATTGCTTTCGCGGCACCCTGGACAAACAGTATTGCGATCGCAACCATGACCTGGTGGCTGACCTGCCACTGGACCCAGCCGAATGGGCTAATCCCGATACCATCATTTTTTCGTACACCCCGGTCGAAGATCCGGCAATTTATGCCAAGGTCTGGGACGGCTTCGTCAACCACATGTCAAAAATAACCGGCAAGAAGGTGGTATTTTTCCCGGTACAGTCCTATGCCGCTCAGTATGAAGCAATGCGCTCTGGCAGGCTGCATATTGCAGGCGTCAATACCGGCGGTAACCCGGTCGCGGTCTCCTGTGCGGGATTAGTGCCGTTTGCGATGATGGCTTCAAAAGACGGCTCCTACGGCTACGAAATGGAAATCATCGTGCCCAAGGGAAGCGCTATAAAATCACCTGCCGACATCAAAGGACGGACCCTGGCATTCACCTCACCGACGTCCAACTCGGGTAACAAGGCGCCTTCGGCACTGCTTAAATCCGAATTTGGCCTGGTCAAGGACGTTGATTTCAAGACCGTGTTTTCAGGTAAGCACGACAATTCGGTACTGGGAATCGCCAACAAGGATTATGAAGTCGCCGCGATAGCAAATTCGATTATGAACCGCATGTTCGATCGCAAAGTTGTCGATCCTGCTAGTATCACTACGATCTACAAATCGGCGACCTTCCCCACCACCGGTTACGGCCATGCGCACAATCTCCATCCCGAGGTAGTGGCCAAGATCAAGCAGGCCTTTTTTACCTTCGAATGGGAAGGCTCTGATTTGCAAAAGGAATTCAAAAAAGAAGGCAGGTTTGTCGGCATCCACCACAAGTCGGACTGGGACGTCATTCGTAAGATCGACACCGCCAACGGTATCAGTTACGCCTGTAAGTAGCAGTAGTTACCCAACGCAGCAGGCGCCACGAGGTTCATTTCGTGGCGCTTGTTTTGACAGCCCGCCGTGCTCGTTGGTTGTTCGAATACAGTAATTCATCGGAACCACTAAATGCTTCGCATAGAAAACCTCGAAAAGCGCTATCAAACGGGAGATCTCGCACTCAAGAGCGTCAATCTTGAGGTCCCCAAGGGACAGGTAATGGCGCTGATTGGCCCTTCCGGTGCCGGCAAAAGCACTCTGATACGTTGTGTCAATCGACTGGTAGAGCCGACCTCGGGCAAGGTTTTTCTTGGCGACCTTGAACTGGCCCACCTGGGATCAACGGAACTGCGGCGCGCGCGCACCCGTATGGGGATGATTTTCCAGGAATACGCACTGGTTGAACGTCTCAGCGTGATGGAAAACGTGCTTTCCGGACGCCTTGGCTACGTCGGTTTCTGGCGCAGTTATTTTCGCAAGTTTCCACAGTCCGATATCGACGAGGCCTTCAACCTGCTCGAGCGGGTCGGACTCGATCACATGGCGGATAAACGCGCCGACGAACTGTCCGGAGGACAACGCCAACGCGTCGGAATTTGCCGGGCTTTGATTCAGAACCCGGATTTACTGTTGGTTGATGAACCGACCGCAAGTCTTGATCCAAAAACCTCGCGCCAGATCATGCGTCTGATTTGCGAACTTTGCGAGGAACGGCAACTGGCCGCGATTATAAACATCCATGACGTCTTGCTGGCACAGATGTTTGCGCGCCGCATCGTCGGCCTGCAACTCGGCAGCATCGTTTACGACGGACCACCGGACCAACTGTCGCCCGAGGTGCTAACCCAGATCTATGGTGAGGAAGACTGGGAAGCGACCATCGAAGCCGTCAAGGATCTGGACGAAGGCGAAGTCGAATTAATTTCCGACCTCGATCCCGCGATCGCCAAGCCCGGCTCGGTATCTTGAGCCAACCTGACACCATGCGCGTGTGGAAACGCCCGCCGTTTATCAAAAATCCGACGCTGCGCTGGGGCTTGTGGGTAGGTGTCGCAATTTATCTCGTCCTCGCCCTGGGCACGATGGAGATCGACTGGATCCGGGCTGGGGAGGGTATTATCCGCGGCAAACGCTTCATCATGGCCTTTTTCCCACCCGATTTTCTGTCACGCTGGGATTCGATCGAGGAAGGCATCATGGAAAGCCTGTGGATGGCGATAACTTCTACCGTGATCGGAATTATCCTGTCGATCCCGGTAGGCCTCGGTGCCGCCAGGAATCTATCTTATCGCCCGGTTTATTTATTTTGTCGCGGCATCCTCGCGGTGTCGCGAACTTTCCCTGAAATTATCCTGGCAATCTTTTTCGTCAAACTGTTTGGTTTCGGACCGTTCGCAGGATTTCTTGCGCTGAGCGTCGGCACCATCGGTTTTTACGGCAAGTTGCTGGCCGAGGATATCGAGTCCATGGACCCGGTTCAGGCCGAGGCGATCAAATCGGTCGGTGCTGGTTGGCTGCAATGGTTGAACTACGCGGTGCAACCCCAGGTAATGCCGCGCATGGTCGGTCTGGGCATATATCGACTCGACATTAATTTCCGGGAATCGGCTGTGGTTGGAATCGTCGGCGGCGGCGGTATCGGCGCGACCCTGTTGACCTCGTTCGACCGCTACGAATTCGATTCCGCGGCCGCGATTCTGCTGGTGATCATCGGCATCGTGATGGCGATGGAATACAGCTCCGGTTATATTCGACGCTGGGTACAATAATGCCAACTCAGCAAATTGGAGAGAATAAAACCTGGCAACTGCGCTCCACGCGGAAGCAGTTTGCAGTGTGGTTCGGCTGGCTTATCGGGGTTGCGATATTCGTCTATTGCTGGCGCCTGATCTCGGATAAGACCATCTGGTATTTTGTTCTCGACGCCCCCAAGCAAGCAGCCGACATGGCTGAACGCATGGTGCCCCCAAAATGGTCCTACATGGATACATTATGGGCTCCGGTCTGGGATACGATTAATATCGCCACCCTGGGCACAATGATTGCCATCGTAATCGCGGTGCCGATCGCATTTTGCGCGGCGCGCAATACAACGCCCAGCGTGCACTTTGTGCGCCCGGTGGCCCTGTTTATCATCGTTTCTTCGCGTTCGATCAATTCATTGATCTGGGCCCTGATGCTGGTAACGCTGATCGGCCCCGGCGTGCTTGCGGGCGTCATCGCGATCGGACTGCGCTCGATCGGTTTTTGCGCCAAGTTGCTCTATGAGGCCATAGAAGAAATCGATCACAGCCAGGTCGAAGCAATCATCGCCACCGGGTCGTCGCGAGGTCAACAGTTAAGCTTTGGCATCGTGCCACAAATCATGCCGGCGTTTGCCGGTATTTCGGTGTTTCGCTGGGATATCAATATCCGTGAGTCGACAGTACTCGGACTGGTCGGTGCCGGCGGCATCGGTCTGCAGCTCGACTCATCGATTTCGACCCTGGCCTGGACCCAGGTTTCGCTGATACTACTGGTTATTCTGGCGACAGTTATCGTCAGCGAATGGGTCTCCGCGAAAATCCGACATTCGATTATCTGAATCAGCCGGCACCTGATGGCTACGATCGATCCTCATCTCGAAAAAAATTATAATATGCAGGCTTCGCGTAATGACCTGGCAGACGTTATGCAACGCTGGACTTTACGGAGTGAACAGATTCGTAAAAACGCAGATGTCACTCTGGATTGCCAGTATGGCGAGGGTGATCGCGATCGAATCGATGTGTTTCGATGTGGTGAGGCAGACGCGCCGTTGTACGTTTACCTGCACGGCGGCTATTGGCAACGCGGCGACAAATCTCTGTACAGCGTCATTGCGGCGCCGTTTCTCGACGCTAAAACGGATGTCGCGATCGTCGGCTACCCATTGTGCCCGCAGGTTTCGATGACCGTTCTGGTCGATAAAATTCGACAGGCAGTAGTGTGGTTGTACCGCAACGCGACCAGGCTCGGAATCAATGGCGAACGCATTAATCTGTCGGGACATTCCGCCGGCGGCCATCTGACGGCGATGGGCATTTGCACCAATTGGCCAGCATTCGAGGTTGAGCTACCCAAAGATTTGTTAAAGACAGGGATTCCCTTCAGCGGTTTATATGAACTCGAGCCCTTGCTACATACAACGATCAGTGAGGCCTTGCATTTAAGCGAAAATGAAGTTCAGGAACTAAGCCCTGCTCTACTTAGACCCACGGGTAATGCCCCACTGCTGATGGTTCTCGGTGGTGCTGAAACCGCAGAATTTTTCACGCAGACCGACATTCTGATCGAACAATGGTCAAGCTTCGAACGGATCATCGACAGGCACATCGAGCCCGACGCCGATCATTTCGACCTTGTGGACCGACTAGCGAATGGTGACAGCGAAGTCTTCAAGCGCATCGTCGCCTGGCTCGAATAAACGATCTGACCGAGAGAGATATCCACGATTATGTTACGCCGCTTCACGGTGTCGTGAACGCTACAGTCCAGTTCACTTATTGACAAAATTGCCGCTAATGTTTCATAATTTTTGGCCTCTCACACGAGGCTCAGATCATGACAAGACTGGTTATCGTGTTATTTTCCGTTGTTGTACTGAACGCATGCGGAAGCAGTTCCGACAGTAACGATGGGCCCCTCAGTGCTAGTGACTGGCACCGAGATATCGATTTTCTAACCCGGAAGTCCGAACTCATTCACCCCAACCTTTTCCACTCGGTAAGCCGAAATCAATATCTCGCTGCTGCAGATAATCTCAAGGCCAGTGTCGCTAATCTGACCGTCGACAAAATCTTTGCGGAGATAAAGCGCCTGGTGGCGTTGCCGGCCAAAAAAGAAGACGGCCATTCCCTGGTCACCATGTTCCAGGGCACAGGTTTTCGCCTATACCCGCTCAGGCTTTACGAATTTTCCGACGGGGTCTACGTGATTGACGCTAATCCACCTCATGCGCTCGCAATCGGCCAACGCGTAGTGCAAATTGGCGGTAAAGACATGACCCAGGTAAACCAGATTTTGGTCCCGCTGATTTCACGCGATAATGACAGTAACGTGATGCAGAAAAGAACACTGTATTACGTGGTGCCGGAAATTCTTGAGGCGTCGGACATCCTTGTCGATGCGGAACAGGGTGATTATTTACTGCGGGACCCGATGGGTAATCTTTCAACGATGATCGTGTCCCCCATCGACAAGGAAACCTATCGTAATACTTTAGATGACACTACCCGTCTGCCCGAGAGCACCGCTCCGCTAACCATGATTGACCTGGTCACACCCTTCTGGATGCAATTACTGCCTGCGGACAACACACTCTACGTAAAATACAACTGGGTATTTCCGGACGATGGAGCCGGATTGACGATCCAGCAATTCAGCAACAACATTGCGTCCAGCGTCGCCACCAACAACCCGCAAAAAATCATCGTCGACGTGCGCCACAATCGTGGTGGTGACGCGACTACCTACGCGCCGCTGCTCAATGTCCTCAAAAGCGCCGCGATCAATCAATCGGGTAAACTCTACGTACTCATCGGCAGGCAAACGTTTTCGGCCGCTGCTAATTTTGTTACCCAGCTCGATCTTGAAACTAACGCCCGGTTTGTCGGTGAATCGACTGGCGGTAGTCTAAACAACTATGGCGATGTAATGAATTTTGATCTGCCACGTTCCGGTTTCGGTATTTCGATTCCGACAATTTACTGGCAATACGCACCCGGCGATCCACGCATCAGTATCGATCCTGACATCCCGGTGGAATGGAGTTCGACAGACTACTTCAATCAGCTCGACCCGGTGATCGACGCTGCGCTCAACGATTGAATCTGTATCTGCAATCATTCACGCGCCGTAACGCAATCAAATACCCAGATACCTGGCCTTTAGCTCCGCATCTCCGGTCAGCGCGTCCGAATCCCCCTGCCAGACCACCTGGCCCTTTTCGACGATGAAATGCTGGTCAGCGATATGTGCGAATTCTTCGATATTCTTGTCGATCAGCAGGATGGTGAGCCCGGACTGTTTCAGCTGCTCGAGCCGCCGCCAGATTTCCTGGCGAATCAGCGGCGCCAGTCCCTCGGTGGCCTCGTCGAGGATCAGCAGGCGCGGATTCAACATCAGCGCCCGACCGATCGCCAGCATTTGCTGCTCACCGCCGGAGAGCTGGCTGCCCAGGTTGTTCAAGCGTTCACGCAATAGCGGGAAAAACTCGAGCACCTTGTCGAGTGTCCAGGGATCGTCGCCAGCACTGTAATTGGCGGCTGTCGCAATCAAATTTTCGCGCACGCTGAGGTTGGGAAATATCTGCCGGCCTTCCGGCACCAGGCCGATACCGAGCTGCGCGACTTCATAGGCCGGCTTGCCATTGATCACTTCGCCGTCGAAACGAATTTCACCACTACGGCTCTGCAGCGTGCCAATTATGGATCCCACGGTCGTGGTTTTGCCCATCCCATTGCGGCCGAGCAGCGTCGTCACCTGGCCTTCTTCACAGCGCAGCCTCATGCCGAACAAAGCCTGGATAGTGCCGTAAAAAGTTTCGACGCCGATCAATTCAAGCATGGCCATCACCCAGGTAAGCCTTCTGTACCTCATGGTTACCGCGAATATTTTCCACCGTATCGGTGGCAATAACATGGCCATTTACCATTACCGATAACTGGTCTGCCAGGCTGAAAACCGCATCCATATCATGCTCCACCAGCAGGATGGTCATGTCACCCTTGAGCCGGTTCAGGATGTCAACCATCATGGCACCCTCTTCCTTGCCCATACCGGCCATCGGCTCGTCGAGCAACAACATGCGTGGCTTCATCGCCAGCGCCATCGCCACTTCGAGCTGACGCTGTTCGCCATGAGAGACATTGGCGGCAATCCGCTTAGCACGGTCCTCAAGCCCAACCTCGGCCAGGCTCGACATTGCCGCAGCTTCCATGGCGCGATCCCGGTGCACCGGCGACCAGAAACCAAAGGAGTGGCCGCTACCACCCTGTACCGCGAGCATGACATTTTCCAGCAGTGTCATCGGCATGACGACACTGGTTATCTGGAAAGATCGGGCCATCCCCAGACGCGCACGTCTGGCCATGCTGTCGTTGATTATGCTGCGGCCATCAAATTCGATATTGCCGCTATCCGGTTTTAGCTGACCGGACAACTGCGCAATCAAGGTAGTCTTACCCGCACCATTGGGACCGATAACAGCATGTACCATACCCCGCTCAACGGATAGATTGACATTTTCCGTGGCGACGATGCCACCGAAATGCTTGCTTAAGCCGGTAATTTTAAGCAAGTGATCAGTCATGGTCTGCGCTCTTGCGATCCCACCTGCTCAACCAGCCGTGAATACCGCCCTTGCCGTACAACACCAGCGCGACCAGCATGATGCCGAAGATCAGGTGCCAGTACACCGTGATCGCGGAAAGAAATTCTTCCAGCATAACGAACACTATGGTGCCCACCAGGGGGCCGAAAAAAGTTGCGACACCGCCGATGATCACCATGAAAATCAGTTCCCCGGAACGCGCCCAGCCCATGATGTCCGGACTAATAAAACCGGCGAAGTTGCCGAACAACATCCCTGCAACACTACAGATCATCGCTGAAATCACATAGCAGGTCAGGCGGTAACGATAAGTGTTGAAACCTAGCGTCTGCATGCGTTGCTCGTTAAACCTGGAACCAACGATGACCCTGCCAAAGCGTGCGTGTACCAGCCGATGCGTGAAGAACAGGGACAGCAGCAACACTGCGAAAATCCAGTAATATAGACTCGTGCCGCTGTTCATGCTCATCCATTCGGGAAACTCACTGCGCGAGTAAATAACCAGACCATCATCCGCACCGTACTCCTCCATGCTCAGAAACGTGAAATAAACCATTTGGCTGAAAGCCATGGTGATCATGATGAAGTACACCCCTTTGGTACGCAGGCTGATGGCACCGGTTATCAGCGCAAAGCTGGCGCTCACCGACAGCGCCAGTGCCAGGTGCAGCCAGCCGTTGTAATAATCGTAGTAAGAAGGAATACCGACGCAATAGGCGCCGATACCGATATAGGCCGCGTGACCGAGGCTGACCATACCGCCAAAGCCGAGGATCAGGTTCAGGCTGATCGCCGCGATACCGAGAATCAATGCGCGGCTCAAAAGATCGAGGTAAAAAGGCTGATTGGCCCACTCGAATATGAAAGGTGCAAGCGCCAGTATCGTTAGCAGCAGGGCATAGCTTCTACCGGATACGGTAGCGGGCATGATCATTATTTCATGCCTGCCAGGGGAAATAGGCCCTGCGGGCGAAACGCGAGTACGCCGGCCATCAGGATATAAATCAACATTGCCGACAGCGCAGGCGCCGCGGTTTCAGCGTAGTTACTGGGCATCGCAAGCGCCAACAGCAGGTCGAGATAGGAACGGCTCAGGGTGTCGATCAAACCAATGATCAGGGCCGCGTAAAAGGCCCCTTTTACCGACCCGATTCCACCAACGATAACCACCACGAAAGCGATGATAATAATGTCGTTGCCCATGCCGATGCTGGCTTCGGTAATCGGCGCAATCAACATTCCGGCAAGACCCGCCATCGCGGCGCCGAGCGCGAACACGATCAAAAACAGGCGATCTATGTTGACCCCAAGCGCCTCCACCATGGAGCGATTGGATGCCCCGGCCCGAATCAGCATACCGAGACGAGTTTTGGTAACCAGGAAAAACAGGATAGCTGCAACCAGCAGTCCCGCGACAATAATCAGCAGACGATAGGTCGGCAGCACCAGGCTACCGACAGTCAACTGGCCATTCAACACATCGGGCAACGGGATCGCCATACCGGAAGCGCCCCACAATAGATGAACCAGCGTATCGAAAATTAAAATCAGGCCAAAGGTTACCAGCACATGGTCGAGGTGATCCTGGCGGTAAAGCTTGCGTGCAATCAGCCATTCAACCAGCGCACCAACGGCAAAGACGCCGATTAGCCCGATAATTACCCCGGTAATAAAGGAACCGGTTTTAGCGACAACCGTGCCGCAGAAATAGGCCCCGATCATGTAAAAGGACCCGTGCGACAGATTGATGAAGTCCATGATGCCGAAAATCAGGGTCAAGCCCGAAGCCAACAGAAACAATAACAGTCCCAGTTGTAGACCATTCATCAACTGTGTGACGAGCAGATTCCAGTCCATAACTATAACCGCTTCGGAAATTTGGGTTGATACCTGGGTTACAGGGAACCAGGTGATTGGAACGAGTTTGTTACATCTTGCACTTTGAAGCGTGCGGATCCTGGTGGTTTTCGTAAACGGTTTTTACGATTTTGGTAGTCCAGCGACCCTCGGAGTCTTCAACCACTTCGCGCAAGTAGAAGTTCTGGATCGGCATATGGTTGTTACCATAGGTATAGCGGCCACGTACCGAATCGAAGTTCGCAGCTTTGAGCGCCTTGCGTAATGCGTCCTTGTCTTTCAGATTGCCACCGGTTGCCTCGACCGCGCTCTTGATCAGCATGATCGCGTCATAAGATTGCGCACCGTAGAATGACGGGTACTTGCCGTGCTTTTTGAGGTAATCAGAAACAAAACGTTTGTTGGCAGCGTTATCCATGTCCGGCGACCATTGCTGGGTCATTTTCGAACCCAGAACACCTTCCAATTTTCCCGCCTGCAGTTTTGGTAAGGCAATTGAATCCACGGTAAACGCGGTATACAGAGGCAAGTTGTCCTGCAGGCCAGCCTGCTGGTATTGCTTGATGAAAGCACCCCCGGCCTTACCCGGGTAAAAGACATACAGCGCTTCGGCACCCGAGGCCTTGGCTTTCGCCAACTCAGCAGAAAAATCGAGCTGTGCATCCGCGCCCCACTTGGTCAGGTCCTTACCCTTGATTTCACCTTTGAAGACACTTTCCACACCGGCAACCATATCCTTACCAGCTGCATAGTTCGGTGCCATTATATAAATCGACTTAACACCTTCCTGGTTGAGGTATTCGCCGAGCGCCATCGGGGTCTGGTCGTTCTGCCAGGAGGTGGAGAAAAAATTCGGATGACAGCGTTTACCGGCAATCTGGGACGGGCCGGCGTTGGAGCTAATCAGGAACTTGTTCGCACCGGTTACCGAATTCATCGATGCCAACAATACATGCGACCAGATATAGCCGGCGACAAAATCAACATCATCCTGTTTCACAAGCTTGTCAGTTTTCTGCTTGCCGATGTCGGGCTTGAAACCATCGTCTTCCATGATCAATTCAACATCGAGATTGCCCATCTTGTTACCAATATGCTCGAGCGCAAGCATGACCGAATTTTTCATGTCTTCGCCGATTACCCCGGCCGGAGTAGTCAGCGTGGTTATGAAACCGATTTTGACACTCGCAGCCTGGGCGACACCTGTCAGGGTTATCGCGCTCGCGATTAAAACAGTACGTATTATTCTAATTAACATTGTGCTCTCCTCTGGAGTTTACTTGCCAATCGATGACAGCTGCCATCCGTTTCTCACATTGGCATTAATATGCCTTATTATGTAATCGTTTAACTCGAGATATTCTAAGTATTAATCATCCTCGAGTCATTCTATTGATATCTGGGCACCGGTTACCGATTGTTCGGTACCCGATGAACCACATTATCACTTCGCCGCATTTAGTTACAGTTCAGATCGACATGATCACCGCATCCGGTTTAACATCGAGCCGAACGTAGACGGTTCCGTTGCCCTGGAATTCCCTCGGCGATGACCCGCTATGGCACGCAGGCCTGCACCTGGAGACTTAGTGATGAACGATCCGAAAACTCTTGAAATCAGTCAGCGCGGCAAGGCTGTAGCGCAAATCACGATGTCGCGAGCCGATGTTTACAACGCCTTCGACGAAACGATGATTGGCGAACTCGACACCGCATTCGAGCAACTGATCAACGACGCCGACGTGCGCATCATCGTGCTGGCCGGTGCGGGCAAACATTTCAGTGCAGGTGCCGACTTGAAATGGATGCAACGCGCCAGCAACGAATCCCGGGAATGGAACCTGGCCGATGCACGGCGCTTCGCGGCGATGCTCGACAAGATCGACACCTGCCCCAAACCGACGTTGGCACGGATTCAGGGTGCGGCCCTCGGCGGCGGCGTCGGACTCGCCTGCGCCTGCGACATTGCCATTGCTGCAGACAATGCCAGCTTCGCGATCAGTGAAGCCAGGTTCGGCATCCTGCCCGCGGCTATCAGCCCGTACCTGATCAATGCGGTCGGCAAGCGTCACGCCCGTCATCTCGCGTTGACGATGTCCCGTATTCACGCCGATGAAGCGCTTGCGCTTGGCCTGATTCATCAGGTCAGCACCATCGATGATCTCGATACCGCGATCGATGCGACCGTCGCGGATTTGCTCGAGGGCGGCCCGAACGCGCAGCGCGAAATCAAGGCACTGTTTGCGCAACTGCAGGTCGGTCCGGTGATCGAAGAGGTACGCGACCTCACGGCCCAGACCATTAGTCGTGTACGCGGCACCGAGGAAGCCCGTGAAGGCATCGCCGCGTTTCTCGACAAACGTCCGCCAAACTGGAAACCAGAATGACCGCCAAACTCGATAAAACTATTGTCCTGGTAGTCTGGCGGGGCAATGCACTGATTGTCGAACGAATTTGAAACTTGCTGGTTGCTAGCCCGGAACCTTCCTTTCCATGAACGAAACTCACTGGCCCAGAGTTTGGATCGCCTTCCTCGCAGGTTGTATCGGCGCTTTTCAGATCGGTAAAACATTTGCGTCGCTGGCACTGATTATCGACGAGCTGGCGCTCAGCCTGGTTCAGGCCGGACTGATCCTGTCACTGTTCAGCCTGATCGCGGCCTTCGCCGGCGCCGGCTTCGGACTGCTTTCCGACCGGGTCGGACATTTGTATATGGCCCTGACCGGATTGCTGCTATCGGCCAGTGGTGCTTTCCTCGGTTCGACAGCAGCCGGCATCGAGGTATTACTGCTGTCGCGCCTGATTGAAGGACTTGGATTCATTCTGGCAATCGTGGCCCTGCCTTCGTTGATCAGTCGCTCAGTCACCGATCGCAGCAGGCCCATGGCGATGGGTATCTGGGGTGCCTTTATGCCGGCGGGAATCGGCATGTCGATGTTGATCACCCCGCCCCTGCTGGAATGGCATGGTTGGCGCGGCCTGTGGAACGATGTTGGATTCATTATCCTTATCTGGAGCGCGATCCTGTTTATCGCTTTCCGCGGTACCCCGAGCAAATCCGCCACTCATTTGAGCACAACTGATTTTATCGCGAGCATTCTGCGCCTCGGTCCGCTACTCGTGGTGGCGGGTTTTGTCTGTTATTCCAGCCTCTATCAATCGCTAACCGCTTTTCTGCCGACCATCCTGGTAACCGACTACAGCGTGCCTCTGGCCCAAGCCGCTCAGTTCGGTGCCCTGGTAGTGGTCGGCAACATAATTGGTAACGTTTCGGCAGGCTGGATGATTGGTCGGGGTATCGCACCATGGAAATTGCTGACGGTTTCATTCGTCGTCATGGGACTGTGTGCGACCCTGGTGTTTGCCAGCTTCAGCGAACCGGTCGTCAAGACCTTTGCCGGCTTCCTGTTCTCCGCGTTTGGTGGGCTGTTTCCCGGCACTGCCTTCGCGCTTGCCGCACGCTACTCAATCAGTCCTGCATACATGGCATTGATGGCCGGTTTGATGCTACAGGGCGCCGGTATCGGTCAGACCATCGGGCCGATGATGGTCAGCTCAATAGTCGAATTTTCGGGTAGCTGGGATTCAGCCAACCTGATCGTTGTCGGTATGGCAGCGATCGGACTGGCGAGCGCGGGCTTACTGCGTAGCCGAACCTGACAGCCTCAAAGTTGCCGCACGCCGGCGGCAAACGCGAGCCTGATGGGCGCCGTCAACGGGAAGGTCAAGCGGGGCGTCATTTTGCGAGACATGATCTGGGATATCCCTGAACAGATCGCTAGAACATTTTAATCATCTTCCGGATCGGATTTTTCGGCATTTAGTGCAGGCTCTTTTTTTCACCTTGTTCCGCCAATGACTCTGGTGATTCTGAAATTACTACCTTCGCGGCGAGATCATCGCTGCCATCAGAAATATTTTCCTGTGTGACCACTTGATCGGGTAGTTCCTGTGTGACGACTTGATCGGGTTGTTCCGATGATTTCAGCGGTGTTCCTTGTGGCTCCTGTGTTTCAGGCGCCACTTCACTGACAATCGTATCCTGCACCTTTGGTTCGTCATCGACAGAAATCAGGACTTTTCCCTGATGCTGTTCCAGGACATTGGTGAAGTCCTTGCCGTCACCAAGGGCTTGCGCCCCTTCCGCAAGGTGCCTGTAAACCTTGACATAGTCCTGCGTCAACTCGTTTACAAGTTCTGATGTTTTATCGAAGTGACTGTTTACACTGTCTTTATAACTTTCCATCTCTTGCCTGGCTTCGTCCAGCTCGGCTTTGAGATTGTTGGCTTCTTTTATGGTTGGCGTCAAATTCCGGTAGGCAATTGCGCCGATAATTCCACCGCCGACCAGTGTGCCGATTCCAAATAGCCAGAATAAATGAACAGGATCCACGGTAACCCCCCAGGTTTCTCGAATTTTTGATTTGAACCCTCGATTGTAAAGTATCCGATTCTTCAATAACAGGAGCGGGATTCAGAAACCAGGAGCATTAGCAATCGCTATGAGAGTTCGGGCAACTAGTAGTCTCGATCAATGACGGCTCACTAAGCACTGTCAGGTCGGGGGGATCAACACCAGTTTACCGGTAAAGTTTTTATCAAGAAATACCTGCTGTGCTGTGGCAATTTCGGCCAGCGGAAAGGTTTTTGCAACCAGTGGCCGGATTTCGCCTCGTTCGATATAACTGACAAGATTTTCAAACACGACATCGTCCTGAAAAGTACAGCCAATCAGAGTCAGATCCTTGAGATACAGCGAACGAACGTCCAGTTCGACCAGGGGCCCGGCAATAGCACCTGCCGTCACGTAGCGGCCACCGCGCTTGAGCACATCGAGTAATGCCGGCCAGCCGTCGCCGGCAACCAGATCGACGACCACGTCTACGCTGTCACGACCGATGACTGAAACCAGATTCGCGTTCCGATCAATAACCTCGTCTGCGCCAAGCGCCCGCAAATCATCCATCTTCGTTGCGCTGGCAATCGCGGTGACATGAGCGCCGCGGCGCTTGGCAAGCTGAACGGCAGCAGAACCGACACCACCCGAAGCTCCGGTAACAAGCACCTGTTCGGCGCCAACACTAGCACGATGCAACATGTTCTCGGCGGTCGAGTAGGCGCAGGGAATCGAAGCAAGCTCCGCGTCTGACCAATCGCACTCCACCTGGTAGGTCTCGCGCGACGGCGCCCTGGTATATTGTGCAAAAGCGCCATCGCATTCAGAGCCAAGGGTCCAGCACTCAAAGGGTCGGTACTCGACGTAACTGCGCAGCATGTTGCGCACGATCACGCGTTCACCCATGCGCGCACTATCGACTTCGTCTCCAACCGCGACGATGATCCCGCAACAGTCAGCACCCTGAATGCGCGGGAATTCCATCGGCACACCGGACCAGGTTGCATCTGCATCATCGACTTCTTCGAAACCTTCTGCCCCCCCGGTATTGGTCGCGGCGTTGACCTTCTTCGAATACCAGCCAATGCGGGTATTGATATCGGTATTGTTAACACCCGCTGCAGCTACTTCAATCAACACTTCTCCGGGTCCTGGTAGCGGCACCGGCACATCCTCGCGGTACTGCAGTGTTTCGATGCCCCCGTGGCCGGTCAAATAAACCGCCGTCATTTGTTGTGGGATTTCTTTATTCACCGGCCCCTTCCTTCCGATCACAGCACACAGGTTTTTAAAACTGCAGCCTGGTTCATTACAGATCTTCTCCACGGTCTACCGCGTCGACGACACTGGCAATTTCCGCATCGCTCATGCCGTATTCTGCTCTTGCAACCTCTTCCGAAATGTAGCCGCGCACCAAATCTCTGCGCACCAGCGCCTTATCCCTTTCACCAGGATCGCCGTAACCAGCGCCGCCCGGCATGGCCAGCATCACACGCCTGCCAGACGGAACAAACTGCTTGCCCTTGCCCTTCATCGCATTGCCATCATCCCTGGCAATGGTCATTGCAGCGCCGTTTTTACCACCCTGCCTACCACGCGCCGGATGGTCGACACGATCGAACATCGCGGAGAAATCAAACTCATGGTCTTCGGTCGCACCGACCTCCATATATTGCCCCAGACCGCCACGGTACTTGCCCGCGCCTCCGCTGTCGGGCCGCAACTCCTTGCGCCAGATAATAACCGGGCCGGTGTGTTCGGTTGCCTCAACCGGCATGGTCATGACACCCGACGGGAATGCAGTCGCGTTGAGACCATCTGAAGTCGGGCGCGCGCCGGAGCCGCCAGAGTTGAAGGTCAGGACCTCTGCCCTAACTGCGCCTTCCGGTGCCTGGATGTCGGTTCTGGGTCGCAATGAAACCTGGAAATTACACAGGGTACCGGCGCCTTCTGCCGGGACAGTATTCGGCAAAATCTTGTCCAACGCGGCGTAAACCGCGTCGGGGATCATATGCCCAATCACATGTCTCAGTGCAACCGGTGCGGGGTGGACCGCGTTGACGATCGTATTCTCGGGTGCGGTTATTTCGAATGGAGCCAGCGAAGCCGCATTGTTGGGAATTTCCGGTGCGATGGCGCATTTCAGCGCAAAACAGGCATAAGCTTTGGTGTAGACCAGCGGCACGTTGATACCTTTTCTGTCCAGTCCCGAGGTGCCGCTAAAATCACAGATGATTCGATCTTGCTGGATATCGAGCGAGACTTTGAGCTCGACGGGATGACTATAACCGTCGATCGTCATCGAGCCGGAAGCTTTTGTGCGAGGCAACGCGGCAATGCGTGCAAGCGTCGCCCGGCGTGAGTTTTCCAGGATGAAAACCGCGATGCCGTTCAAGTCCGAAAGATTGAACTCATCCATCATGTCTGTTAGCCGGCGGTGGCCAATTTCATTACAGGTTGCCAGTGCATAGAAATCACCGATCGCCTGGTCCGGCTCACGCACGTTACCGCGCACGATCTTGAGCAGAGTTTTATCAACCTCACCCCGATCGGCGAATTTCATGATCGGGATGTAAAGACCTTCTTCATAAATCGAGTTTGCATCTGCGCCAAAACCGCGGCCACCGATATCGACAATATGGGCCGTACATCCGAGGAAGCCTACATGTACTCCATTGTGAAAGGATGGCGTGACAACTGTTATATCGTGGAGATGACCCGTGCCTTCCCAGGGGTCGTTGGTGATGTAAACGTCACCCTCGAGAATATTGTCATAGCCAATTCTGCGGATGAAATGGGCGATCGAGTCGGCCATCGAATTGACGTGACCTGGCGTTCCGGTAACCGCCTGAGCCAGCATTTGTCCGCTGGTATCATAAACGCCGGCCGAAAGGTCACCGGCCTCACGCACCGAGGCCGAGAACGCGGTGCGGATAAGGGCCTGCGCCTGCTCTTCGACCACGGATATCAATCGGTTCCACATCACCTGGTTAGACACGTTAGAGGTTTTCTGCGTCATAGGTATCTCCTAGGCCTGTTGAATGACATCAATACAGCCGTCGGACTGACGGATTGCCTGTCGACTCGACGGCAGGATAATAGTGGTTTCATCTTCGGTAATTGCCGCGGGTCCGGACACCTGGTCCCCGGGTTGCAGGCTCTCGCGCAGTACCACCGAAGAATCGACTGATTGACCCAATGCCGGATCAAATATACTTCTCTGCCCGTTAGCGGGTACTTTCGAGGCTTCTAACAAAGTCTGGATCGGCTTAACTTTCTGTGCCAGCGTTGTCGCGTTGACAGACCAGACCGTGATCTCGACATCCATCCCTTCAACTGCCCGCCCAAACAGGGTTATGTAATCCTGTTCGAACAACTGTTGAAATATTACCGCATCTGGATTCAGCGCCTGATCAGCGCTCAGCACGACTGGTATTTCCTCACCCTGGCCGGAATATCGCATATAAGCTTTAAATTCGGCCTGAATTGCAGCAGTTGCATCACAGGAGCGCACAAAGGCGGTCGCCTCGATTTCCAGGTCCGATAACAGGTTACGAATCGTATCGGGTTTGAAATCGGCCAAACGCATATAAACGCTGCGATTTGCCTCAAAGCTAAACGGGGCACGCAGGAAACCTATCGCTGAACCGACGCCCGCGCCCGGTGGTACTAGCAGACGACCAATACCCAGTTTTTCGCACAGGCGTCCCGCATGCAGGGGCGCCGCACCACCGAAGGCAATCATAGTGTACTCGGACAGGTCTTCGCCATTTTCAACGGCATGGACGCGAGCCGCATTCGCCATATTTTCATCGACGACTTCACACAGCCCATAGGCGGCAGTTTGCGAGTCCATCTCGAGCGCTTTGCCCAATGTATTCTGCAACGCATTGGCAGCACCCTTGGTATCGAGCCTTATCGTTCCACCGGCAAAATTTTCGGGATCGAGCCTTCCCAGTACAAGGTCAGCGTCGGTGACGGCAGGCAGCTCACCGCCGCGACCGTAGCAGGCAGGACCCGGTTCTGACCCCGCGGACTCCGGGCCAACCCGAATTTGACGCATCGCATCGACATGGGCAAGCGAGCCGCCGCCGGCACCGATCTCGACCATATCAATGACCGGTATCGAAATCGGCATACCCGAACCCTTCTTGAACCGGTAGGTCCGGGCTACTTCGAATACGCGGCTGGTTTTTGGTGTCTGATTCTTGATCAGACATATCTTGGCAGTGGTGCCACCCATATCGAACGACAAAACTTTATCGAGTCTATAACGCGAGGCGATATAGGCCGCAAACACGGCGCCGCCTGCGGGACCCGATTCAACCAACCTGACAGGAAACTCCGCGGCACTTTCAATTGAAATAATGCCACCCCCGGAGTGCATCAGAAAAATTTTGCAGGTGACGCCTTCGTTTCGCAACTGTCCGCCAAGCCTGCCGAGGTAACTTTTCATCATGGGTTTGATGTAGGCGTTGGCTACGACTGTATTGAAGCGCTCGTATTCGCGCATCTGAGGTGATACTTCTGATGACAGTGAAACCGACACCCCGGGCATTTTTTCGGCTAACACATCACGAATCATGGTTTCATGACGGTCATTCAGGTACGAATGCATGAGTCCTACTGCAATACTTTCATATCCTGCCGGTTTTATCTTCTCGACCAGCGCCTCTACTTCAGGGCGCTGCAAAGCTATGAGGACATCGCCTCTGGCACCGATGCGTTCTTCGACGGTGTAGCGTTGCTGGCGCGCTAACAATGGCTCGGGCAGCGTCAGGTTGAGATCGTACTGTTCAAAGCGGGACTCGCTGCGCATTTCGATCACGTCGCGAAAACCCTGGGTTGTAATAAAAGCGGTTCTGGCACCGCGCCGTTCGATTAAAGCGTTAGTCGCCAGCGTGGTACCGTGAATGATCTGTCCGACCTGGGCGGGTAGAATCTCAGCCTGAGCACAGACTTGCTTCATTCCGGTGATGATCGCGTCTTCGGGCGCAAGGTATGTGGTCAGGACCTTGGTCGAATATTGCTGTACGCCGACCTCGAGCACGACGTCGGTAAACGTCCCCCCTATATCGACACCCATCCGAATTGACGATTGATCCATTATTCACTACACCTTCGGTTATCTAACCTTCTATGTGCCAAGTGTAAAACGGGATAACGAACAAGTCCCACATTTAATTGAATCCTTTAAATAACCGCCTGTTATTGCTCAACAACAGCTTCGTAGCCATCCAGCCCAGCGTCCTTGAATTTCGCCGTGACTTCAATCAACGCATGATCGGTGTAGGGTAACGCAGGTATTTTACCCCAAACCGGTGACGGCCAGGCGGGATCCGACATGTAGCGGACGATGTGATGCAGGTGCAGCTGGGGAACCTGGTTGCCGAGCGCGGCCACATTGAGTTTGTCGCCCTTGAACGCTGTCATCACGAATTTGGACAGCTGACAGGACTCGTCCAGCAATTGCGCGCGATCAGCCACATCTAGCTGGTATACCTCACGAATATTGTCACGCTCAGGCACCAGGATAAACCAGGGGTAATTAAGGTCGTTCATTAACAACAAATGACACAGCGGAAACCGCCCCAGGGATACGCAGTCTGCGCTAAGTTGAGAATGTATTAGAGCCATTTTTTACCTCCCGCTAGGCGTTTATCTGGCCATGCTGGCGCTGGCGTTTATTAGCGACTCCGGCACGGGTAACAATTTCGAGCCTCGGGCTATCGAGGTCGATGCCACCTTTTTGTCCTGAAAGTTCGTAATCGGCGTGCAGTGCTTGCCGAACCAGCTCCGGTTGACGTTGCATCTGATCGGTCAAAGCAACAAACAGCAAAGAGAACAACCTGCGTAGCGAAATCTTCCAGGTACTGCCGGCGAGCTGGTACAGGCACTCGCTTAGCTCGAGAAAGTTTTCGAATGGACGCTCAGCCAGGATCACCGCTAAGGTGTTTCCGAAGCGTCCCGAATTTCCAATCTTGTCCCAGAAACGCGCGAACCGATTGACGCGTTGCATGGTTGCAAAATCGATGTCACGAGTGCTCAGGATGTTGTAAGGAGCCACCGGGTTGTAACGCAGCTGGTACTCATCGTTGTGCCGATTAATCGGAGCGCCACGAAGACGCTTGAGTATTCCGAGTTGTATTTCCTGGGGCTTTAATAACACCAATTGATTAAAACTCTGGGCAAAGTTATCCAGTGAATCCCCAGGTAAGCCGAAGATGAGATCGGCGTGAATATGCGCCCCAGTGTTTTCCCGCAACCAGCGCAAGTTATCGCAGGTATTTTTATTGTTTTGTTTGCGACTGATGGTTTGCTGAATTTCGGGATCGAATGTTTGCACACCGATTTCGAACTGCAGTGCGCCGAACGGAAACCGGATAAGCACCTGTTTGAGCCTCTCCGGCAGGTTGTCGGGAATGACTTCAAAATGCAAGTACAGGTCATCGTCCATGCGCTGTAAGAAAAACTCCAGTATCGCGACGCTGGTACTGACTTTTAAGTTGAAAGTGCGGTCAATGAATTTGAAATTGCGTGCGCCACGTCGATACAAATCATCCATTGCATCGAGAAAGCGCTCTAATTCGAACGGCCTGGCCGTTTTATCTAGCGAAGAGAGGCAAAATTCACACTTGAACGGGCAGCCACGTGACGCCTCTACATAAATCAACCGGTTGCGAATGTCTTCAGTGTTGTAATATGCATACGGAAGTTCGAGTGCATCGAGATCGGCCGTCTTCCCGGCAATGATGTTTGCCACCACCAGTTTATTACCGAGCAGGTCTTCACACAGTTTGCGGAAGCTGATTTCGCCCGGACCCGTAACGATATAATCCACCCGTTCAGCAAGGTCAGGTAAATCGTTTTCAAAACTGACCTCTGGACCACCTACAATAATAATGGTTTGTGGTGAGACCTGTTTTAATAGCGCGATGACTTCACTGGTTTCGCTCACATTCCATATATAAACACTGAAAGCTATTATCTCTGGCCGTTGCGCAAGCAATTGTTCAACAATATCGATGGGGCGCTGTTGAATCGTGAATTCCCTGATTTGGGCAACTGATTTCAATTCGCCCAGATTCGCCAACAAATAACGCAATCCAAAAGCACAGTGCATATAACGTGCGTTAAGCGAGGTCAATAGAATTTGGTCATTCATCTAGTAGGTTCAGCTAATTCGGGTGAGCGCCAGCGATATCCAATGATACCTCGAGTCGTATTAAAAACCTTACAGATAACTATTCTTTTTCCTTTTGTTGATGCCAGGGAACTATCCATATAGCAAATGCAATAGCCAGATAAACTGATGGCTGTGGATGGAAATATGTTCCATCAATCAAGGAATGCGCGCTCAATGATAGAATCACGGCTCCGGCACTTAATGCAAATATATTATAGGTATCTAGATTACTAAAAAAGTGTAGTTTAAATCCCTTGATGAAAGCCCTGGCTAACAGGTATAAAAATAAGCCTGTGCCCACAACGCCCATTCAATCAAAAACTGCAAAAATACATTATGCGGCTGAACTCTCGCGTACCGATTTGGCATGAAAATGTATCCCTGGGGGCCTAACCCAAATAATATATTACCTTTTATGGATTCCCACGTTGTCTCCCATATAGTAAAAATAGGGTGTTAATATTTCCTATACTCCTTATTGGCTGGTAGGGTTATTTTGAGCTGAAGAAGTGAGTAATAACTCTGCAGGATCGATGCATAATTTCAAACAATAATTCCGTTTAATTGTGTTTACGAGCTCTTTATTAATATCGATTCAATTTGTCAGGTGACACTAGTCAGCTTGTGAATATTTGGTAGCGCTATTTCTTTTTGGGCAATTTATCTTTCAGTAATTTCATATATATTTTATTGCCAGATTGTCGGAAAACTAATTCAGCAAATTGATAGAATTCTAATGTCTCTTTGTAACCAGGGTATTGGTAGCGCAGGGCACGATATATTGTATTAGAGGCCCGTTCTATGTCATTTTGAGTGAGATAGAAATTAGCAAGCCCTTTAATTGCCAGTATGAACCTTGGGTCAGCTTTCAGGCTTTGTTGATACCATTGTGATGCTTCCATTCGCCAATTGAATCCAGCTATGTCTGGAGCTTCTTCAATTATTTGAGCCTGTATAAAATAACTATTGGGCCTGAGTGAGTTTAACTTTCGAGCTTCTTTAATATGTTCTATAGCCCGATTATAGAATTGAAGGCGCTTTTCTTTAGGCAATTCTGCAATGTTTTTAATGATACTTTTATAGATTAGAGCATACAGCAGATGCGCTCTATCGTTGTAAGGGTAAATGCTTAAGGAGATGGCATTAAATTTATCAGCCCGTATCATCTTGCCTTCTGAATAGGCGGTTCTAGCTTTGGAGAGAATAAAGACAGATGTACTGATAAACGTGAAATAGCTTAGGAGGATGACTGTGGCACTGACCAGGGTCAGGCTAAAAATCGACTTTCTAATAGATAATTGGTTAAGAAAAATAATCGATTTTGTTTGTCCAATAACAAAAAGAAAGCGACCAAGTAACAGACCAATGAGGAAAAGTATCGAAAAAATGCCGAGGTTAAAGGTTAATAGAGAGTGAAATCCAATCGCAGTGATTCCCGCCATCAAGGCTGTGGCTTCTATTCTTTTGTTAGATTCATTTTTGCGATTAGAAATATATTTCCACCACGAATAAGCAATAAACCCCATCAACAGGACTAATAGCGCCAAACCAGGAATACCCGCTTCTATCAGGTACTGAAGGTAATCATTATGCGGGTTTTGTCCTGCGGCTGGATCACTGAAAAGCCGGTAGGGTGGGTAGAGTAGCCAGTAAGTTCCAACACCACTGCCATACCACGGTGTATCATTCAGAAGATTGATAGAGCCTTGCCAGATCTCCCATCTAACACCGCTGTGGCTAACAATTTCCTGAGAAACAAGCCGGCTCAAACTCCTGGTCGTCAAGTAGGCTAATAATAAAGCAGATAGGTAAGTGGCCAGGAATTGCTTTAGCTTTATTGTATTTATTTCGCCGCGCCCAACGAAATATATCATCGCTAAGCCTATGTATTGCCCAAGAGATGCCCCCCGACTTGCAGTCACAGCCTGGCTGTAAACCAGCAATAAAATTGAGACTACTAGAAATTGACTTTTAGCTGGTTTTGTTGATATTAAAAAATAACCAGCTGTTGGTAGAATGATAAGATTTAAATATGCCGAAAAGGTATTAGGGTTAATAAATAACGAATTAGGCCTGTCGATACCACTGAATAACTGGACGAGACTAATAGCAACAAGAATGAAGCCCGTTGCTAAAATGGTTTCAAATATATGTTGCCAGGATAATGCGGTACTTGAAATAACAAAATAACAATAAAAACCAGTGATGGCAGCGCCTATAGTAATGGCATGTATGAGGCTTGTAGCGGGAATGTCGCTCCAGAAAACAGTAAGGAAGCACCAACCTGTAAATAAAATGAGTAATATACTAAGAGGTGATTCAGGTAAATGAATTGGTTTCTTGAAGCTTTTATGCAGGTAATAAATACATAGTAAAATTGAGCTGGCAGCGGCTGGTCCAAACCAGAATAGTGTTCCTCCCTGAAATAGAATTCCACAGATTAGGGTAATTAAAAGCGCGCTAACAGGGGCAATCGCTGAAATCAATGCAATATCTTTTTAAAGTTCAAGGGCTTATATACTGTTTATCAGGGTGAATTTTATAACTAATAAAACATCCTTAAGTAGCATGGGTCAAGGTAAACCACTCACTGAATTATTAATGAACCAAACAGTATTAAGCAGCGCAAATTATAGTTTTGAAGAAAGGGTAATTACTAGAGCGGGCAACTAATAATTGGCGAAAATATTTTCTCAATAAACATTACCATAATGGCAAGAAAAAAGTGGAAAAAAGGGGGTGCTACCCTTTGTCGAATTAGGCCTGCTGGTCTAGTGCTGCAGCTCGTTGTGGGCTAAGCACCGGCAGCCTGTTATCAGCGTTTTCCGATAAGGATCGCATTTTCTCAGAAGTTGAATGGTCCAGCTGGCTGCCTGTCTCCACAAAATTCGAATGATCTACCCATCTTTCTCCCAAACAATATTCTCTTTCGTTCTGTCAAAAAACGGCGAATAAATTGACAATGCCGACATTGAATCTGTGATAGTTCGAACACGACCATGAAGGGTGTTGCGAGGTATAAATACAAAATCTCCAGGTCCTACTCGATATACTTCTTCGCCCAACCTGAACTCCGCCTCACCCTCAATAACGATAACAATTTCATCGTGTTCTGGTTGAGTATGAAGTTTGCTCCCGTCGCCTGAACTTGAAGCTATGTTTGCCGTCATCGATTCCATATCGCAAATAAACATCCGCTTAACTGGATCATTTGCCGTCGAAGCATCAGTTTGGAAGTTTTTAACTATATCGTTCAAATTCACACAATTTGACATTAGCGATTACCTAGCGAGTTCAGTAGGGAGGATTTATGAACACGATCATACGCCTGTCAGAAGTGAAAAAGCGCATTTTGTTAACAGAGTTCAGTGTCGGTTACTGGCCGATTGCAGCCCCTGAATCTAGGTGATCGAGTGTCTGCTTTTGTGTAATCGAAGTGCTCCTGAACATCTTCTGGGCTAAGAACAAATCGACAATTTAGCGGATTTTTTCATAAAATTTTCATAATTTCATAAAATTTCGCAACGGAGAATTGCGAGTTACTTAAAAACTTTATGATTTAAAGAAGAAAAGTGGTGGGGCGTGGGCGGCTCGAACGCCCGACCACCTGATTAAAAGTTAGGTTCACTATTCTTGTATTTCAAACACTTAGCCATTGCTATTTTGTGAAAACACCTCGATTTTGCCGCAAACAAACAACTATTTAGGAGGTTTTTTTGTGACAAAAATAAATTGCCCGGATACGGCTTATCTCAGATAGCATTAGATAAAACAGGTTTACCGTTCATGTCCATTAGACTGGTTTTGGTAAAATAGAGAATAATAGAAACATAAATCAGTTATTGTTGATCACGACCAAATCATCACAGGTCATCAGCCGCAGACATATTTCGCCGCATAAAAACAGATAGACACCAAACACACCAAGAGCCAATAACAATAAAGCATTTCATCTTGTCAGAGATAAACACCAAAACAATAGAATCTAACGCTTACTCACTGATATTAATTGTTGGTTTGTGGCAGGTTGCAAGGGTTCTAATTAGTTGATTGAGGAAAAACCTGTCACACAACACACAAGTCTTATGTCGAAAGCGAAATCCATTTATTGATAGTCCAGGGCTAAGAGATAACCTATGAACACCCAGACTACCTCACTGACGATAAACTGCGTGTCGGATGTAACCTACCCAAGCGTTGACAACCAAACCTGTAA
>CAXMNA010000080.1:0-2536 GCA_964194715.1 uncultured Gammaproteobacteria bacterium
CTTGGCGTTGGTCAGTGCAAACACATCTATCTGCTCATCGTCGATATTCAGTGTGATGCTGCTTTTAGGGTCGTAGACTGCGTTATCCGGATTTAACAGCATTAGCGATTTTGCCGTTACCGACTTGCCCGATCCACTCTCACCCACCAGCCCGAGAATCTCCCCCGGTGCGATGTCGAAGGACACATCCTCCACAGCAGTTATGAGCCCTTCATCGGTTTTAAACCGGAGGGTCAGATCTTTTACTGAAATCAGTGGAGTGGTCATTTTTTGGTATCTGCATAAGGATCGGCAGCATCACGCAGTCCGTCGCCGACAAATACAAAGGCGAGCACCAGGATGATAAAGAATATAACCGGGATGAAATTCCATTGGTAATTGAGCAGGACATCCGCCTTTGTCACGTTTTGCAGCATGACCCCCAGTGAATTCACCGGTTCTTTTAAACCCAGGCCGATAAAGCTGAGTGCGGTTTCGGAAAGCACCATATAAGGGAATGAAATTATCAGGTCAACGATGATGTAACTGGTAAAACTCGGCAACAGGTGGCGCCCGATGATATGGCCTGGGGAAGCACCGCATAACTGTGCCGCGAGCACGTATTCCTGGTTGCGCTCGGTTAGAAGGTGGGTTCGAACCCGTCTCGCCAGGGTCGGCCAGCCGATGAAACCGAGAATTATCGAAATGATAAAGAACCGCCCCTCGGAGCTCACGGTATCCGGAATGAACGCCGCAATCGCCATGAATAGCGGGATTGCGGGGATGGTTCGTACCGCATCGGTGATCATCTGCAGCACCGAGTCGGTCCACCCGCCGTAGTATCCGGAGACTCCGCCGATAATTAGCGCCAGCACGAAGGCAATGAGAACACCGATGGTGCCCACCGCCAGCGAAGTGTTGATCGAATGGAAGGTTCTGGAAAAAATGTCCTTGCCCGTGGCATCGGTGCCGAACAGGTGAATCTTGCCCTTATCGACGCCAAATATATGCCTGTCGAAGCTTATGCCGAAGAGTTTGTATTTATCCCCCCGGGGAAACAGAACCACGTAGCGGCGCGAGTCCACGTCCCTTTGGACCGTTGTCACCCAGCGAAAATTTGTCTCGATGGAGCGCATTCTATCGTAGCTGTAAATGAACGGTCGCGCGGAAAAGCCATTTTCATCCCAGAACTTGGGAATTTGCGGCGCGCCGTTTTGATAGTCCTCATCGCGGCCCGCAATGGTCGGATCATAGGGCGTAAGAAAGGGTGCAAAGATTCCTGAAACGACCAACCAGACCAGTATCCCTGCACCCACCATGGCGGCTTTTTGCTTTTTGAAGCGGGCCCAGATTAACTGGCCCTGGGAGGCGGTAAAATAGGCCTCCTTGCTCTTCTGGTCTACATTTTCGTCAACGTTGGCAGCCTGGTTCATATTTTGGGTCATGTTGCTTAATCCAGGATGCTGCGGCGAACCCGCGGGTCGGTGATCGCAAGTATGATATCGGTGACAAAATTAATGCCGACGATACTGGCGGTCAATAAAAATATTATTGCCCCCGCTAACTGTTGATCATTGGATCGGGCCAGTGCCTCGATCAATAACGCCCCGGCTTCCGTCAAGGTTAAAATCAGGGCGACGATGGGCAATTCATTAAAAATGCGGTTTAAATCAAATCCCAGGGAGTTGATGATTGGCCCCAGGGAGTGCCGCGCCGGATAGCGCCACAGCAAAGTTCGTCCGGTTACACCCCGTGCAGACGCGGCTGTGACATACAGCTTGCCGACCTCATCGGACATGAGAGCGCGCACGGTCTGAATGGCAAAGGCGGTTGCCGACCAGCCGAGGATAAATACCGGCAGCCAGGCGCGCGACAGGAAATCAATAACCCGATCATAAGACCAGGCGGCATCGCGAAATTCCTTGGAAAACAACCCGGTCAGGCTGTCGCCGAAAACGATGGTCGAAAACAGCATGATCATCAGCGCCAGCAGGAAGTTCGGCATTGCCAGGCCCAGGTAGCTGACGAAACGCAGGCTGTTGTTGAGCAGGGCATTTTTCGATGTGGCCGCGATGATTCCAACCGGGATCGCAATAATATAAGCGAGCAACAGGGATGACAGGCAAATGACCAGGCTGATCAAGAACTTATCCCCCAGAAGCTGGGCGATATTGACACGTAGAATGCAGCTGTCACCAAATTCTCCCTGGAAGGCGTTGACAATCCATTTCCCCCAGCGCACAAGGTAAGGTTTATCCAGGCCCAGGCGGACGCGCTCGGCATCGATGTCAGCAACCGATATCTGGCTGCCCTGGGTGTTTTTAAAGGCGAGGTATCGTTCGGCGCAGTCCCCAGGCACAAGTTCCATCAGGCTGAAAACAATGAAGGAAACCATTACCAGGGTGATGATCGCTAACGTGGCGCGCGTGGCAGCGAAACGAGCAAATTGATACATCTGGTGCTTCTATGCCTCCCTCAGATTTTTCTTTTGCGGTCTTTCAACTCAAAAGACGGGTTATTTGACTGCGGGCAGTCCGTCAGGACGGCCCGCAGCCAA
>CAXMNA010000081.1:0-2214 GCA_964194715.1 uncultured Gammaproteobacteria bacterium
CAATAAGTCAGCCGGCATACCGAGCCCTCTAATGTCCAGTGCGCCCCTGGTCTGGTCGAGCAATCGCATCACCACCGATTCGCCGTACTGCACCGGCATGGTCGATAAACGAACGTCGATATCACGTTTATTCACTATCATGTTAAATCGCCCATCCTGGGGCAGTCGCTTTTCCGATATATTCAGGTTCGACATCAGCTTCAGGCGCACTACCACGGCCGGCGCAATCTGTTTTTCTTTCATCACCTGTTCGTAGAGCACACCATCGATACGCTGGCGCACACGAATAACGTCCTTGTCAGGCTCAATATGAATATCTGAAGCGCCAATCTGAACCGCGTCTTCAAAAATAGACTGCAGCAACTTCGCAACCGGGGCATCGGTCATCTCGGCCTGTAATAAATCGCTGAGATCGATGCCACTGTCTGACAAATCCTGTCCCAGTTCTACGGCCAGCGCACTGATCTCTTCGGTACGCCGATAGACAAGGTCAAAATTTTCCAGCAGGGCCGCTTCGTCGACGATAGCCTGGCTCACTGGCTTGCTAAGTTTGTCCCGGATCTCATCGAGCGCATAAATGTCGGTAGGATCGGCCATACCAACCAGGTAATCGTCGGCTCGATCTTCGAGAACAATTGCGCGGTAACGTCGCGCCACAGTCTCGGGCAGTAACTTTGCGGCCTCGTCGCTATAATTGTAGTTATTCAGGTCTATCAGTGGAATCCCGAGCTGATCGGAGAGCGATTTGAGCAGACTGTCTTCGTCGATTATGCCGAGTTCGATCAGGGTAGCGCCGATTTTGCGCCCGAGCTTTTTCTGTTCGCTCAATGCCAATTGCAATTGATCGTCTGTGATCAGACCTTTATCGATGAGCAGGTCGCCAAGACGAATCTTTTTAGCAAATGCCATCTGGGCACCCCGAAAAATCGATATTTTTTCGCGAGGGTGGTGCTTTTTTAGAGGCACCCATCAGTTCAAGGCCCGCTTAAGCTGCCTGGTCCGCTCCCTGACAAAAGTCTCTAGCCGGGTGTTTATATCGCCAAGCATAGCCGCCATCTGATAGGATTGTAATGCATCCTTCAATCGCGCCATTTGCTCCTGTGATATGCCGAGACCAATCCAGGCTCTTGCCTGTTTTCCGTTCTTGTCGAGCGATTGATTGTAATACCGGATCGCCTGTTGGTGTTGATCGAGCCTCTGGTAACTCGCCGCAAGCAAGGCCAATTGAGTCGCATCGGCATTGCCGATGTTTTGCAGTAACTTGATAGCGGACTGATAGGCTCCACGTTTAAAAAGAGCGCGCGCGTATTCCGTCTTGAATAACGATTGTTGCGGGTAGCGTTGTATCGACTCACGCGCCATTGCTGAATATCGGCCTGTTTGTCCTTGTTTACCATAAATGCCGAGTAACTGTGTTCTTGCAGCCATATCCTGTGGACCATTTATCAATCCCTGTAACAGGGTTTCTGCTTCCCGCCAGCGGCGTATTTTAATCAGAGTAACAGCCTGCTGTAGCTGTTCCTCTGCGCCTGGTTTCGCTTTCGAAGACTTGATATCAAGCTTGACTACCCGGTCTTCCTTGATCCCGGCGACCGGTAGTTCAGGTCTGGGCTGTATGACTGGACTGGAAACACTGGCCTCTACCGGTTTTTTAGGCGCCGGTGCCGCAACTGCTTTGAGCGGGGTCTCAACCGGCCGAGCCATAGCAACGGGCTGCGGTGCTTTCATCAACTTTATGGACCAGATCGGCTCACCATTCTGGCGCTGCTCACGGGTTTCGACCAGCACGCCGGGAGTAGTGCGAAAGATAATATCGACACCCTGATCACGGGGCGTAATCGATAGTTGTTCGATCCAGCGGTTATTCCCGATTTTTGGCGCAATAATTTCACTTTGAATATCTTTCAGGTGGTAGACAATTTTATTTTTACTGCGCTCTTTCAGGTAAGAAATTACTTTTCCTCGAAACGAAAACTGGAGGCTCAAATTATCGGCTGTCTCCCTGATCTGGAGCCCGGTGATCTGATTGACAGGGGCTAGCAATGGTTCAACTGGTGGCTTCACCGGAGCCGGAACAACGGGTACTGCAACCACGTCCGCAATTGTTTTGGCTGGAATTACCGCGTTCCCACCGAAATACGGGAATTGAAAATAAAGAAACGTCAAACCCACTGCCAGCAAAAGCATTATCAGCGTGACCGTCATGGTCTTGGT
>CAXMNA010000082.1:0-8977 GCA_964194715.1 uncultured Gammaproteobacteria bacterium
CTTTCTTGGGCGGTGGTGGTTTAACTTTTTGCTTATCCAGGATCAGTTTTGCCAGGCGAGGGGACACGTCGACCAGGTTTTTCTGTACTGCCTCCGGCAGCTTGATTGCATTTAATGCCACACCTGCACCTAGAAACAACAGCAACATGATTATCATGAGCCGGCGAAAGCTGCGGTCTTCCTGATGGTCGACCCAGGGTAAATTCGGTTCGGATATTGCGGCTGCCCTTGCCATCAGGTATCGGTCGCCTTCTGGTTTACGGCAAACGAAATGTTGGTATATTGCGCGCCGGCGCAAGTCAACATTATCTTTTTCAGCAACAGGTAAGGAATTTCCTGGTCGCCCATAATTGTGACACCCTTGTTATCGGCAACGCCCTTGACCGTTGTTGAGGCGAGTCTAAGCGCATTAAACAAAGGTTTTATGGAGTTCCTGTTACCTTTGAGTGCATCTTTGACAGTGATAATGGCCTTGCCCTGCAGCCGGATTACGCGGCCGTCGACCGCTATTACCAGGTTGCGCGAAGGCAGCTTTTCGGCTGCGGCTTCCGGTAATACGATGTTCTTGGGCGAGGGTAACACTTCGGTGCTGGTCGCGTTGACCAACAGGAAAAATACCAGGATCGTGAAAATATCCATTAACGACACCATGTTTAACATGGCATTTCGTTTCTGCCCACGAGCGTGGTGCTGATTCATGCGTTTGGCGCGTCTGGATAATTTCATTCGGTCAAGATCCTGTAATTACCTGGCCGCATCGCCAATCGATATGTCGGGGAACAGTTCAGCAAATACCCATTCACCATCTACCTGGGCACGGTAGGAACGCGAACTGTCCATTGCCCGGATTAAATCGTCATAGCGGGTCTGCTGTTCTGCCAGGATCGTGATGTTGGTGTGCTGCGGGATCCGCGCTTTAACCTGTTTCAGGGTTTCCTTTAACAGGGCGTAGTTGTGCTCTTTGCCTTTCGATGGTATCCGCTTGATCAGCCCCAGGCGATTGTCGGAAAGCACCAGCATTTTGTTACGGATGGTTATGCGTAGTTCGTAAGGTGGCTTCTTCGGTTGCTTGCTATCCTGTCCTCCCGGCGGGGGTAAGTTCAAGTCGAGGATGGTGATATGGCTGAACACAGCCGTCATCAACAAAAACGGCACCAGTACCACCATCAAGTTCATGAAGGCAGTAATGTTCAGCTCAGCAGCAGGATGCTTGCGTCGGTGTACCCGTTTTGACATCGGAGTGCTTACTGACTGCTGTCTTTAACGCGGGACAAATGATTGACGAACTTGACCACAGTCATCTCCAGGCTGTCGACAATTTCGGTGGTCTTGGTTTGTAACACCGTGTAAAAGAACAACAGTGGGATTGCAACGATCAATCCGAATGCGGTTGTATTCATCGCCACCGATATACTCGTCGAAAGGATTTCCGCTTTCATCGATGGATCGACCTGGGCTACCGCGGTAAACGCCTTGATCAAGCCGATAATCGTGCCGAGCAGTCCTAGCAGCGTGGCGATATTGGCAAACATTGCAAGATAGTGGGTGCGTTTTTCCAAGCGCGGTATCGCCTCCATGATGCTTTCGTCCATTGCCGCCTCGAAGTCGTCCCTGCGCCGGGCAGATTTATAGTGTTCGATGCCCTGCAGCAGAATCCGGCTCACCGTGGCGCTTGATTTGCTGGCGAGTTGGCTGGCACTGTTTACCTCGCCTTTAGCCACCAATGGCATTAACTTGGAAATCATGTGGCGATTTTTCGTTTTCGCTACGGTGAGATGTAACCAGCGTTCGATGGTGATCGCGAGCCCGATGGCCAGTACGATCAGGATTGGGTACATGAATGGCCCACCGTCCTGGAAAAACCTTATTACTGTAATTAGCATGTCGTTCATTGCGAGAGTCTCCGCGGTCTCTGGTCTTTCACTGGATTATTCCAGCTTAGCCTTTGAAGATATGGCGTCGTGGTAGTGAATAGTTCGTTTAAAAGAGGCCCGATCGATAGGGGTAAGTTTTTGATCCATGATACTCGTTATCGGGGGCGACGAAATCTCGAAGCGTTCCACCGATTTCCATGGAACGATATATAAAACCTTCGGTAATTCCTTGTTTCCCGTAATCTCGGTGCCCTCCATCAGCAATCTTTCCTGGGCACTCACACTAGCACTACTTGAAATAGCAAAGATTGCAAAAAATACTAGCAAAAGTTTTCTCATAAAATTATCCCTGGGATTTCGAAGAGGGTGATTTTAAGCGTCGTTGAATATCGACGATCCATCCGGCGACCTGGGAATCTTCCTCACTGGTCAAGGCCTGGTACTTCTGATATTGGCGTAATGCCTGTTCCAGGTCCTGTAGGTATATATCAAAAAGTATGCCCAGATTCAGATGTGCAGATGCATAGTCGGAATCGATTTCAATAGCGCGCTGATAGCGATCAAGCGCATCCTCAAATTGCCCCCGCTGGCGCTGCAGAATACCAAGATGGTTATGGGCGACCGCATCTTTGCTGTCGCGCGCAATGGCCTGTTTGAAAGCCTGTTCAGCGAGGTCCAGTTCCTGCAGTTTGAAGTAAGCCAGTCCGAGATTGGTAAAAACATAAGGCTTATCAGGTGCATCGTTGCTGATCTGTACCAGTTGCTCTACCGCTAGCGCAGTTTTTCCGCTCTTTAGCGTAGCCACCGCCTCTTCATAGAATTGCTGGTGCATATCGACTTCTGCTGCAGGTTGCGCAGTCGTAGCGGTATCGGGTGCAGGGGCTATTTTGGGACCGCTCTGGCAGGCGCCAAGCAGCAATGCCGCAAGTAACAGCACCGTTTTGTTATTGAATATCGACATAGATATCTGTGCTCTCTGCCCGTGCATAGCGAAACGGCATTAGTTCGCCCAAAACCTGCAAACTCTTCTTCGTCGGCTCATCGTAAGTGCCGGTGGGAATGCGCTTGAAATTGGCGAGGTGTAAATCGATCGCTTTCTCTTCGAATGGATAAGCCTGTTCTTCCAGCAAGAGCTCGTATTCTTCAAGCTGTTCTTCATCCAGACCCTTGGGTCGTTGAGAATCAAGCAGCGATTTGGCGAAGTCATGATAGATTTCTGCAATCTGGAAAGTCGCTTCCGTGGTTACTTCCTGAACCTGGTATTTCATCGCCTTGCTGTAGGCATCGATCGACTGTTGCATCAGCTTTTTCTTTTTGCCCAAGCTGGTTTTCAATGGCACGGTAAGCTTTGCTTTTTTATAAGTGCGATGCAGTGGCTGAATTAACTCGAGGCTGGCGTTAGCAGCAAGATACTTGCTACGCGCATTGCGTTCCGATTTGCCGCTTGCATCCGCCCTGATGATTTCATTGAGCCAGTAGTGCAGGCTCCTGGTATCGTTCTTGGCACGATACGATTCCGCAATTTTATGTCGTAACTCTATCGAGCGTTCCAGCGGATAGGGGTAGACCTTGACATAGTTCTTGTAGATCGCGATAGCCTGGTTGGGTTGTCCGTCTTGCTGATACAGCTCGGCGGCACGCCACATCAGGTCCCGTTTACGTTCAGCTGTGCCCGGCATATTCGACAGGGCTAGTATCTCGCGCGCCGCTTTGGATTGATTGCCATTTTTACTATAGGCAAGCGCGAGTTTCTCGGTTACCCCATCATTAAATTTCTTGTTCTTTGGATATTTCTTCCGAAACGCTTCCAGTTGGGCGATCGTAGTTGGCCAGTCTTCAAGCTGGATATACGCTGTTGCAGCATCGTAGTCGGCGACTATGCGCTTGAGGGATTCGGGAATGACCTGCCCCAGCCGGGTGAAAGTCTGGGCCGCAAGCAGGTAATTGCCGGCATCTCGTGCCCGTTCCCCCTGTTTGTAGATACTCGATGCGATTTGCTCCCGCACAGCTTTTCTTTTCTTGTCTTGTTTAGGCAGGAAAGTGAGCAGGGTGAGGTAGGATTTTTCAGCCGCGGGGTAATCCCCGGATGAAAACTGTGCGTCAGAAAGAATCGTCCAGGCAGTTTGTTTGGTCGGCCTGTCTGCATTCTTGTTTTCGATCAGACGTGTCGCGGATGCGATTGCTCCGGGATATTCCTTCCACTCGTAGAATTGTTGCGCGGTCTGCAGTTCGACGACCGATAGTCGTGAATCATCGGGATAAGTTGTCGTAAAACGAACCGCGGACTTGATACGCTTCTGACGCAGCGCAATTATGTCGCTGGCGTTGGTTGTCTTGAACAAGGCGTCAAAGGCGATAAGCGCCGCATAGCCTGCTTCGGCTCCATCCTTATGCGATCCATAGTTATATGCCGTTTTCTGATACTCGTCGATTGCCTGTGGATATTGACCGGCATCGTAGAAGCTTTCGGCGAGCAGAAAATTCATCCTCGGTGCACTCGGGTCTTGTGGGAAAGATTTCAAAAAACGACGATACCAGTCGGCTGAAATCCGGTAGTCCTTAGCTTTCTTGCTGGCACGTGCGAGCGCATGAAAATGGGTAGCCAGCTCAGTCATGTGCAACACCAGGGTCCTGGTTAGTGTCTGCTGGGTATTTTGTTCCTGCAGTGCCCAATATTCGCTGTTTACGTCATAGCGGTTTACGAAGGCTATTTTTTCTTCTAGCACGAGATCTGAATACCCGGCTTGCTGGAAGGTCTGGATGGCACGCTGGTGAAAAAACGGGGTATGGGATGAGTAAGGATATTCCTTGGTATAAGCCAGAAATAGATCCGAGCCGTCGATGATCCGTTTTTTGTCCAGATACAGCTCTCCGAGCTTAAGATAAAGCAGCGGTTCGTAGTCCCGTTCGCCCGTCTCTTTAAAATACTGTGAAATATAATATTTTTCTTCCTGGTAGGAAAAACTAAGCGAGACAACGCGTACCACATCTTCAAGCAGTTCTTGTTCGGCGCGGGGTAGTGATGGATTGAAACCGATTTCGTCGATTTTATTTTGTTCGAGGTTCAGGTCGAGTAATTGCGTATAGCTGGCCAGGGCCTCGCGGTAACGACTTTGCTTGAACTGGGTCCAGCCAAATTTGTATAGCGCCTTCTCGAAAAACAGCGAATCAGGATAATCACTGACAACCTTGCCATAGGCTTTTTCTGCTGCTTTGTATTCACGTGCGACGAACAGGTTTTCTCCGCGCCGAAACTGGACTTCATCCATATATTGAGAATTGGGGTACTCGCGGGCAATACGATTTAACGCAGCAAACGATTTTTCAATCTCGGATTCGAGTGCATAAGCGCGTGATAGCTGGTACAGGATCATGTCGTTAGTTTCACGCGCGGGATACTTTTCGAGATACCCCTCGTAAATTCCAATCGCGTGCAGCGCGTCTTGCTGCCCCTGTTGCTGGGTTGCCTCGTCATCGGCTATGCGACTGTCGAGGCTCGATTCGAGCTCGAGATCAGCCAGGCGCCGGAGTTCATCGCCAGTACCACCACCCTCGGCGGTAATGGCTACCAGGTCGCGAAAGCTGTCGATGACCTGCTGTGGGTCAACTTCAAAGCTAGCCTGTGGCTCCAGTTCTGCAGTCTCCAGCAGAGGTGGTAGCTCTTCGAGGTCCGCAATCGTCGGGCCTAAATCAACCCCGTTGGATCCGCAAGCGGTAAGTGCTGCGATAAACAGCATCAATTGCAATCGATGGGCCAGGTCCCTAATCATTGCTCTGCCGCCAGCCTGTCGTAAAGTTTAGCGAGTTCGAAACGGGCATTCAGGCGCAGTTGCACGATATGTTGCTGTTGTTGGCGAATCGAGGCAATAGCCAGCCGGTTGATATGCTGTTCCTGTGACTTTAACAAGCTAGTAACCCTGGTACGCAGATCGCGGATGCGTTGCGTTTGTCCGTTGATACGATCATCGAAAAAACCGAATTCGAGATCGGTTCGTTCGGTAATGCGGCGCAAGTCTTCAACCTGTTGTTCAGATTCAGATAACGCCCGATCCAGCAGAATTATTTGTTTTTTAGATTTCCAGAACCTAACCGGGAAATCGGTGGTCAATTCGTATTGCAATAATCCTGACAATAGGCGGAACATATCCTGCTGGTAAGCGGTATTGCGTTCAGGAGCAACCTTATCTATTGTCGTGGCAACACGCTGCAGCCGCGACAAATGCTCCTGCTCTTCCGGCGTTGCAAGTGCCGCGTAATCTTCACTGGCTTCGATTGCGTGAACCTGTTTAGCGAATAGGTCTCTTCGATCTCGGAGAAGGTTAAGCTGATCGAAACTGCTGGACTTCTGCAGTCGCGGTAATTTCTGTTTAAAACCCTGACGACGTTCTTCCAACACCAGTTCCAGTGCGGGAAAGTTGGTACCCCAGTATTTGAGCGAGTTATGGATATCGAGTAACTCCTGGTAGCGTTTGATTTCACGTTGAAACCCGGTTGAAGCAAACAAGATGTGCAATTGCGGAGTCACGTCAGAACTCGGGGGTAATCGCTGCAGGCTGCTGCGATCATAGAGAATGGCGTTTTCACCCAACGCCGCGATTAAACCATCGCTCTCGATCGACTTGATCGTGTTGTTGAGCAATTGAAGTTGCAAATCGAATTGTTCTGCCGCAATTTGATAGTGACGCACCGCGAGTTTGTCCTGACCTGATTTGGCATAGTTCGCTGGAATTGCCAGGATGGCTTCCTGCGTCGCTGCATCTACCGCATTGCGCTGCAGTAGCAGGCGCCATGGGACCAGGGCCTTGTCAAATTGGTCAAGTCGGTACCAGGCCCAACCCGATGCAAGCAGCGCCTGGTTGCTCAGGGGCCCTTCGAGCCGAACGCGAGACAGGCTCTCCAGAGCAGGCTCGGGTAACTCCATGCGCAGCTGTTTAAGTCCGAGTGACAGGTTTGAGCGATCGCGCAACGCCCTCAGTTCAGGCGAGCCGACAGTTTTCATCTGCCCGATTTCGTTGAGCAAATACCTGCCAGGTTGGTAGCGATCGTCTTCAATCATTGAGACGCCCAGGTTATAGCGGGCGTAGATTTTCCAGATTGATTTCGAATTGATTGTATCGCTAAGATCCGCGGCCTCGTCATACTGGCGAGATCCCAGGTAAAGATTGGTTAGCAAATATTTTCTTTCTGATTCGCTACCGCCAGGGAGTTTGCTATTGATCCGTGACAGCAGGTCAAGGGCGGCTTCAAAGTATCCTTGATCATAGCGTAGCCGAGCGAGGTTGAACCAGATTCGATTTTGTATCGAGTCTGAAACCTCGGCCGTTAACAGGCGCGCAAACAATTCACGTGATTCTTGGTAGAGCCCGTACCCGTAATACAAATCGGCGAGCAGCAAGTTGGCCTGGTTGATCTGGCCACGCGTGCGCGGTCTTTCCTTGGCTATCATCAAATGGGTTATCGCTGACAGCTTGTTGTCCTGAAAAAACTGGTAAAGCGCACGTCCGTAATCGAGGTCTTCTACTCGGTGTTCTGCAAGCTGCTCCGCGTAAATCGGATTGCAGGCACAGCTCAACAGTAGTGCGTAAAGCAGGCGACTAATGCCGCGTGATACGCGCCCTATGCTTTGTTGAAGGCGTTTATTCCCAAACACGCACATCGAACTGGGGTTGTTCCTTACCAGTGTCATCAGCAATCATGAACTCCACAAATTGCGGTTCGGTCGTTTTATCGATCACTATTGATTCACCGAGACGATAGTCTCTACCCTTGGGTCCGACCCCGGTAAAAGTTATAATGATCTCGTGCTCACCCGAAGTCAGGTTACCGATGTAAAGACGCTGTACACCACCACGTTTGAGTGCAGCCAGTTCACGTTCGGTATACAAATGATTGGCGATATTCTTGTCGTCAATTTTCAGCTGGATCGAATCGAGGCTGAACAGGGCGCCTGCATTCATCGACAGAAAAACACTGAACTGGGTGTTCGCTGGAAACAGCAAATCTTCCTCGAGAATGAACAGATCACGGTTTAGCGATAGCACTTCTTTTTTCAGCGTTTCGATATCAGTATCGAGCGATGCCTCTTCAGGCGCGTCTTCATCGAGCGACTCAGCGTCAGCTGATTCGTCCTGTTGCGAAATCACGATTTCGCCTTCGATTGGTTCTGACGAAGTTTCCTGGGCTGAAACGGGACAAGCAAGGTATGCAAGAAACAGGGCAATAAGACTAATATATTTCATAGGGCTGCTAATTTTACGGACTACTATCCTTCGGCTTCGGGTGCTTCAAAGCCAGAGGAATAATGAAGTTTTCCGGCGCTATCGATAATGACTGCGTCGATACCTTCCAGGCCCTCGATCAATGCCATACCTTCGATCGCGCCCAGAATAAAAATAGTAGTAGATAAAGCGTCGGTTGTCAGTGCGTCGGGACCGATAACGGTGGCACTCCAACTAGCAGTCGCAGAACGACCGGTGTCGGGATTGATAATGTGATGCACACGGTTGCCGTTGTCGATAAAAAATCTCTGGTAGTCCCCAGAAGTTGACATCGCGGTATTACTGAGGGGCAGGCGCAACGCGACGCCAGCAGGGTCACGCGGGTGCTGAATGCCGATAATCCAGGGGTGGCCTTGCTCGCGATCACCGATAATTCGACTGTCACCGCCCGCGCTTACCAGGGCTTTGGTGATGCCACAGCGGCTGATAATATCGGCGGCACGGTCAACCGCGTAGCCCTTGGCTATGCCGCCAAGATTGATACGCACCGCGTCGTTGCCAAACTGAACTTTATTCCCTGAAATCATAATATGATGATAGTCGATAGCCGGTAGTTTCTCCGATATAGATTGGTCACTCGGCTGCCGGCGTTTACGATAATCGTATGCATAACCGATGCTGGCATAGGTTATATCGAATGCGCCCTGCGATATTTCCGAGAAATGAATCGATTTCTTGATGAGGTGCATCATTTCATCGCTGATTTCTACGGCCGCGACCGCGGCGTTAGTGTTGATGAAGGAGAGTTCGCTGTCGCTTTTGTACGAACTCATCAGCGCTTCAATGCGGCGCATTTCGGTGAAGACTTTCTCGCTGCAGGTGGCT
>CAXMNA010000083.1:0-1735 GCA_964194715.1 uncultured Gammaproteobacteria bacterium
GCTTTGGTCGGACGCTGATCTGTAGCGTCAGGTAAAATACCGAACTTTAATCCGTGCATAATGGGCAAAACCGTGAAAGAACTCCGGAGTGCTTTGACTTACGCATTGATCGCCTATTTGATGTTTACGCTGATGCTCTTCCTGTTTCAGCGCAGCATGCTTTATTACCCCGGCGATTTTAAACCGACGCCAGAAATGCTGGCGGAACAAAACCTGCGTGACTGGCCTTCCTCCGAAAACTACCGCGGTTTTTCCAGTGCTCGGGAGCCGACCGATGTTCAAGGTACTATTATCGTTTTTCACGGCAACGCCGGCACCGCCTACCATCGCGGTTTTTACATCGATGCGTTATCCCGACATAACCTGCGGGTTGTCCTGGCCGAGTACCCCGGTTATGGCGGCCGGGATGGAAAACCCGACGAATCCACGCTGGTGAGCGATGGCGTCGAAACCTTGCGGCTCGCACATCAGGCCTACGGCGAACCCTTGTACCTGTGGGGCGAGTCCCTCGGTAGTGGCGTCGCCGCATCGGTTGTTGCGCAGGCAGAGGTTCCGCTGAAAGGCGTAGTGCTATATTTGCCCTGGGACTCCTTGCCCAAACTCGCGCAGACCCACTACTGGTATCTGCCCGCGCGCTGGCTGGTGCTCGATCAGTACAATAGTGTCGAGAACCTTCGCGGTTTTGACGGCAATCTGGCCGTCGTGCTAGCCGAAAAGGATGAAGTCGTGCCGGCAAAACATGGCCGAAAACTCTACGAGTCAATCGAAACACGCAAGAAACTTTGGGTTTTCGACGGTGCGCGACATAATTCGGTACCGACCTTTGCCGAGTTGCACTGGTGGAAAGAAGTCAGCGATTTTATATCGCAATAGCCGGTGACCTGCGCTGGCGACAGGTTCAGCTGTTGGCACGGAACCTTATACCGAAAACGAGGATTGCCCATGCAAAAAATAGAAGACAAGGTGGTACTGACAAGTTAACTGTAGTTCAGCGACAATAATCGCATGAATCAATCAAAAATGTACAAACGCTATCGATTTCCAGCAGATATCATCCAATACGCTGTTTGGCTATACCATCGGTTTAATCTCAGTCATCGAGATATTGAAGATTTATTAGCTGAGCGTGGAATAAGTGTCAGCTACGAGGCAATTCGTTTGTGGTGCAATCGGTTTGGGCCAAAGTATGCTGCAAGATTGAAAAGAAAACATCGAGGATATGGCGATACATTCTTCATAGATGAAGTGTTTGTGAAAATTGATGGGCAACAACACTACCTATGGCGGGCAGTTGATCTGGATGGTGAAGTTGTAGACGTATTTCTCCAGAAACGTAGGGATAGTGCAGCAGCCAAACGATTCTTTATGCGGTTACTGGTAAAACATCGAAATGAGCCCAGGAAGATAGTAACCGATAAGCTAAGGAGCTATGGCGTTGCACATCGAGAATTGATACCGGATTCGATTCACGATACTTCGCGGTATGCAAATAATCGAGCAGAGCTTTCCCATCAAACGACACGGGTTCGAGAGCGAGGAATGCGCAAATTTAAATCGCTACAGCAAGCGCAACGATTTTTAAATGTGCATGCGGCTGTCTATAATTTATTCAATCTGGGGCGTCATCTAATTTCTGCGAAGAATTACCGATTACTTCGATTGCGCGCGTTTACTTCCTGGACTAATGCAGTAATTTAAAATCGGCATACTTGCGTGAGTTTTCATCGCTCATTAA
>CAXMNA010000084.1:0-4505 GCA_964194715.1 uncultured Gammaproteobacteria bacterium
TATTGGCATCTATGGGTCCTGTGAATATTACCTGTCTGGCAGCCAGCCAAGTTGCCCAGGCGTAAAAAAGAGTCAAAATCAGCAGATGCACATAACTCAAACCGGAAACATCGAGTAACATACCGAGTATCACAACCACCAGTACAGACACTGTAAAACCGATACCGGTATGAAACAATAGTCGAGTTGACCTGAAGTTAACAATGCCTGAAGCAAGCGTGATCACGGTAACAGCCTGGAAAAAGTGCTGCCCCAGCTTGCTCGGAAACTGATCCACCAGTGCCCCTACCAGGAGCAGGACTACCAGTGAAATAACCAGGTATAGAAAATTATTTTTTTCAGACACGGGTTTCATATTAACATTCCAGGCGGGCGCTCAGGCGTAGTTTGCTACTTCGATCAGGTTTAAATCGGGATCTCGAAAATAGTAAGGAGTACTAGTCTCCCTCGGCGACACCGCGTCGGCGCCAGGTAGCAAGCTGCTCCCTTATCGAGGGTAAAAATATTAATAAAACCGCAATTATCAGCAACGTCATCGTCATCGGGCGTTCCCACATAAAGCTAATGCCGTCGGTCAGGTTCATCGCGCGGGCAAAATTGTCTTCCAGCATTTGCCCGAGAATAAACCCGATCAGCATCGGTGCCAGCGGAAAACCGGCAAACCGCATGACCGTCGCCACTATACCCATGCCGGTGAGTAACAATAACTCGGTCGAATTATTCTGACCGATATAGCTGCCCATCATGGTGAAAAACAATATGAACGGGATCAGGTAATTGCGTGGCACCAGCAATAGTTTGGCTATATAGGGAATAAGCGGCAGGTTCAAAACTAATAACACGACGTTACCGATATACATGGAAATGATCACGGACCAGAAAATGGTCGGGTTATCGACCATTAGCCGCGGGCCCGGCGTGACATTGAGGGCAATCAGGGCACCGAGCAAAATCGCCGTGGTACCGGAACCGGGAATACCAAGCGTCAGCAGCGGAACAAACGATCCCGTACAGGCAGCGTTATTCGCAGTCTCGGGCGCCGCGACCCCCTTCACTGAGCCCTTGCCGAACTCGGCGCGATCTTCGCCTTTAGCCAGGTTGCGCTCGACCGCATAACCCAGAAACGAGGCGAGCGTGGCACCCGCACCAGGCATCACGCCAATCAGAAATCCCTGGATCGACTGTCGTGCGACAACCGGCGCAATCTGTTTGGCTTCGGCTTTGGTGATGCGCAGGTCCTTGATCGCATCACTGGCACCGCCGGTGTTTGAGCGTTTGGGATCGAGCACCAGGTACAGGGCTTCGGGTAGTGCAAACAGCGCCATCGCCAGCGTGATGAAACTGATACCGCTTTGCAGGTCCAGAATTCCCATCGTAAAGCGGGGCGCGTTGAACTGCGCGCTTTCGCCAACTGTTGCCAGCATCACACCCATAACTGTCATCATCAGGGCCTTGGCGACATGGCCTGTCCCGGCAAACGCTGAAATTGCCGATAGGCCGACAATCATCAATGCAAAATATTCGGCCGAATGAAACAGCAGGGCAACCGAGGCCAGAGCGGGTGCGAACCCCATCAATACCACCGCACCGACCGTGCCACCAGCAAACGAGGAAATTGCGGCAATGGTTAGTGCCTTACCGGCTTTTCCCTTGCGCGCCATCGGGTAACCATCGAAGGCAGTCGCTACGGTGCCGGCAATTCCCGGGGCATTGATCAGGATTGATGAAGTGGAGCCGCCAAAAATCGCACCGTAATAGACGCCGGCCAAAAGAATCAGCGCGGCGGATGGATCGCCGATCTTGATCGCAATCGGGATCATAATGGCGATGATCGACATTGGGCCCAGTCCCGGCAGCATACCGATAACCGTACCGATCAGGCACCCGGCCACGACCATGATAAGATTTTGTAGTGATAAGGCTGTCTCGAGCCCCAGGAGAAGTCCTTCAATCATCCGATAGGTACCCCAAAATAAATCTCATATAAACCAGGGCCAGGGACGCAGGAATATCCCCAGCACTTCCTGAACCAGATACCAGATTATAAAAGCCGTAGCTACCGCAATCGGAATGAGTACAATATACTTTCGTTCTCCGAGGATAATGCTACCAGCCGCCAGAAATAACGTCGTCGCGGCGAGGAATCCGATCGGGCGCAATAGCATCGCATAGGCAAGCATCAGCCCTAAAAGAAACAACGCCTGGGCCAGCTTGTATTGGCGCAAATTCCGATAATCGATTTCACCGGCGTCAATTTCATCATTGGCTTTAGGGCCGGTTTGAATAACCACTACGAGGCCAACAATGACACCCAGAACACTCAGCCACTTCGGCATCGTGTTGGGCAAAAAGGTCATATTTAGTTCAAATGGAAGCAGGCTGGCTTCCATGGAAACGAAGGCAGTGTAACCGTAGATTAGACAAAGGAGGACGAATATACCGGCAATAGCGCGGTCAAGCGTCATAATGGTCCTCCTTTGATAAAACAACTAAAGGCCGGAGCTCGATCAAAGAGCCCCGGCCCAGATAGTCTATTACAGAAAACCCAGTTTTGTCATCAAATCCTTGATTATGGTTTCCTGATTTTCAAGGAACATGGTGAACTTATCGCCGGGGTTGTGGATATTGACCCAGCCGTTACGTGCGCGCACCGCTTCCCATTCCGGCGTGTCGTACATACTGGAAATAGCTGACCGATAGGCTTTAGCCTTGCTATCCGGCAAGCCTGGAGCCGCGAAAAAACCACGCCAGTTGACGAAGCTTACATCGATGCCCTGTTCCTTAAGCGTTGGGGCGTCTTTGAAGGCGGGAACTCGCTGATCGGAAGTAACCGCAAGAATCCGCATCTCGCCTGATTGAGCGAGGGCTATTGCCTCGGAAAAACCGGTCGAACCGGCATCGACCTCACCCGACAGGATCGCGGCATTGAGCTTTCCACCCGCATCAAAAGGGATATATTTGACCTTGGTCGGGTCTGCGCCAGCACCCTGGAACGCCATTGCGGCAACCAGGTGATCCATTCCGCCCGGCACCGATCCACCACCGACAGAAACGTCGCGCGGGTTCTTCTTATAAGCAGCCACGAGATCGTTAAAATCTTTATAAGGGCTGTTTTTGCCGGTGATAATGGCACCATAGTCACCAATGGTTCCAGCGATCATGGTCAGGTCACGGAAATTATGCGGGAATCGTCCCACCAGGGACCGAATCACGATCGGGGTGGAGTTAACCATTAGCGTGCCATGGTTAGATTCCGCGTTTTCGATCAGGAAACCGATAGCCTTTCCGCCACCGCCGCCAGACATATTTTCGTAAGATGCCGATTTAACGATACCTGCTTTGGTCAGGGCCTCACCGGTACCACGTGCGGTACCATCCCAACCACCGCCTGCACCACCCGGGATTAGAAAGTGGATTGAATCGAGCTCCGCGGCCTGTAACGACAGCGGTGCGACAGCCATTGTCATGCCAACACTACCGGCCAGGGTGAGCGCCAACAGACCGCGCCTACTAATGATTGAAATTTTACTCATTGGATATTTCCTCCTGTTTATTGGTTATCCACGGCAAATTTACGCCGTTAACAGAACATGAGAAACAATTGAACGATATTGGGTTTTTATTCTATTAAGTTAATACTGTTCATAATGTTCACAGAGCCTGCTAATGATACTGTATTGTGCTTCTAGCCGGATTGCAATCGGCAATAGTGACGTTCAGGACGACCAACACCCCCGTAGGTAACATCCACCACGAGTTCATTGGTGCTGACCAGGTATTCCAGGTATCGCCGCGCAGTTGTCCGGCTGATGCCGATATTTTGCCCTACCAGTTCAGCGCCCTGAGATTCAGCGGCGGATTGAAACAATTCACGTACCTTGTTCAGCGTTAAAGCGTCTATACCCTTGGGTAGTAAACTGACTGAGGGTTTAGCAGGCGTGTCGGATTTTGCCCTCGGCAGCAATCCATCGATATCAGACTGTTCAACGGTTTCCAGTGCATTCAAACGCTCGATATGATCGCGGTATCGACTCAACGAATCGCGCATCCTGCTAAATTCCAGCGGCTTGACGATATAGTCAAATACGCCGCCATGCATCGCGCTCTTCACCGATTCAACATCCCTGGCGGCGGTTACCAGAATGACATCGATATTTCGATTCTCGTCGCGCAGGGATTTCAGAAATTCGAGACCGTTTCCATCCGGAAAATGGATATCCAGCAATACCAGGTCGGGCTCGAGGATATCGATCATTTCACGGCAGTCTTCAAGATTATGAGCCAGGCCTATCGCTTCAAAATCATCCAGTTTCTCCAGGAACCGATGCTGAATTTCGGCGATTCGGGGGTCGTCTTCGGCGATAATGGTGCGGATAAGGCTCATACATTAACCCTTTCTATCGAAACTGCTTTTTCTTTCAGATCGGCTGTCTTTGGCAGGTAAACGATGACTCGGCCTCCTCCACTCTCATGGTTGTGCATGCTAATTTGGCCGTGTAATTCCT
>CAXMNA010000085.1:0-8563 GCA_964194715.1 uncultured Gammaproteobacteria bacterium
GGACGTTCGTTTTTTAGTGACGGGATACGGCTGCGAACCTTTTGTACCTGGTCCAGATCGATATCAGCGTAAATTACGCCCGGCTCGGTACCGCCATCGGCGAGGATCTCACCCCAGGGATCGACGATCAGCGAATGACCGTAGGAATAGCGTTTATCGCAATGATGTCCACACTGATTCGGCGCGATGATAAACGCGCCGGTTTCAATTGCGCGGGCGCGTACCAGGATATGCCAGTGCGCCTGGCCGGTAGTCTGCGTAAACGCGGCCGGAATCGTGATGAGCTCGGCCCCGCCCTGTGCCAACGTCCGGTAGAGCGCGCCGAAGCGCAGGTCGTAACAGACCGATAAACCCAACTTTCCACAGGTAGTTTCGACGATAACCGCCTTTTCGCCCGGAGCAATCGCATCCGATTCGCGGTACGACTCCCCGTTTTTCAGTTCGATATCGAACATGTGCAGCTTGTTGTAGCGGGCGCGAATTTCACCCGCCGCATCCAGCAGGAAGCTGCGATTGAATATCTTGTCATCCTCGAGAATCAGCTGCGATCCAACCAGAATGGTAACGCCATGCTCGCTTGCCTTGGCCCTGAACGCGGCGAGGCCGATATCGTCGGCTTCGCTATAAGTGGCCGCTGGAATCTGTTCGTTTACCGGCTCAATCAAACCCACCGTTTCGGGCAGCGCGATAAAATCGGCACCCCCGGCGACGGACTCGTCGATGCGAGCACAAACCCAGCCAACGTTGGCCTCGATATCGCGGCTCGCGGTGTTTTGTACACAAGCTGCGCGAAACTGGCTCATTACAATACGCTTTCCGGGTCGTGAAAATCATATCCAAGATCATGCGCAACCTCGCGCTGGGTAATTTTGCCCTTATGCACGTTCAGGCCATCACGTAACCATTGATCATCCTTAAGCGCCTGCTGGTAGCCCTTGTTAGCAAGTGCGATGACATGCGGCAAGGTCACGTTGTTAAGCGCGTAAGTGGAGGTGCGCGGCACACCGCCGGGCATATTGGCGACACAATAATGCACCACGTCGTCGACGATGTAAGTTGGATCGGCATGGGTGGTCGGTCTCGAAGTTTCACAGCAACCGCCCTGGTCGATCGCGACATCGACAATAACCGCGCCAGGTTTCATATCCTTGACCATTTGCCTGGTGACCAGCTTCGGCGCCTCCGCGCCCGGGATTAAAACTCCGCCAATCACCAGATCGGCTTCTACCACGTGACGTTCGATCGCGTCATCGGTCGAAAACACGGAGTTGGTGCTGCGACCAAACTGTTTCCAGTGGCTCTCGATCGCCTCGGGATTGCGATCGATGACCCACACATCAGCACCCATTCCGACCGCAATATGGGTGGCATGCGTGCCGACTACACCGGCACCCAGGATCACCACCTTGGCAGGATCGACGCCAGGTACGCCCCCTAGCAGCATGCCAAGCCCGCCATGCGGATGTTCGAGGCAATAGGCTCCAGCCTGGATCGCCATGCGCCCAGCGACCTTGGACATCGGCGCCAGCAGGGGTAGCCCGCCAAGGGGCGAGGTAACGGTTTCATAGGCGATGCAAATCGCTCCGCTTTCAATCAGGTCTTTGGTCTGCTCCGGATCCGGCGCCAGGTGCAAATAGGTAAACAGAACCTGGCCTTCGCGCAGCATTGCGCGTTCAGCGGCCTGCGGTTCCTTAACTTTGACGACTAACTCTGCGCTGGCGAAAATCTCCTCGGCAGAATCCACAACCTGCGCGCCGATTTTTTCGTACTCGGCATCGCTGACACCGATACCATCCCCGGCCCTGGCCTCGACCATGACCTGGTGGCCGTGCTTTATCGCCTCGCGCACGCTTGCGGGCGCCATGCCGACGCGATACTCGTGGTTCTTGATTTCCCTGGGAACACCTATCAACATGACTTAAGCCTAACTGGTTGAGAAAGCGCAAAAGTATATGGAGCGCCGAGTACCGGGCTAGTGCCAGCAAATTTAATTTGCTGTACCAGAAACACCAGGTTCCAGGTTTACCGGGGAAAGACCCTATCAAATCTGCCGTTTCTAATTGCCTAAAACGTTGCTAGAATGTCTCGTCCCATGAACGACACAACCTCACAGAATCAGCTCATTGATCGCTTCGGACGCACCGTAAGCTATGTTCGCCTGTCGGTAACCGACCGCTGCGACTTACGCTGTGTTTACTGCATGCCGGAGAAGATGAAGTTCGTGCCGCGCACGCAGTTGTTGACGCTCGAAGAAATGGAGAGCGTCGGGCGCGCCTTTATCAAACTCGGCGTCGACAAGATCCGTATCACCGGTGGTGAGCCGCTAGTGCGGCAGAATATTCTGCAATTGTTCAACAACCTGGGCGCCATCGAAGGCTTGCGTGACCTGACACTCACCACCAATGCAACCCAGCTCAAGAAGTTCGCGCGCCCGCTAAAAGACGCCGGGGTTACGCGCATCAACATTAGCCTGGACACGCTACGCCCGGATCGATTTCGCGAAATGACCCGTGTCGGCGAAATCAAAAAGACACTCGACGGCATCGACGCCGCGATCGCCTGCGACTTTGGACAGATCAAGATAAATACCGTGGTACTACGAAACTACAACCACGATGAAATTCTCGACCTGGTGAACTTCTGCATCGAGCGCAGCATCGACATCAGCTTTATCGAGGAAATGCCGCTCGGCCAAAACGACCATCATGATCGTGCGGTTGCCTACTACTCGAGCGACCAGATTCTCGAAGACCTGGCACAGCACTTCGAGCTGATACCGAGCACCATGACCACCGGCGGCCCCACACGCTATTACCAGCTGACCGGGCATGAAAATGCCCGCGTCGGCTTTATTTCGCCGCACAGCCATAACTTCTGCGAATCCTGCAACCGGGTTCGCGTGACCGCTGAAGGCCGCCTGCTACTGTGCCTGGGCCAGGAGCATTCGCTGGACCTGCGTCGCGTCATCCGCGCCAATCCGGGTGATTCGGGGGCGCTCGAACAAGCGCTCATCGAGTCGATGGAAATCAAACCCAGGGGCCACGATTTCAATCTTAGTTCCCAGGAAGTTCTACTGCGCCACATGAACCTCACCGGAGGCTAGTGGACTTTAGCAGGGCCTATCATGACTTCTGTCCCGCAGCGACGCCTTCCAGAACTGACTGATGCCGGCCTTAAGGCCACCGCCAACGTCGTTGCCTGTAACGAATACAACGAGCCGGTTGAAGGTGCGATCGCGGTGGAGCGCGCACTGACCATTTACCTCGACAAGCGTGAAATTGTTACCTTGATGACGCTTGGCAATCACCCCGAGTTACTGATCCTGGGCTGGCTGCGTAACCAGCGCATGGTTGACAATATCGAAGCGATCGAGGCGATCCAGGTCGACTGGGAGGTCGAAGCGGTCGCAATCACCACCCGCGAAGGCATCGAAAATCTCGACGAAAAGCTCGGCCGCAAGACCGTCACCACCGGTTGCGGTCAGGGCACGGTGTTTGGTGATTTAATGGAGGATATCGACGAGATTTCACTACAGCAACCGCTACTCAAGCAATCGTCGATTTACGACTTGTTGAATTCACTCAACGAATACAACGAAATTTACAAGAACGCCGGCGCAGTGCATGGATGCGCGCTTTGCAGCGAAGCTTCCGGTATCGAAATATTCATCGAGGACGTCGGCCGTCACAATGCTGTCGATGCCATCGCAGGCTACATGTGGCTCAACGATATCGAAGGTCGCGACAAGCTCTTCTACACCACCGGTCGCCTGACCTCGGAAATGGTCATCAAGGTCGCGCTGATGGAAATTCCGGTTTTGCTATCGCGTTCCGGTATCACCGCGATGGGTCTCGAGATTGCGCAAAAGGTTGGCGTTACATTAATCGCGCGCGCCAAGGGCCGACATTTCCTGGTTTACCACGGTGGTGAAATGATTGAATTCGATCAAGTGCCACCAATAAGGCCACAGCGTACCAGCAAGGATAATCGCCACTCTCCAGACTGAGCCCTGGGTTATACCAGCCAGCCTGGCAACATTTCATTAAAGTGAAATATAAGTGTGCCCAGCGCGACTCCGGCGACCGTATCAGCGATAACGTGTTGCTTGACCAGCAAGCAACTGACCACAATAAATCCGATGTATGCGCTGCCGATCCAGACTCCTATGGTCGGTAAACCCATCACCACCAAGCCGACGTAGGTCGCGAGCGCGCAATGCATGCTCGGAAATGCGTTACGGTCATTGTCCATCGATTGCACAAAGGCGAGGTAGCGGGTGGAAAGCGTATTCACTTCAAATCTACGGAATGCATGGGGAACGTAGGTTAGGAAAGAAATAAAACATTGCGCACCCGGTAACCAACAGTATTAGTCCGCCGAAGATAATATGAACACCCTCACCAAGATCCTGTATCGAAACCACGGTTATGCCGATCATCAGGTAGTAGAGAAAGCTGTAAAGCCAGATCCATCCGGGAATAAACGGGATACGGTCGTCGAGCTCGGTTTTAAGGCAAACTGCGTGCCGACGAAATCGATTACGTTGCACCCAGAAATAAAGCTGGTAGCCACCTGCTACACCAACCGTAACCACAGCGGCAAACTGCTGGTATTCGAGAAACCGCAATTGAGAGCCAAAGTAGCGCACACCGATTCACCAGAAAATCGTGGCCGCCAACGGTATCGAAACTATTATAATCAGCAACCAACTGGGCTGAAATCCCCATCCAGCAGGATCGGATTGATAAATTTTTATCCTCTCGGCTGATACTCGATCCCGACTCCTGTCTGACGACTCATTCACGGGGGTATGAAGTCTATGTTTCGCGCAATCTTGGCATCAGCTCGACCAGGTTGCAGGGCTGAGTGCGATAATCGAGTTGACTGCTGATCAACTGCGTCCAGGCGTCTTTACAAGCTCCCGCGGAGCCCGGCAAGCAAAATACATAAGTACCATTGGCCACACCCGCAATAGCGCGCGACTGCAGAGTCGAGGTGCCGATAGTCTGGTAGGACAGGCTGCGGAAGGTTTCACCGAATCCATCGAGGATTTTATCCAGCAATGGCGTGACCGCTTCCGGCGTACCATCACGACCGGTAACCCCGGTACCACCGGTGGTTAAAACCACTTGCAGGGATTCATCTACAATCCAGCGAGAGATAACTTCACGAATGCGATACTTGTCATCCGGGACGATAGATTTCTCAGCGAGGTGGTGCCCCGCTTCGTTGAGAAATTTAACCAACAGCGCTCCGGACTTGTCGCTCGCTTCATCGCGCGAGTCCGATACGGTTAAGACCGCGATCCTGAGCGGTACAAATTCACGATCCTGACTCATGAACTGCGACCTTTAATACTTGATTTCGTCTTCGATCGACAACGCGTCATCTATAAGGTCGCATTCCAGCGTCATCTTTACTCTTACCGGATTACCATCGAGTCGTCCCTCGGTATTAGCCTGGCCGAGCGCTCTTTCAATTTCGCGCTGCGAAGTGATGCCCACTTTTTTCAGAAATTTTCGGATCGACATGTTCAGGGTGTCTTCGTCCATTGTTACCTCGGATTACTTGATCTGGGGCAACCAGTTTACCTGTTTTGAGTGATCACCCCAATGAATATTCGACGCGACCCGGTTCGGATTGGTACACTGCGATCCCTTTTTTTTTAACTTTCAAGAGTGTCAACAGTGTTAGCAAAAGCGCTCCTATTGATCACAACTTTTCTGGTTACAGGACAGGCATTGGCATACGAATCGCTGCTACGACTCGCCACCACAACCAGCACCGCTAATTCCGGCCTGATGGATTTCTTGCTGCCGAAATTTACCGAGAATACCTCGATTGAAGTTCACCTGATTGCAGTCGGTACCGGTAAGGCGTTACGCCTCGGTCGTGAAGGCGATGTCGACATTGTGCTGGTGCATGCACGCGCCGCCGAAGATGCATTTGTCGAAGGCGGATATGGAGTCGATAGAGCCGACGTCATGTACAACGATTTTATTATCGTCGGCCCGTACTCGGATCCCGCCGCGGCAGCTAAAAGTAACTCCGTAGCCGAAGTTCTGCAACGCGTTCATGCCAGCCAACACCCGTTTATCTCGCGCGGCGATGATTCCGGAACGCACAAGCGTGAGCTCATCCTGTGGCAAAGTGCAGGCAAAGCACCCGGCGGTCGCTGGTATCGCGAGGTCGGACAAGGCATGGGAAAAACCCTGCAAATTGCCAACGAGGTAGACGGTTACACCATGACCGACCGTGGTACCTGGCTCGCCTACCAGTCGAAACTGGACATACAATTGCTATTCGAGGGCGACCCACCGCTGTTGAATCCTTACGGCATCATCGCGGTCAATCCCGAACGGCACTCGGACGTGAACTACCAGGGCGCGATTAAACTAATCAAATGGATCACGTCACCCGGGGTACAGAAGATGATTGGTGAATTTAAAATTAAAGGCCAACAATTGTTTGTGCCTTCGGCAGGTGGGGCCAGCTAGTCATGGATGTTTTGCTTGACAGCACCGCTGAAGCTTTTCGACTGTTGTTCAGTGGCAATCCCGAAATCTGGGAAATTGTCGGTATTTCGTTTCGGGTATCGACGATGGCGATCCTGGCGGCGGTTCCACTGGCTCTGGTGATCGCTTTCTTCCTCGCTTACGGCAGCTTTCCGGGGCGTCGTTTCCTGATTTCACTATTCAATACCTTTTTATCGGTTCCCGCAGTTGTTATCGGTCTGACACTGTTCATCGTCTTGTCACGACAGGGGCCAATGGGTGACTTCAAACTACTATTCACCCAGACCGCGATGGGACTCGGTCAATTTTTTTTATGCCTGCCGATCCTGGTCTGCATGGCGCATGTATCGTTGCAAGCGGCCGACCGCGCAGCCTGGGAAACCGCGCGCACCCTCGGCGCCAACCCGCTGCAGGCATTTTTCACTGTGCTCTACGAAATCCGTTTCGGTTTGATGGCAGCATTGCTCGCAGGCTACGGGCGAATAATTTCCGAGGTCGGCGCATCAATGATGCTCGGCGGCAATATCGCACACTACACGCGCAACATTCCAACCGCGATCGCTCTTGAAACCAGCAAAGGTGCTTTCGCCGAAGGCATTGCGCTGGGCCTGGTATTGTTGTTCCTGGCCTTTCTGCTCAACGGTTTGTTGCAGTACGTACAAGGAAAAGGCAGTATCAACCCATGATTGAAGATTTTCGCATCGGCTTTCGTGATATCAGCAAAAGTTATGGCAGCAACCTGGTGCTCGACCAAACCGCGATCAGTATTGCCAGTCATGACTGCATCGTCATGACTGGCAAAAACGGGGCTGGCAAATCAACATTATTACGTATCCTCGCCGGACTCGAAAAACCGGGTAACTGCGACGTAAGCCTCGACCACGCCAGTCCGAAACCCTGGCGTCGACTGCGCAAACGCTTGCTGAGAGCCGTGATGTACCTGCACCAGCAACCCTACATGCTTGCCGGCAGTTTATTGCGCAATATTGAATACGCCGCGCGGCTTAACCATGCGATTGTAGATCGCGAGTCTAGCGTCAACAAGGCCATTCACTGGGCCGGACTCGAGGGGCTCGAATCCCAGTCCGCAGAGTCTCTCTCCGGGGGACAGAAACAGCGCGTCGCGTTAGCTCGTGCGCGCCTGCGTGATCCACAAATCCTGCTGCTCGACGAACCAACCGCCAACCTCGACAATGAAAGCCGGATACGCACTATGCAAATGTTGCAGGAATTCCGCGATAGCGGTACTGCTATCGTAATCGTCACCCACGATCCGGCAGTTTTCGATGAACTTACTACCAGTAAGCTGCACTTGCAGGATCACCGGATCCAGACGGATGACATCGCGGTTTCCGAAGTGGTTGAACTGGAATCGGTGCGCCAGTCCAAAAAACGATGAGCATCGGTACCAAAGACATCACTGCGGTTATTCTTGCCGGCGGTCAGGGTAGGCGTATGGGCGGGCAAGACAAGGGCTTGATCGAGTTCGATGGCCAGCCGCTGGTATCCATTTTAATCGATAAGCTCGAACCCCAGTCCGTTGAAATCATTATTAATGCGAATCGAAATCACGAGCGCTACCGGAGCTTTGGCTACCCGGTGATAAATGACCAGCTCGAGGATTACCAGGGTCCGTTAGCCGGCTTCGCCAGCGCAATGACTGCGGTCACAACCAATTTCATCGTGACGCTGCCCTGTGATAGCCCATTACTCGTGGCAGACTACGTGTCTCGGTTCATCACCAGTTACGAGTATAACAATTCTCCGATCCACGTCGCCTTCGATGGTGAGCGACTGCAACCGGTGCACGCGCTGATCAAGGTTGACTTGCTGCCGGGTTTGATTGAATTTCTCGAAAGCGGCGACCGCAAGATCGATCGCTGGTATGCATTGCATGACTTTGTACAAACCGACTTTTCCGATTGCGCCGACATGTTTCGCAATATTAATACACCGTCGGATCAGCAATCGTTGCAGGCCAGGCAATGATTGCATCGATACCCATTCTCGGCTTTAGCGCATATAGCGGTACCGGTAAAACCACCCTG
>CAXMNA010000086.1:0-11796 GCA_964194715.1 uncultured Gammaproteobacteria bacterium
CGAACAGCGTGATCTGATAGAATTTGGTGATAAAGGCCCACTCTCGCGCTACCGCCTCCACCACTCGGGAGATCGGGTCAAGCGCTCACTCGGCGACATGCTTGACGACGTCATCGATTACACCCGCGTCAGCCGTAAGCCACGAATTGCGCGCTTGCAAAAAGCGTGTCGAGACTTTTTCACGGACTTTGCGCTCCATACCACGCTTCTATTCCGCGTTGGAGTGATCGTTGCGCTCGTGGCTCTCGCAGTGGTTGTCTACGAGCAGTATCGCTCCAATATCAAACTGCAACAACAGGCCGAGAGCAGCGCCTATCGGCTTGAGGATTTTGCGCGTACCTTGACGCGTACCAACCAGGAAGCTCTGCGCCCGTCAGATCTCAATCGCTTACGCCAGGAATTGGGCCACTCCTTGAGCGATGCTGCCGAAAGGCTGGAACTGTTGGAACAACGCTCCGCGGCAAGCACCCGGATTATCGCCGATGCATCCCAATCGATCGTATTTTTGCAGGGTTCCTACGCTTTCCGCGACATCGAATCCAAGCGCATGCTGCGCTACCAGACAGATACAGATGGCAATCCGCTGTTTACCCTGCGTGGCCAACCCTTGCTTACAATGGAAGGTGAAGGCGAGATTGCCGAACGGCCCTTCACCGGTACTGGTTTTGTGGTCAGCAAAACCGGGGCACTATTAACCAATCGGCATGTCGCGCTTCCATGGGAAGACGACACCAATGACGACGCTTTTATTGCAGAAGGGATGGAGCCTGTAATGGTCAAGTTCGTGGGTTACCTGCCGGGTATCGAGGCTGCATTTCCAGTCGAGTTACTCAAGGCCAGCGACGAAGCTGACCTTGCGGTGCTGTTGTGCCACGAGGCGCTTAATGGTTTTCCGCTGTTGAAACTCAGTGACCGGCTACCGGCACCCGGCGACGAGGTTATCGTCATGGGTTATCCCACCGGCATGCGTTCGATGCTGGCGCAGACCGGCGATGATTTTCTCGCCGAACTTCAAGCTGATGAAAGCCTCGATTTCTGGGCGGTTGCGGAGCGTTTGTCAAAGGCGCAGTTTATCCGCCCGCTCGCGAGCCGCGGTATTGTTGGACAGCGGTCTGAATCAACCGTGGTTTACGATGCCGATACCACCCACGGTGGCAGCGGCGGACCGGTGCTAGACATCAATGGCAATGCAATTGCGGTTAATACCGCGATTATCCCGGAGTACGGCGGTTCCAATTTCGGGGTTCCGGTTGAATTTGCACGCCGCCTGCTGGCGGATGCGGGTGTCAGTATCGAGTAATAAAGATTCCATTTAAAGTAATCTGATATCTGTTTTAGAACGTAATGTACAAGGTACTGTCAAACAGGTGCGACCATGAAAAAACTATCTATTCTGCTTTTCAGTGTCCTGACCGTCGCATGCGTGATGGGCTATAACCCGACCTACTACTTCGATGGGATCCAGGTGGCGAATCTCTCGGGTGCAGCGATTTCGAATGTCAACCTGAGTGTTACCGGTTCGGATAAGACCCTCAGTTGCGACGAGGTCGCGAAAAATGCACTTTGTCACGACCACTTTGGTAACCGCCGGTATCCGCAACAGGTGATCGAGTTGAGCTGGACTCATGGAGACGGCAGCCGGAAATCGCAGCAGTTAACGCCCCCGGTACCGGCTTATTACAGTCCGGGGCGCCCACTGCGTCTGATGCTGGAAATTAATGAAGACGGTTCAGTAAAACCATTTTTCGAGCAGAATTCTAGCTTCAGCGATTAGAGCGATGAAAATGTACAAAGTACTATTCAGAATGTTTAAGGTACTGTCAAACAGGTGCGACCATGAAAAAACTATCTATTCTACTTTTCAGTGTCCTGACCGTCGCATGCGTGACGGGCTATAACCCGACCTACTACTTCAACGAGATCCAGGTGGTGAATCTCTCGGGTGCAGCGATTTCGAATGTCACCCTGCGCGTTAGCGGTTCGGATAAGGACCTCAGTTGCGACGAGGTGGCGAAAAATGCACTTTGTCACGACCGCTTTAGTAAGCGCCGGTATCCGCAACAGGTAATCGATTTAAACTGGACTCACGGAGATGGCAGCCAAAAATCGCAGCAGTTAACGCCCGGGATAGGGGCTTATTTCAAAACTGTGTTCGCATTGCGTGTGATGCTGGAAATTAATGAAGATGGATCAGTAAAATCTTTTTTTGAGCAGGACGAACCCGACGGATTCATTTTTGATTCCTGATGCAGTGAAACATATCCGTATCCAGGAATAGCGCTTGTGCTTCAAGCGGCTGGCTGATTATTTGCCGCCTGCTGGCGCCAATGCAGACCCAAACCGAATCTGACGATTGTTCGAAACCGCGAATCTTAAAGACAGCAATAAACGGAGAGTTTTGGCAAACTTGATGCAATAACATGGTGATCATATTCAACCAGCCGGAGTATGATTAAAGCCATGTTTGAGCAAAACGACAAGACGCTAGAAAAATTCATTGAGCTTGCGCGCTATATTGCCGCTAATGCGGACGAATCCCTGACCCTGGAGACGCTTGCTGCGCAGGTGCACTTATCGCCATCACGGATGCAGCGCGTGTTTAAAGCGACGTTTGGCGTCTCTCCGAAAAAGTTTCAGCAAGCAGCGCGCAGTGATCGTTTCAAAGCGCTGCTGCGTTCCGGGACCGATATTACCGACGCGATTTACGAAGCGGGTTACGGATCCACCAGCCGGGTTTACGGCCAGACCATGCATAACATCGGTATGACACCGAAGCGCTATCGCGCGGGCGGCAAAGGGGAAACCCTGACCTGGGCCTGTCGTGATACTGCACTGGGTCCTATCCTGATGGCCGCTACCGATCGCGGGGTTTGTTTCGTACAGTTCGGTGACAGCCGCGATAAGTTGCTGCAGCAGTTAGAGGGAGAATTTCCGCAAGCCGAGCTACAGCAATTCAATGATGATTCCCCACAACAACTCGATCAATGGATTGACGCGCTTAACGCCTACATCCAGAATAAGCAACCGCGCCCGGAGGTACCGCTCGATTTACAGGGTACCGCGTTTCAAATCAAGGTCTGGGAGTTCCTGCTAAGTCTTGAGGATGGAGATGTGATCAGTTATTCCGAATTGGCCCAGGCAATCGAGAAGCCCAAAGCTGTGCGAGCAGCCGCATCGGCCTGTGGGGCGAACAAGATCGCGGTGCTGGTTCCATGCCATAGAATTCTACGCGGGGACGGGGGGCTTGGTGGTTATCGTTGGGGTCTTGAACGCAAACGCGCCTTGCTCGATGCCGAACGAGCGCGTAAAACTTCGGTTTAAAAATTTGGACCAAGGCCCTGGCCGGGAAGGCTCCCAGCGGCAACCACGGCCAGGCGAGCACTTTCAGACCAGAATAACGTCGCCGGCAGCTGCCAGGGCTTCAATCTCGCTATCGTCGTAGCCATATTCCGCCAGGATTTCACGCGTGTGTTCACCAAGCAGCGGAGCCCCACGCGAGATACGGGTTGGGGTATGTGAAAATTTCACCGGTGAGCCCAGGGCCTTGGTGCGACCAAGGCGGCTGTGTTCAACCTCGACGACCATATCACGGGCAACGACTTGCGGATCTACCAACATTTCGCCGATCGACAAAACCGGGCTCGCCGGCACACCCACGGCTTCAAGCCGGGCAAGCCAGTCGGCGGCATTGCGCTGAATTAATTTTTCACTCAAGATTTCGATCAAAGCGGGAAGATTTTGCATGCGTGCCGCATTGTCGACAAAGCGCGGGTCCTGCGCCAGTTCGGGGGTTTCGATGACTTCTACCAGACGCAACCAGTTGGCCTGATTGGCGGCGCCGATATTAATCCAGCCGTCAGCCGTTTGTAGCGCCTGGTAAGGCGCGGCCATGGGATGGGCGGAACCGATCGCCTGTGGGGAAACCCCGGTAGCTAGAAAGATGGCCGATACCCAGGCCGTGTTGACGATGCTGCCCTCGAGCAAAGAGGTATCGACGAGCTGACCTTCGCCAGTTTTCAGGCGGTGAATATAGGCGGCCAGTACGCCCATCGCGGCTAGCATGCCGGCGCTGATATCACCGACTGGAACCCCGGCCTTGATCGGCGGGCGTCCGGCCCCTTCGCCGGTCACGCTCATTAGCCCCGACATACCCTGCGCGATCAGATCGAAGCCTGGGCGATCGGCATAAGGGCCGGTGCGGCCAAAGCCGGTAATCTGGCAATAAATGAGGCCTGGATTCTGTTGGCGCAAGCTCTCGTAACCCAGCCCGAGACGTTCCATCGTACCGACTCGATAATTTTCGATGACCACGTCGGCGTTACTCAGGAGCCTGCGTACGACGCCCTTGCCCGCTGCCGATTTAAGGTTGATTGCAGTGCCGCGCTTATTGCGATTCAAAATCATGAAGGCTGCTGATTCGCCGTCCACTTCAGGCGGCACCATACGCCGGGTATCATCGCCGCCGGGCACTTTTTCGACCTTAATGACATCCGCGCCCATATCCGCGAGCAACTGGCCGCATACCGGCCCGGCCATGATATGGGCCAGTTCGATTACTTTAAGGCCAACAAGAGGGCCGTTTGCCGACATGCTTACTTACCCTTGAAAACCGGCTTAGTTTTTTCGAGGAAAGAGGTGTAACCGATGTGGAAATCCTCGGTGTCATAACACAGGTAGCTTTCGTCCTTTTCTTGTTGCGTTAGCGGCGTGGGATCGCCGAGGCGGCGCATGAACTGTTTGTGCCAGCGCGCCACCAGCGGCGCTCCAGCGGCTATTCGGCGCGCGCTGGCGTAGGTTTCCCCGATCACCTGATCATCCGCCACGACGCGCGTCACCAATCCTTTTTGCTGTGCCTCGGCAGCATCGAACACGCGCCCCTCGAGCAGAATTTCCATGGTCACGGCTTTACCGACGAGGCTGTACAATCCCTGCATTTCACGCAGGCCAACGCACAGCCCGAGGCGATTGATAGGGACCCCGAAACGGCTTGAGCTGCCGCAGATGCGTAGGTCGCACAGGCTCGCGATCTCGAGGCCGCCACCCACGCAAATGCCCTGAATCAGTGCAACGATGGGATGCCGGCATTCGTTTAACGCCGCTAGCGCCTGGTGATGGATTTCGCCATATTCCTTCGCATCCCTGCTGTTAGAACGGGCATCTTTAAACTCGGAAATATCGTTGCCAGGGGCAAACGATTTATCGCCCGCGCCGCGCAGCACGATACAGCGCAGGCTGTCGTCAGCCGAGAGTGTGCGTATGGCTTCGCCTAATTGTTGCCACATCGGCTTGATCAGGGCGTTCAATTTTTCAGGACGATTGAGCACCACGGTCGCAATGTCGTGCTCGCGTTCGACCAGAATAAATTCTGCGCTCATGGTCTACCTCCTTTTTTGTTCATCGATAAAAGTACTCAACCAGTGCCATCGGGATCGCCGGTATATAGGTCACCATAATCAGCATCGTGAACAATACGGCGACAAAGTAGATATTGATCTTGCTGACCTCCCAGATGTCGGCTTTGGCGACCGAGCAGGCGGTCACCAGCACGCTCGCTACTGGCGGTGTCTGCTGGCCGATGCCGAGGTTCAAAGTCACGATGATACCGAAATGCACCGGATCGATACCGACCTGGTGGACCAGCGGCATGACGATCGGCACGACCAGAATGATCGCTGCGGCGGAGTGCAGGAACAACCCGACGACCAGGAAAAACACATTGAGTAGGGCGAGTACCAGGTATTTGTTCTGCGTGAATTCACCGATGCCGCGCGACAGTGTCTGCGGTACCTGCGCCTCCGTCAGATACTCGCCGATTAATACCGATGACGCGACCAGCAGCATCACCACCGCGGTTTGCACGCTACCGTCGATCATCGCCTGTTTCAAATGTGGCCAGTCCAGTTCACGGTAGATCAGGCCGATGACTATGGCCGCCACGACCGCGAGACCGGCGCCCTCGGTCGCGGTTACGAAACCGCCGAATATACCACCCAGAATGATTATCGGCAGGGTAAAAGCCAACGCAGCGTCCTTGAAGGTCGCCACCACCTGGCTGATTTTGAACACTTCCTCGACCGGATAGTTATAGTGCACCGCAAAGCGGTGCGCGACCACCATCATCAGGAAACCGCCGAGCACACCCGGGACGATACCGGCGACAAACAGCTGCACCACCGAGCTCTGCGCCATCACCGCGTACAGGATCATCGGAATCGACGGCGGAATAATTACCGCCAGGGTTGCCGACGACGAGGTCACCGCCGCGGCAAATGGACCCGGGTAACCCTTTTTCTTCATCGACGGTATCAGAATCGATCCGAGTGCGGCCACGTCGGCGACCGCCGAGCCGGAAATTTCGGCGAAAAACAGCGAGGTGCCGATATTGACCATCGCCAGCCCGCCTTTGACGAATCCGAAAATTGCCGACGCGAACGCGATTAGGCGTCTCGAGATACCGGTCGAATTCATGATCGCACCGGCCAGGATGAACAGCGGGATTGCGATCAAGGGGAAATTGGTTGCACCATCCATCATCACCAGTGCGACATTCGGCAATACGTCTATGCCATGCGCGAATACCATCGCCCCACTGGCAACGACTGCCAGCGCCACAGCGATCGGCACATTGATCAACACCAGCACCAGTAAACCGATGAACATGCACAACACGATCATCGAGGTTGCACCCCGCGCCTAGTCATGACGAACGTACTCGGCCCGGCCGATCGCTTCGCGCCAGATCTGGGGCAGGTTCAGGATTTCCGCGATCACGAACAGGATGGCACCGATGGGTATCACTGACTGGGTGAACTGGGTGCCGATCCAGGGCAGGCTGATCAGGGTATCGCCTTCCAGGATCACCAGCACCACGTAACCGTACCAGGCCAGCATCAGGAAAAAGCCGACGATGATGAACTCCGCCAGGATCACCAGCGGTAACCGGTATAACGGAGGCACCACCGCGATCAATCCCGGCACACCGATGTGGGCGCGTTTCAAAGCCGCGAGCGAGGCACCGTAATAGGTTAACCAGGCGAGCTGGACGGAAGCGACTTCGTCATACCACGATAGCGATTCCCCGGCCCAACGGTAAATAACCCCCAGCACCACGACCGTGGCCAGGCTGATCATGAGCAGGACCGTGACGGCCTCTAACAGACGTTCGAATACGGAACGCGCCCTTTCGAATCTATTCACTCAAGCGCCTTTCGGATCAGAGTGTTTTATTGCAGCAAAAAAATACACTGCCCCGCAAGTGCGGGGCAGGTTTTGAATACCCTATTGTGCAAGACCCAGGGCCTTGTCGATTAACATCTTACCTTTAGGCACGCTGCTGCCGAATTCATCGTAGATCGGCTTGCTGGCTTTGATAAACGCAGCTTTGTCGGCATTGTTGACCTTGATCCCACCCGCCTTAAGCTGGGCCAGTAAATCAACTTCCATTTTGGCTGCGGTTTTGTAGACGTAGTCCTGGGTTTCTTTCGCCGTGGTCTCGAGAATTTGCTGTACGTCCGCGGGCAGCTTGCTCCAATGCTCGGTGCTGACCGTCACATAGGCCGGGGTGTAGACGTGGCCGGTCATCGAGAGATACTTTTGCACCTCCTGAAACTTGCCGCTGGCGATTTGCGCCAAAGGATTTTCCTGGCCATCGAAGGTGCCAGTTTGCAGCGCGACGAATACCTCGGAAAACGACAACGGTGACGGGTTGGCGCCGTAAGCCTTGAACATCTTCACCCGCCAAACCGACTTCGGGGTTCTCAGCTTGAGGTCCTGCAGGTCTTCGGGCTTGTTGATGGGGCGCTTGTTGTTGGTGATATTGCGAAATCCGTTCTCCCAGATCGCCAGTACTTTATAGCCTTTCTGATGCAGAATCGGCTCCAGGGTCGGCCACACGATCTCCTTCTCGATACGTGCCATGTGTTCCCTGTCCTTGACCAGGTAAGGCATGTCGAATAGCCCGAATTCATCCGCCACCGAGGCCATCACCGAGGATGGCAGTGCGAAATTAATGGTGCCGAGCTTGAGTTTTTTCAGTAACTCCTTGTCCTTGCCCAGTTGACTCGAACCGAAGACTACGACTTTCGCTTTGTCACCCAATTTGGCATTGGCGCGCTTGGCGAATTCGTTAGCGGAGGCCTCAAACAGCGATCCGGGTTTACCGACGTGACCGAATTTGAGTTCAAGTGAAGCCGCGAATACTGAAGTCGTGGTTAGAACGCTCAGGATCACTGCGGGAATGATTATTTTTAGCATTTTCATAGGTGTGTCCCTCTTTATGGTGTCATTATTTAGTTTTGTTTTATTACATATAACATTTACTACCGTACGGATTTTTTAGCCGGAAATGACCGGCTAGATGAATTGCTTGAAACCGATTCAAATTAGAGATTATCAGCCAAATAGTCAAGTGCGGCATTGATGCCCCCCTTGTTAAAGGGTATTTGGGCGGCAATTAGGCCCATTTCAACGCCGCTCAAGGTACCCGCCAGCATTAAATCATTGAAATCACCCAGGTGGCCGATGCGAAATACCCGTCCCTGAACCTTGCCGAGACCGGTACCGAGTGACATGTTATAGCGCTCCAGGATCAGCTGGCGCAAATGGTCGGCATCCTGTCCCTCGGGCAGCAGGATCGCGGTCAACGAGCCGCTGTATTCTTCCGGGTTGAGACAAAGAACTTCCAGTCCCCAGGCGCGTACCGCGCGTCGGGTCGCCTCGGCATGGCGCTGGTGGCGCGCGAACACATTGTCGAGGCCCTGTTCATCGAGCAGCATTTTGAGCGATTCGCCCAGCGCATAGAGCAGATTAGTCGCCGGGGTATAGGGGAAGTAGCCCGTCGCGTTCGCCTTGATCATCGCTTGCCAGTTCCAGTAGGACGACGGTAATGCTGCGATTTTACCGGCTTCCAGCGCTTTCGCACTGATTGCATTGAAACTGAGACCGGGTGGTAACATGAGTCCTTTCTGCGACCCACCCACGGTGACATCGACGCCCCACTCGTCATGGCGGTAATCGATTGAACCCAGTGAAGAGATCGTGTCGACCATGAACAGGGCCGGATGCCCGCTGCTGTCGATGGCTTTTCTGACTTCGGCAATACGGCTGGTGACGCCGGTTGAAGTTTCGTTGTGCACCACCATCACGGCCTTGATTTCGTGATTCTTGTCTGCGCTCAATTTTGTTTCAACCACTTCCGGGTCGACCCCGTGGCGCCAGTCACCCTCGACAAAATCGACTTGCAGGCCGAGATCCTTCGCGATGCCTTGCCACAACGTGGCGAAATGGCCGGTTTCGAACATCAAAACTTTATCGCCTGGGGACAGGGTATTGACCAGTGCCGACTCCCAGGCACCAGTCCCCGAGGCGGGAAAAATAACCACGTCTGCGGCGGTTTTGAAAACCTGTTTCAAGCCGTTTAAGACTTCTCGGGTCAGTTGCGCAAACTCGGGTCCCCGGTGATCCATGGTCGGCATGTCCATCGCGCGCAAGACTCGATCAGGGACATTGCTGGGCCCTGGAATCTGCAGAAAATGGCGTCCTGCGGGAATCGACATAACGGTCTCCTCGGAATGATATTCTTTCTCTGGCCCGAAATCGTGCCTGACCCGGGTGACGAGTGCAAGTAGGCTTTGACCGCAACCGGGGCGGATTACCGCTTATCGATCGTGACTGTCGGGCGCTTAAATTTAATCGTTACTGCCAGGCGTTTTTCTCTTATAGTTTGTTTTTTACGAGCCTAAAGCGTAATCCCGTTGGCCACAAAACCCCGTTCAAAGCAGGCAACTACCGCAGCGACCGCGCGTATCGGTGACAGTGCCCTGGCAAGCCGATTGCAAAGTGAGCTTGAAGGGGACGTCCTGTTCGACGCTTTCAGCCGCGGTCGCTACAGCACCGACGCCTCGATTTACCAGATTGAACCGATTGGTGTCGTGGTGCCGCGCCATCAGCAGGATATCTTGACCGCGATTCAAATTGCCGCTGACGAGGGGATTCCGGTATTGCCGCGCGGTGGTGGCACCTCGCAAATCGGGCAGACGGTCGGTACCGCGCTGGTCATAGATACCAGCAAATACTTTAACCAGGTGGGTGAGTTTGATCCCGAGTCGCGCTCCATCTGGGTCGAACCGGGTCTGGTACTCGATCAGCTCAACCGCTGGTTAAAACCACACGGGCTGTTCTACCCGGTCGACGTTTCTACCGGTAACCGTGCCACCCTCGGTGGCATGGCCGGCAACAACAGTTGCGGCGCCCGCTCGATTCGTTATGGCAACATGGTGCACAACGTACGCGCCATCGACGCGCTGCTGGCCGATGGCAGCAACGCCCATTTTGCCGCTCTGGGAAGTGCCAGCCAGGATGGTCCCCAGGCTGAGCTGGTGCGTAAATTGAGCGAACTGGGTCAGCGTGAGGCGGATGAAATTGCACGCCGGTTTCCGCAGCTGTTACGGCGCGTCGGTGGTTACAACATCGATGAACTGGTTAGTGCCGAATCCGGCAGCCTCGCACGCTTGCTGGTCGGTTCGGAGGGGACGCTGGCTTTTTTCACCCGTCTGCAGCTGGAACTTCAGCCAATCCCGCCGCACAAGGTTTTAGGCGTATGTCACTTCCCGACTTTTCACCAGGCGATGGATTCGGCCCAGCATATTGTCAAGCTCGACCCCAGCGCGGTGGAACTGGTCGACCGCACCATGATCGATTTATCGCGCGAGATTCCAATGTTCCGCGTCACCATCGATGGATTTGTCCAGGGTAAACCGGATGCATTGTTACTGGTAGAATTTGCCGGTGAAGATCACGCCCAACAACTCGGTAAACTGGCCCAGTTGGTCGAGTTGATAGCAGATCTGGGTTTCCCGGATGCTGTGGTCGAGGTGCTTGACCCCGAATTTCAGGCCTCGGTATGGGAGGTGCGCAAGGCCGGGCTCAATATCATGATGTCGATGAAGGGTGATGGCAAACCGGTATCCTTTGTCGAAGACTGCGCTGTACAACTGGAAGACCTGGCCGAATATACCGATCGGCTGACGCAGGTGTTCGAGAAACACGGCACCACTGGCACCTGGTATGCCCATGCCTCGGTGGGTTGCCTGCACGTGCGCCCGATTCTCAACATGAAGGACGCGAGCGGGGCGCAAAAGATGCGTGCGATCATGGAGGAAACGCTCGACATCGTGCAGGAATACAAGGGCTCGCATTCAGGCGAACACGGTGACGGCCTGGCACGTTCCGAATTTCATGAACGCATGTTTGGTACTCGCATGCTACGGGCTTTCGAAGCGGTTAAAGATACTTTTGATCCCACTGGACTGTTTAATCCCGGCAAGATTGTGCGCGCGCCGCGCATGGATGATCGATCGCTGTTTCGCTATGCTCCGGGTTACCAGGTAAAGCCGCTAGCAACTGTGCTGGACTGGTCCGAATCGGGTGGATTCGGTGCTGCTGTCGAAATGTGTAATAACAACGGCGCGTGTCGCAAGGCGAATGTCGGCGTGATGTGCCCATCCTATCGGGCCACGGGCGACGAACAACATTTGACGCGCGGCCGCGCCAATACCCTACGGCTGGCAATAAGTGGTCAGCTGGGTGCCGATGCGCTGATCTCCGATGCGATGTATGACAGCATGGATTTATGTGTCGGCTGCAAGGGCTGTAAGCGCGAATGCCCCACCGGTGTCGATATGGCGAAGATGAAAGTCGAGTTTCTGCATCATTATCACCAGCATCATCGACGCTCGCTCAGGGATCGACTGATCGCCCATTTGCCTCGCTATGCACCACTTGCGGCGCGCTTCAATT
>CAXMNA010000087.1:0-11408 GCA_964194715.1 uncultured Gammaproteobacteria bacterium
CACGAACATCGACATGATCGCTGCCGGTATGACGTAATTGACCACTGATGGAATGAACAGGGTAAAGAAAGTCCAGAAATCGATAATCCCCTTCTGCCAGACCATCAAGGTCGTGATATCGCCAAACGGGCTGAACGCGCCACCGGCATTGGCGGCAACGACAATATTGACGCAGGCAATCATGATGAATTTTTTATTGCCGGCACCGACCGACATGACCACGGCACACATCAGCAACGCCGTGGTCAGATTGTCGGCAATCGGAGACAGGAAGAAGGATATGATGCCGGTGATCCAGAATAGCTGGCGCAGGTTAAGCCCCTTGCTGACCAGCCACGATTTGAGCGCATCAAACACCAGGCGTTCTTCCATCGCGTTGATATAAGTCATCGCCACCAGCAGGAACAGGAATAATTCGGCATATTCCAGAAGATTATGACGGATCGCCTGCTCGGCAGTGTGTTGATCACCATGCTGGGAATAGACAAAAGCAATCATCACCCAGATGATCCCAGCCGCGAGAATAACCGGTTTGGATTTGCGCAAATGCACAAATTCTTCGGACATCACCAGCGCATAAGCGACTACGAATACAATAATCGAGGCATAACCCACCCAATGCTGAGTCAGGTCCAGTGCCACGGCTGCGGTGCTGGCGGCATAGGCATTGAATGGGCTAAATATCCCCAGGATTAAAACAAACAAAGCCCAAAACATACCGTTATTGTGATTGAAGTTGACTCTCATGTTACCCCCGGTATTCGGTAAGAAACGTGGTTGAGAAAAGAAATATTTTTACCAAAGCTAATCCCTGTCACGCCTGAGATAGAGTATCGCCATGTATTTGGCCAAGTAAACCGCTTTAGCAAGTAACGGCCGGTTTACCGGGATCCTTAGAGTATCCAGCTTAAGAATTCCTTCGTGATTCTTACATGAATGATTCATTATTATGTTGAAGGTACTAACAGATGCCGCTGTTTTGAGCAGGACTAATCGAGCCAGCTGGCAATGAAAACTGCCGCGGTCATTATCAACATAAGTGCTGAAATTACAAGTAAGGACTCTGCCATCGTTATATCGAACAAAATCAATGGGGTATAACCACAAGCGGTCTGCACTTCAAACAGGGACGGCAACCACTGGTCCACTGCAAACCATGCCGGCATCCCAAGGTCCATGTCGCAGTCCCCGAAGATCCACCCGCGCTCGACGGCAAGAACTCTCCAGCTACGCTCCACTAGTCCGATCATTATGGCAGCATTCAGTCCGTGTGCGAGGCGCGTGATGAAGGTTGACGAGGTGCAAAAAATTGCAATCAAAGCAAGCAAAATGAAAGCAACAATCCAGATGCGGACGTGGATACACAGAACGCACGGCCATTCATCGAGCACATACTGATAGTAAAGCGCGCCTCCCTCCAGGCCGACCCCCAACAATATCAGCCCGGCCCAGTATCGGCGCTGTGAACTTAAGTCAATCAGGAATCGATTCATATGGAAAATACCGGTTAAGTTATGACTGGAAGTTCAGCAGCAGCGCGTTTACTTAGCAGCTCGGCACCGGAATCGGTGATCAAAATATTTTCCTCATGCACCATTAATTTACCTGGTTCAAATTCCATGCCCGGCTCAAGGGTGATTACCATACCCGCTTCCAGTGGCGTGTGATCGCTTGCCGTGAGCGAAGGCCACTCGGTCAGCTGTGCACCGAGTCCATGCCCCATACGGCCTACATCATTTCCCTGCGCGCCGCCGGCTTCAAGCACTGACCACATGGCTTGCCAGACGTCAGTTGTCGTGGCACCGGGTTTGGCCGTTGCAAAACCGGCATCGGTACTGCGGAAAACAGTATCGTAGGCGCGCCTGGTTTTGTCCGACGCATGACCAAATGCAAAATTGCGGTCAAAGTCGCAAAAATAACCATCATAAACGGTACCGGTATCGATGATTAGAACGTCCCCGCTTTCGAGCTTGCGATCGCCGGGACCCATGATGATATCGCCATAACCATCTTTTCCCGAAGCAGAGACGATGTAGGGAGTATGATCGGCGCCACGTTCGAGTAAATCAACCCGCATGGCGCGTACTATTTCGCGCTCACTTTGGCCCAGGCGCGCAAATCCGGGTAAGGCCTTGAAACTATCCGAGGCGAGCTCGCATACGTAGCGTATCTTTTCCACTTCAGCCGTGGATTTTTTGCTACAAAGTTGGAGCATCAGTTCAGCACAGTCGGTCAGTTCCATATTAGTTAATTCGGCTTCGAGATGGCGATAGTCAAGAGCAGGCATGCGTAAGTAACTCTCTTTGCCAAGGGTCATTCCGAGCCGACCGAAACGCCTGGGTAATTCCCGAATAGTCGATAACAATAAAGAAATACCGTCGTCCTGCGGTTGCGGTGATGACCAGCTGCGGATGTCGTCGATCCAGCTGTGCTGCATTCCGGCGACACCAATCGTCGGTATCACGGCAATTGGCTTGCCCTTCAAGGGTATCAATAAGAACCAGGGACGGGTCGGGCTCTGCCAGAACTGCGTCAAGAACCCGCTGAAGTATCGTACATGTGCTTCGGTCGTCAGCAACATCGCATCGATTTCATCGGCACGCATCATTTGTTGCGCGCGTTCGGTTCTAGCCTCGAATTCACTTTGGGCAAATCCGCGTACTGGGGGATTAGCCATGGTCAGGTTGCCACGAGCTTTTGGTAGAGTTCAGGGTCCGTCGCGCCTTCGGTGCCGATGATAAATATTGCGCTGGATTCATCAAGACCCAGCGTAGTCGACATTGCATCGTCGTCGCTCGCTGCGATAAGTGCGGCAATTCCCGCAACGGCCGACTCGCCTGCCTCGATCCGGGGGTCGTTGTTTGCTAGCAGGCGCATGCAGGGAGCCACGGCATCTTCGCTCACGGTCATGAAATCGTTGACGCCGGGCTTGAGGATTTCCCAGGCCAATACCGAGACTTCGCCGCAAGCAAGCCCGGCCATCAGGGTTTCGAGATCTCCCTCGACTACCACCGGCTTGCCGGCAGCTGCAGATTGTTGCAGGCAGTTGGCCTGTTCCGGTTCGACCACGATAAATCGCGGACGCTCTGTACCCCAAAGTTCCCAGAAATAAGCGCACACTGCGGCTGCCAGGCCGCCAACGCCTCCCTGTATAAAAACATGGGTAGGAATGGAGCCCTGCATTTGTTCGACCGCTTCGGCGAGCATAACGGTATACCCGAGCGCAACATCCCGTGGAATATCCATATGACCGGGATAGCTGGTATCCGAAACGATAATGCGGTCGTGAGTTTGGGCGTCCATATCGGCCTGTTTAACGGAGTCATCATAATTACCTTTGATGCGGATAACCTCGGCCCCAAAGGCTTCCATCGCCTGTTGACGTCCTGCGGAAACATCGCGGTGGATATAGATAACACAGCGACAGCCGAACATTTGACAACCCCAGGCAACCGAGCGTCCGTGATTGCCGTCGGTGGCACAACTAATTACGATATCCTGGGTAGTCGAATTATAAGTATGGTTCAACAAATCCTCGACTTGCGCATTTTCGCCGGTGGCCTGGTGAATCCGGGACTGCAGCTGGCGGGCCACGGCATAGGCACCGCCAAGGGCCTTGAAGCTTTTTAAATTAAAGCGCTGCGCTTCATCCTTATAATAAATTCCCTGCACGCCGATATCGCGCGCCAATGATTCAAGTCGGTACAGCGGGGTGGATTGGTAACCTGGCCAACGCGAAATTTCGCCAAATGCAAGCCGCGCTTTTTCCAGGCTCGTAATTTCCTGCAGCTCAGGTGGATAAGCAGCGTCAGTGACTGCTCCCGAATTGACATAGTGACTTAATTTTGCAGATAAAATAGACATGCGCTTACCGGTCCCGTGGAAAGCGCCAAGTCTACCGAAATGCGAACAGGAATAAAGTCGCAAATACCGATTCACGAGTTAAAGTGAAAAGCAAACCTGTAACCAGCCGAGAACCGGTCCAGATCGTAGTGATAAATTCCGTGAATTACGGTATTAGCTGGCCTTGCCGTAGCGGGCAAGCTGCTCCGGATCGCGCATACTGGGTTGTGACAGTACTCGGCGCAGGATCGGGTCGAAGAATTCGAGGGGCTCAGAATCGTAGTCGGGATCAAAGCAATTCTGGTCGTAGTCATGGCAAAAATCGATTGTATCCTGGTACCACGGGCTGTCTTTAAAAATCTCGCGAGCGTTGCGGTCGCCGCCGCAATGATGCGCGTAGTAGTACATTTGAAATACACCGTGATGCTTGACGATCCAGTAATATTTTTCGGATACGAATGGTCTTAAAATTGCAGCAGCCATTTCACTATGCGAGTAGGGCGCAAGTTCGTCACCGATATCATGTAATAGCACCGCGATAATCATTTCATCCGGTTCACCGGCGCGAAATGCCCGCGTCGCACCCTGCAGGCTGTGTTCGAGGCGACTAATCTGGTAACCTGAAAAACTGTGTTCAAGCTTGCGCAAGCTTTCCAGTATCCGTTCAGGAAGACCTTCCTTGTACTCATCTTCCATCTGATCGAGAAACTCGTACTCCTCGCGGGTGCCATCTTCCATGCGGGTGAAATTAACGGTTTTCATAGGTGTCTCCCGGTTGAACACGGGTTAAGGGATATCGGTCAGCCATCATAACGCAGGCTCTAGGCACGCAGCAATTCGTTCCCCGCATCGTAGGCTGCATTCATTTCAATATGTGCGCTACGACTTCCGATCGACGTGTCAATCGTGAGTTCTAGCCCATCACTGATTTGGGCAGGTTTCAGGTAGGCGAAGGCGGTACTTTTGCCGGTTCGATGACCATAGGCGCCACCGGTGGTCAAGCCGATCAATTTACCGTTGTGGTAGACCGCCTCGTTGCCATAACACTCGCATGGAACTTCATCATCGAACACCAGGTAAGCGAGCTCGATCGCGTATCCATCCTGTCGCCGCTGTTTCAAATTCTCGCAGCCGATAAAATCCCGGCTGGTGTCGATGAAACGATCCATGCCAGCCTCGAGACCACTTATTTCCTCGGTAAATTCATTGCCATAGGCGCGGTACATCTTTTCCATTCGCATCGAGTTGAATGCGTAACCACCAAAATTTCGAATACCGACAAGTTCTGCCTTGCGCCACATCGAGTCGTAAATCGACAATAGCTGGTAAGATGGCATATGCAGCTCGTAACCCAGTTCGCCTGCATATGAAACCCTCAGGATTCGCACCGTCGCACTGTCGATTTGAATTTCGCGTGCACACAACCACGGAAATGCGGTGTTCGATAAATCTTCCTCGGTCATCTGTTGCAGGATGGCACGCGAGTTGGGTCCGGTAATTAGCAACGATGAAAATTCTTCAGTGACATTCGTGATACTGACATCGAAATCGGCAATATTAGATTGCATCCAATGCAAATCCTTATGTTCGGAACCAATTGCCGACACCAGGTAAAATTGGTTTTCATCGAGGCGGGTAATCGACATTTCACACATGATGCCGCCGTTAGGGGAATGAAACAGGCTCAGGCCTATGCGCCCAACCCGGGGTAGTTTATTACACGAGAGTTTGTCCAGGAAGGCCGCGGCATCGGCTCCACTGACCTCGTACTTGGCCGAGCCCGAAATGTCTATGACCCCAGCCGATTCCTGGACCGCTTTACATTCCTCGGCCACTACCGCGTGTGCCTCGCTATGCGACCAGCTCAACGACTCGCGACGCACCGCATCGGTTTGGAACCACAATGCCTTCTCGTAGCCCTGCGCCGCACCGTATACGGCACCATGTTCGAGTAGACGACTGAAGAGAGGACTGGTCCGCATTGGCCTGCCGTGGGGTCGATTATCGTTAGGTGCGCCGACCGCGTACATCGCCTCGTAAGATTCGATCGCCCTGATAGCGCAATACTTTTTGTCGGCCCAGTCACCAAATCGACGCGTATCTAGCGATGCCATGTTGATTTCAGTCTGGCCGTATTTCATCCACTGTGCCAAGTACTTGCCGATACCACCCTGGGCGATCCCGATGCTGGCCCCGCACAGGTTCCAGAAGTTGCGCAGGCCGGCCACCGGCCCTGCCAGGATGTTATCGTCCGGGGTATGGGTAATCGGTCCGTTGACGACCGATTTAACTCCAACCTCCTCGAATTTAGGCGTCAATTCGAAGCAGCGTTCGAGAAAGGGCATCAAGACGTCAAGATTCGGTTCGAATAGTTCTCGGTCAAAGGCCCAGTCCATGCCGTCGAGCGCCCACGGGCGTGACCCCCACATTTCATAAGGACCAACCAGGAATCCAAGACCTTCCTGGCGAATATAGGCAGAACTGTAGGAATCCCGGCATACCGGTAACTCCCAGCCCAGCGCCTCGATATCAGGGTGTTTCTCGGTTACCAGGTATTGATGCTCGAGATTGATCAATGGGACATTGATACCGACCATCGCGCCAATCTCTCGCGCAAAGCAACCGGCGGCATTGACCACGTGTTCGGCCACGATCGTGCCCTTGTCGGTAACTACTTCCCATTCACCGGAACGCAGCTCATTAATTTCAGTGACGCGTGTAAAACGATTGATTTCAGCACCGGCGTCGCGCGCCAGTTTTGATAGCGGCATGACGACCGAGGTCGGGTCGACGTGACCATCGTTCGGGGTGCTGGCGATAACCCGCGCCTTGTCGAAATTCATGAACGGGTTGAGCTTCTGCGCTTCTTCTTTGCTTATGATATTGAATTCAAAACCGATGTTTTTGGAGCGGCTTTCAAGATTCCTGAACCATTCCTCTTCAACTCTGGTGAAACCTTGGCGGATACTGCCGGATTGATGAAAGCTGGATTTTTCGCCGGTCTCCTCGGGCAGGATTTCGTTATAGAGCTTGATCGTGTAGTCATGGATTTGTGCGACGGTGTGATTACCGATAAAGTTTGAGCACAACCCGGCTGCATGCCAGGTCGATCCACTGGTAAGCTCGCCTTTCTCGACCAGTACCACGTCGGTCCAGCCTTCCCTGGTCAGGTGATACAACAGGTTTACCCCGAGTGAACCACCCCCGATAACGACGACTCTGGCATGACTTTTCATCTGCTTATCCTTTGAATTTATGCGTTGACCTAAAACTCAGGCACTGCGGCCAAAAGCTTCTCGCGGCAGGAAAATATTAAACTGCGCGCGAATTTGCTGATCGATTTCATCGCTGACGTGATCCGGAAAGTAGTTATCGAGAATTTCCTTTTTTCTTGCAATGGCCTTCTCGAGTAACACGGGCTTATCCTGTTCAACCCATTGGTTGGGACTCAGTCGATCCCCGAGTTCCGGATAAATGTATTCGGTTTGCATGACCTCCAGGGTTTTCCCCGAGCCCAGGTAGTGTCCTTTGTTACCAAGGCAGACATCTTTTAGATCTTCGAAACTCAGGGTCTGTTCATTAACCTCGATGCCCCGTGTAATGCGTAACGCGGCACCCAGTACATCGTTGTCGATTAGCAGGGATTCCGGGCAGGCGGCAAGCAGGCTCGCATACATACCAGCTGACTCATAAATAATATTGGCGCCCGAGGTCGCGGCACAGGAGATAGTATAGGCACGTTCGGCACCGCCCTGAAAATCGGGAAACTTGGAGTCGGTCATGCCGCAGGCGGTACCCGTAGGCAGGTCAAAGTAATTACCCATTTGTGCGCAGGCGGAGGAAAGAATTGCCTGTTCGGGTGAACCGCCACTCATTGCCCCGGTGCGCAAATCCGATACGAATGGCCAGGTTCCGAGGATTGCAGGCGCGCCGGGTTTGATGGCATTAACGAAAACCAGTCCGCCGAGGCATTCGGCCCAGGCCTGAGCGACCGCGCCGGCCAGACAGGCGGGAGCAGTCGCCCCGGACTGACCAGCGGAAAGCAATAACACCGGCATGCCGCTTTCAACCGCAATCTTGACACAGCTCAGCGCCTCGTTGGTGAATTTCATCGGCGGTACCACGTGGCAGCAGGATATGCTCATGAAGGGGCGTTCACGCCACTTGTCTTCACCGCCCGCGATTATATGAAGCATCTTCAGCGTGTCTTCAAGGTGGTGCGCTTCGGTCCAGCTGGCTCCGATGTGCTTGGTAGTTCCCATCACCGCGTTGTAGGCGGTATTGATATCCATGTCGTGGTTGTTGGTAATATCACGTAATACACAGGTACGCTGAAACATATGGATATGTTCACATTGATCAGCGATACGCGCCATGTCGTACAAATCCTGGGCGGTTGATTCCCGGTATTCATTATTTGTGGGATCGGCAATCATGACCGCAGCACCCGCGGTTGAAAAATGGACCTTGGAACCACTCAAGTGCAAGTCGTGTTTTGGGTCCTGTCCATGCAAAGTCAGTTCACGATTGCATTTTCCGAGTGCATCCTCTATCACCGAGCGCGGAAATCGCAGGCGTTTATCATCACCGTAAATGGCACCGACCGAGACACAGGTCTCGATGCAATGTTCGTTGGCATCGGCAAATCCGACTTCTTCCAGAATTCGATAAACAGTAGCTTCGATTTGCGTAACATCAGAATCGGAGAGAGGTCGATACTGACCCCCGGACTCGCCAGCGTGTACCGGTTTCTTGTCTTCGGCGAGCGCGGCTTTGCGAAGGGCGATTTTTGCCTCACGGGCGTTGGAACGTCTTGCCATGCTGATTTCCTCGGGAAGAGTCGTTGACCTGGTTGGGCAACAGTAACAAAGCATTGTCGAATCAGATACTGATGGATTCAAGCGATTATTTTTTATAGTATGCATTAGTTTTAATAATCCATAGAGTTTGACATGGGCCGTCGATTACCCCCTTTGAACAGTCTTAAATGTTTTGAAGCTGCCGGACGCCTGCTTAGTTTCACCGGGGCTGCTAAAGAACTTAACGTGACGCAAGCTGCTATCAGTCATCAGATCAAGGTGATTGAAGAATACCTTGGAGTCTCATTGTTTGATCGCTACCCTCGTCGGCTGGCTTTGACCGAGCAGGGAAGGTTGTTGTTACCGGACATAATTGAAGCCTTTGACCGGGTTTCAGTCGCCATCGGATCGGTTAATCAAGAGCAGTTGTCAAATATGATCAGTGTTCGACTGGCACCTTCCTTTGCGGCCAAATGGTTGTCGCCCCGATTGAAATATTTCTGGTTGCAGTATCCTGAATTCGATCTTTGCCTGTATCACGCGCATGGCCCCGTTGATTTTGAGCGCGAAGAAATTGACTTAGCGGTGACTTATGGCAAAGGGGACTGGCCGGGTGTGGTCGCAGATTCATTGCTCAGCCTGGACTTTTTCCCGGTCTGTTCACCGGCCTTCATGACAAACGATAAACCTTTAACCGATATTAACAATCTGCGTTATTACACCTTGTTGCACGACGCCAATTACGAATGTTGGTCTGACTGGATCCGGCTGGCAGCGTTATCTGATATTAATAGTCATAAAGGAACCATTATTGACGATACCAATGTCTTAATTCAGGCGGCGATTGATGGCCAGGGCATTGCGCTGGGTTCAACCACATTTGTAGAAGACCATCTTGAGTCGGGGCGTTTGGTGCGTCCCTTTGATGTCACGCTGGAGAACGAGTTTGCCTACTATGTTGTCTGCCCTGAATCGCATTTGAAAAATCCGGCGGTACGGGCATTCAAGGAATGGCTACTCAGCCTGCTCGAATAGACGTATGATGCGCGGCTGTTACTCCGAACGCATTTAAAATGAACCCCCCCAACGAACTTCGACAACGAAATCGTAAATTGCGTGCCGACATCGCACCGCAGCAACAGGAGCGGGCAGCCGAGGCTTTGCGCCGGTCAATAATTGCGCTGGATGAGTATCAGCAGGCGCAGTCTATTGCTGCTTATTTTGCGGTAAATGGTGAAATTGGACTGCAGCCGTTAATACGCCATGCCTGGTCACAGGGAAAGAAGATTTATCTGCCAAATCTGGACCAGGTAGCTTTGCGGTTCTCGCCTTATTTTGAAGGCCAGACAATGCGCATCAACAAGTTCCGTCTGCCTGAGCCGGATGTGGGCGATGATGAAATGTTGGCACCGGATGCGCTGGATCTGGTTCTGGCACCATTGGTGGTGTTTGACGAGGACCGCAATCGAATCGGTATGGGTGGTGGTTTTTACGACCGCAGCTTTGCCTTTCGTACAAACCCGAATTCGACTCATCCGGTTTTAATCGGAGTGGCGCACGAATTACAGAAGGTTGATCAACTTGTTCCCGAGCAATGGGATGTTCGACTGGACATGGTTATTACCGAACAGTCCATTTATCGTTAGCGCAATTTTCGGTGAGCGGGGGCAGATCTATAAATCTGCCCGCATTTGATCAGATGTCGTATTTGCCTGCGGAATAGAGCTTCGCGGCCTTTTCCCAGACCGGGCCCGGCTTGCCGTCGCCAACCGGTTTACCGTCCAGTTTGATTACCGGAACCACTTCCTTGCTCGAACTGGAAATCCAGACTTCGTCGGCGTCCCAGACCTCGTCCATCGTAATGGTGCGCTCTTCGATCGGAATACTGCCATCGGCTTTCAGTACACCCATTAATATCTGGCGTGTGATTCCGGGCAGAATCTGGTTATCGAGAACCGGCGTCGAAATAACCCCGTCCTTGACGATGTAAGCGTTACAGGCGCCGCATTCGGTTAACTCGTTGTTTGCATTGTAGAGCAGAATTTCGCCATCTCCCTTGCTGTGGCCCTGCTGGTAATGCATCACATTTCCAAGCAATGAAATTGACTTTATATTGCATCGGTGCCAGCGCATGTCATGTCCGGTAGAACAGGTATAGGGATGGATTTGATCACGATCCGGAATTGGCGGCGCAGGAATATCGAATGCATAACCGAATACGGTCGGTTCGATGCCTTCCGGATAGGCATGGTGACGTTTGCTGTCGGCACCGCGAGTCACGTGCAAATATATTCCGAGATTGCCATTACCATTTTTTTCCAGCAGGGTGGTGCAGAGTTCACGCCACTTTGCTTCATCCCAGCCGAGTTTGATTTCGATGGCGGCAAGTCCGTCCTGCATGCGCGAGATATGAGGTCCAAAACCGACCATTTTCCCTTCGTAAGAGGGAACTACTTCATAAATACCGTCGCCAAACAGGAATCCGCGGTCCATTGGTGAAATACGGGCCTGTTCGAGGGGCAGGTATTCGCCGTTTAAGTATGCAATCGTCATAAGTACCTCGGTCTATCAGTCGCGCCAGAAAATGGCTCGCAAGTTAAGCAGAAACCCGACTTCCCGGAATAGAGCCAATTCCTGAAAGTCATTATACCAGTAGAGTTTTTACGCGGTAATAAATGGTCGGCGGTAGAACTACAATGGATTTACTCTGAGCAATAACCAATCGGGCTAGTCTGGCCGCGGGTCAGATGAATTTGCAGGCCTGTC
>CAXMNA010000088.1:0-3059 GCA_964194715.1 uncultured Gammaproteobacteria bacterium
AGCTGGATTCGGTGCCGATCTTGGGGCCGAGAAGTTTTTTGACATCAAGTGTCGCAAGGCAGGTTTACATCCCGATGCCGTGGTGCTGGTCGCCACAGCCCGTGCACTTAAAATGCACGGTGGGGTAGCCAAAGATCAACTCACTGGCGAGAACGTCGAGGCGATTAAGAAGGGTTGTGAAAATCTTGGCAAACATATTCGCAACCTGAGTCAATTTGGCGTACCGGTAACTGTCGCAATGAATCGCTTCTCGGCCGATACCGACGCTGAACTAGAGGCTATCAAGGCCTTTTGCACCGAGTTTGGTGTCAAGGTCTTCGATTGTAATCACTGGGGTGAGGGTAGTGCTGGTGTGCAGGAGCTCGCGCATCATGTCGCGGCTGTCGCCGATTCGGGGCAGGCGCAATTCCATACCCTCTACGATGACGACATGCCGCTATGGGATAAGGCGCGTCATATCGCACGCACCCTGTATGGTGCGGATGACTTGATTGCCGACAAGAAGGTGCGTGATCAGTTTGCCAAGTTTGAAACGGATGGTTACGGTAAATTTCCGGTTTGTATGGCGAAAACGCAATATAGTTTTTCTACCGATCCGTCTTTGCTGGGTGCGCCCAGGGGTCACGAAGTGCCTGTTCGAGAAGTTCGCCTGTCGGCCGGTGCCGAGTTTATTGTGGTTGTATGTGGCGATATCATGACCATGCCTGGTCTGCCCCGAATACCTTCGGCCGACAGTATCAAACTCAATGAGAAGGGAGAGGTCGAAGGCTTATTCTAAAAAGGGCTGCTCTTAGCCATTATTTTTTGTAATCGCTGTGTCAGCGCCGTGCTCGAATCCTCACGTATTTATTATACGCTCCGGTTCTGTGCGCAGCGCTTCCTACCGCTTACAAAAAAATCTCTGGCTAATAGACAACCCTTTTGAAAATAATACTTGAAGGTTTAGCCATTAATAATGGATCTCTCCGAGCAATATAAACGCTTTATTTCGTGGCAGTGCCGCCTGCGCAAAAAGAGTGTTCGCGAGCTCGGTGGTCGCCCGACTCCGGGGATGAGTGCCGGGGTCTACTCGATTTCGGGTGGGAAAGAGAAGGGCCGAATCAATTTTCTCATCGTCAAGCAGGAACCTGAAAGTACTACCTCTGAATTCAGGCATATTATTCTCAAAACACAGGATTGCGCCGACTGGATAAGTAGTGGGCTGCGTATTCTGGCTGAGCGTCACTACCAGGATGATTTCAATTTCTCCAACGAGTTGACCGCGTTATTTGGAACCGACTCACCGTTGGCCGATGCACTGACCCTGGCAGGTCAATGTCACCTCGAATTTGCCGAGGGCAGCATCGAACAGGCATTCGATTTCAGTGTCAGGGAAATGGATGAGGAAGAATCGGCCTTTCAGGCCACCTACTGGCATAACCATCTGTTCAATGCGTCGATTCCGGGACGGGTACGCATTCTCGGATTTACGCCACGGCTTTAATTAAATCTTAACTTGAGACCGGGCATCGCGATCGAACAACGCCGTATCATTATTAATGAAAAACCAGTTTAATCCAGTTATCGAACAAATAGGTTGCTGCGGTATTGTGTGAGGGCATATATTCGGCGACGCTGCTTTTAAAATAGCGCAGGCCGTCAACCCCAATTAGTTTTTCCAGCTCGCCCGGAATACCCGGTATCGTCATCCACCCGTCTACCGTATCACTGCAAACTTCGGGATGAAACTGGCAGGAATAGGCGTACCGACCTATTTGCATAATATGATTTTTACAGGCCCTGGAATCAGCCAGAATGGTCGCCTGTTCGGGTGCGCGGGTTACTTCGGAGAGATGGACGTTAACCCACCGCATATTTGCTGGCAGATTTAACAACAGGGGATGATCGATACCGGAGCGGGTAGGTTTAACTTCAAAAAGCCCGATTTCCATGTGGTCGGATTTATCGACACTACCCCCCATTGCATCGGCGAGTAGCTGATGCCCCAGGCAAATTCCGAGGAACGGCATTTCGAGGGTTTCAACCGCTTGCCGTATTACCCGTTTTTCTTCAATCAGCCAGGGATATTCATCCTCCTCCCAGACGTTCATCGATCCGCCCATTGCCCAGAGCCCGTCGAAGTCTTTTAATTCCGGAACTGGATCCCCAGCGTGCAAATCGATCTCGTGAAATTCGATATTCTGTTTTGCTGCCAGGCGCCGAAATATTCCGGGGTTCTGCGATGGCATGTGCTGGAAAACGAGTATCTTCCTGGCCCGCATTTTTCACCACCCTTTATCGTGAGGTCGTCGAGAGTACACCCCGCCAGAGTGAGTAAACCGGCGGTCGCAGCATGAAGGTGGTGAGAAATTTGGGCTAGTCACGGGCAATTTTCTGTCCATAGATGGCTAGTTCGCGCACACTGCGAGCGTTGTCTGGATCTTTTTTAGACGGCACGGCTTCAATCATGCTGATGTAGTCGGCAGGTAACCGGTGTTCGATCGCACCGTGTAATACGTGGCCCTTATACCAGTGGTAGGGAATCATAGCCTCGTCGATCAGGAGTGCATAGTAGGTAATTGCTGAAAGAACCTTTTCGTTTTCGCTATTGAGTTCGACCAGTTTTTCGTTATAACCAACGCCCAACCCCTCGTACCGATCCAGTAGTGCCTTGTCCTGATCCGAGATCTGATAGACCACTCCATGGACCCGATCCAGCCGCTTGCCGGTCACCTCGATATCGCATTTGCCCGATTTCCCGCTATCGCTTTTTCGGAATCTGAGTCGATGATCAGGCAGAATAGCGTTACAGACTTTTCTCGCGCCGGGTATCCGGGCTAACAATCTTTCGCTAGCCATATTCGATCCGTAAGCGAAATAGTTAATCGCCATTGCGAGATCAGGTTTCGCTATTGTCGAGCTTATCGAAGAGCTTATTGACACCTGGTTGAATAATCCAGATACCAAGCGGAAACATCCACATCAGGAAAAAGGCACTACTGAATATCAGGAAATCGACATCATGGTACTTTTGTAGCGCCATGTATTGCCTTGCACTAAACCAGATACAATAAAATGTG
>CAXMNA010000089.1:0-14533 GCA_964194715.1 uncultured Gammaproteobacteria bacterium
TAGGTTACATCCGACACGCAGTTTATCGTCAGTGAGGTAGTCTGGGTGTTCATAGGTTATCTCTTAGCCCTGGACTATCAATAAATGGATTTCGCTTTCGACATAAGACTTGTGAGTTGTGTGACAGGTTTTTCCTCAATCAACTAATTAGAACTCTTGCAACCCGCCACAAACCAACAATTAATATCGGTGTGATAGCGTTACAGTGGTGTGTTTTAGTGTTTATGTCTGACAAGATGAAACGCTTTATTTTTATTGGCTCTTGGTGTGTTTGGTGTCTATCTGTTTTTATGCGGCGGAATGTGCGGCGAATTGATAGGCCGAGTTGCCTGGAGCAAGAACGAAGCGAGGACTATTTAACCGTCTATTTTGATCTATATCGAACCTACTCAATTATTACCAACGCACAGCGGTTATAACGTACCGTGGTCTGGCTAACAAACATCACTTGAATGAAACTCCTGGACAGCAATTGGGCTTTCGTTTTTAGTTTTTGGAACCCGGCAGCGCAACATCCAATAACAATGTTACGCATACCGGGCCAGTAGTCTTTCAATCAATCGTTATATTCAGCCCGACTCTGTTCCAAAGGGCTAAATTCTGTTGCCAAGTCAATTCCTTCAAACCTTTTTGCCGCAAGGGTTTCAGGGGTTTTTAAGTAGCTACTACTACAACTACAACTACGGCTACTACTAAGACAAGAACTGTTGGCCTGCTCTTTACCTGTATTAACAGGACTACGCTGCTGTTTTTTCGTTGTTGTATCAGCGACTGTCATAATGGACTACCAATAAGATGAAGGAGTTTTTCATAACTCTCGAAACGCCTGATCGACTTCTTTGTTTATCGGGATGGGCTTTCGGAGCAGATACCGATCAATAAAATACTTAGGAGAAACCCCCGCTTCGCGACAAGCCAAAATACTCCGTTTTATCCATTCAACGGGGCAGGTAAATTCATGTGCTAAATCTTCAGCCAGTTCCCAATCGAACATGGGATTAGAGATGTACTCAGAAGCCCCTAAAATCACTATGCTAGACGCTGTATAAGCGTGTTCAAGGGGCGTGTCACGGGTTTTTAATGGTTTGGCAAAGGGTGTCACAGGTTTTGCCCTGCTGAGCCTTTTCCTGCAAGTATTACTACAGGTTTTTCCAATCGGCCCACGTTTGGGTTTGGGGATGTCGTGATTACAAACTACACACAATCCCATCATGTCGATCCTGGGTAACGGTCCGAGGTTGATTTCATGGCTTAATTTTTCTCACCCCGCTGTATTGAGCTGCTTCAGGAATTTCACGCTGATCAAAGCCGTGAGTTACGGTCTCAACAGTACCGACCACAACTACAGTTCCGAGTCGAGAAATTGGAATGCGATCTAAACGTTTTAGTGTGTAGTTAGGGAATACACGACAAAAGTCACGAACCAGGTTCGAGCGCTTTTTTGCTTTAAAGCCACCATTGCGACAACGCTTACCTATTGCGCAATGGACGTTGTAGTAAGCAGATAGTACCACTCCGAAATAATCGCCTGGCTCGATAATGCTGAAGTACATCACGACCTTCGGCTGACGCCCCATAAACATCCATGTTTTGTGGTAGAGATAACCCATCTCATAAGCGCCTTCTGGAATCAGGGGCGAATCATCGCTCCTGACTATATTAAGAAATTCAACACATTCACCCACGATCTACCTCCTTGTGTTTCTTGCCAGTTGGCAGGGGCTTATCTTTTCCATGTCATCCACTAACCCGTTTGAGTACGAGTTCGACTTTCGATAAATGCCTGAATGTCGTCAGGGTTGTACATAACGCGACTTCCTACTTTTACAAAAGGTAGGTTCCAGCGACCGCTGCTTCTCCAGACGCTTAAAGTGCCTATTGAAACACCTAAATATTGTGCCGTTTGCTCTGGCGTTATTAAATTCGCGTTATTTAACTGGATTGGATTCTGACCACTCATAGCATGTCTCAATTATTCGCATTAAGACCAGGATAATCGTACAAACCTAGAGATATTAGAATGTGGCTAAGTGAAGAATTTCTTGTTAGTTAGCCACAGGTGATTAATGAGTGTAATTAGTAGTGGTTAGTCACAAGGAGCTTTTTTTAAGAAGTGAGTTACGAACGATTTCTTCACCAATAATTTCGTCTTCAAGCGCTGTGCTGGCAACATTCGCAATAACTCCATATAGGTATTTACCATACCGGGAATGCATGTACTTGCCTATGTATCTAATGAAAAATAGCCTTCGCGCGTTTTTATTATTTGGCCTTTTTAATATCATCTGGAAACTGAGTTTATGCTCCAAGTGGTCAGAAAAATTCCTCAATATTTCGCTCAATGGGTTTATGGTTACCTCTATCCCTAATAGGGCTGATAATTCCTTATTTCCCACTATGGTTTCTATTGGGTCCCCGATATCGAGATTCCTTTGGTGATTTCGTTTTATTCGTATAAGTTGATGTAAATAAAAAGTGTCATTGGGATTGAATAGGTCTTTGAAGCTATCTTCCCAGTAATTCTCAGGGAAAAAATCTTCGGCTACAAATGGGCTTTGCTCGAGTAGGTCGCTTAATTCATTGGCCTTCTTTTTAACTTTAGCGATACGATTTGATTTTTCATTGTCAGTCAAATGCTCCCAGTCTGATACGGGCCCGGTAAGAGCTTCCTCTACGGTGTAGAAGAATGTTTGTGGTTCTCGAGTTATGTCATCAAATCGTTTAGTTAATGACTTCCAGGCCGATTCCATACGAGGCTTTTTGATCAATCTCTCCAACAATTCAACTCTACTTTTTTTTGTGTCGCGGGACTCTCTGAAGTTTATCTTTTGATGTGTTAAGTCATCATATTCCTCTAGTTCTTTATTCAGGCTTATATATAGATCGCATAAGCTATTGGGCGCCCAGATAGGAATTTTTTTTATCATGGCATTGCTCCTTTGTACGCGATCTTTCCATAATAAACCAAACCAAGGCGGCAAGATGACCGCCTTTTCGGGGGGCGTTCTAGGTTTGGTAGAGTTTTATGCTTTCTTCTCGCCTTTTTTTAAGTCAACAATATCGGCACTCTTACGAACGCCCCCCACACTTAAAATAAAGTCGGTGATGCGCTCCATTGGTTCGCGTAGGCGCTCAGTATTTATCTGAGTGTAGCGCTCGGTCACATCATCTTTGCCGGTGCGATGATTGACTAGTGCTTTGATGGTGTAAAAGCCAATATCCAATGATTCGGCCATAGTGATGAATGTGCGACGTAGATCTTGGATGGTGAAATAGACTTGCGAATCACGCCGCACCTTTTGAATAAAATTTCTGGGCTCCTCGATAGGGAATGGATGATCTCCCTTGGAAGTTTTTCTCAGCTCTTTGAACATATCCAGAAGATAGCCAGATATTGGCATCCATAGGTCATCGTGGTTTTTGGGGTCACGGACGATAAATCGACGGGCTTTAAGGTCAATGTCTTTCCATAGCAGGGAAGTGGCTTCGGGCCGTCTTAGTCCGGTCAACAGTATAAATACGAGATAATCCCTCGCACATGCACCATGCCCTCGCTTGTTTGTTTCTGGTAGTTTTTGGACCGCCTCAAACCAGTCTTTCAGTTGATGATTGGAAATGTGTCCTTTCCGGCGTGATTCACGATTCCATTGACGTTTAAGCTTGCGGGTTGGGTTGTCTGGGGAGAGGCTGTGACCTTCGTTGTCTTCATACTGGTCACGGGCAAAGTTATATAGGGCGCGTAAGACTCGCATGGACCTGTTGGCGCTGGTTTCTGATACCTTGCCTAATTTCTTATGTCGCTGCTGGACCATTAGGCCAGTAATTTTATTTAGCGGCTTGTCTTTCCAATCCTCAAAATCGCGTTCTATTGCTAGTTTGTAGCTAGCAAGTGTATTGGGGCGCAGTTTGGAAGCGGTTTGGTAGTCTTCAAAAACCTGAGTCAGCGTGACACTTTTAGCGCGTTCCAGCTTCTTTTCTGCATTGTGGTCGGTGCCAGAATAGACCATTTCCCCAATGACCATCTTGGCCTTGTTTCGGGCTTTCTCTACGGTAAGATCGGGAGACCTGCCTAAAGTAATGCGTTTGGGTTTTCCGTTTAGCCTTTTGAAAACCACATAGGTTTTAACTCCCTTCGGAGTGATCCGCACACTAAGCCCCGGCGTCTTGGTATCTCCAACTTCATAGCGCTGATTACTAGGATTCAGTCCTTTGATTGAGGCTTTTGTGAAATTTATTTTATCCATGTAACTATATACCACTCTGGGGTTACGCCGGGGTTACAGGGTATATTAAAGCACATTAATGCTGGTTAATGATAGTTAAATAAGATAAATAATTGAAATATATAGAGTTATTTGTTATTCTTGGAAAATGCGTTGCGATTCAAAGATATGCAATAATGAACATCTCATCACTCATAATGATGGGGTCCCCTGTTCAAATCAGGGCGTAGCCACCATTTTCCAGCTGATTTTAAATCCTGTAGTAAGTTACCAGTGATTCAGTATCAGACTGAGCAACCCCGCCAGGCGCTTGCAGCGACACGACGGAAGTTTTCACCGAGCATGCCACGAATATCTGTGTCACCAAATCCACTGGCGGATAATTTCTCCACCAGATCGTACAGCTGTTGGGGTCCGGCGTGTTTAATCCCCTGAGTATCGTATTGCTGACCCGCCGGCCAGTAATCGGGCCGGCTGCGTAAAATTACCCCGATATCGACATCTACCTTGGGTGAATAGTCGAAACCGAAGCCGATATGTTCGCAACCGACGAGGTCAGCGAGATAATTGATGTGGCGCATCAGGGTCGTATTGCTGATGTCATTATCACCGAGAAAAATTCCCATGCCATTGACGCCGATGACGCCACCGGTGGCGGCGCAGGCCTTGATCTGATCATCGCTGATGTTGCGTTGATGGTCCCAGATGGCAGCCGGATTGGAGTGTGAGAATACGACCGGTTTGCTCGATTCCTGCATGATATCCATGGTCGTGGAGTAGGCCGCATGCGAGCAGTCGACAATCATTCCGACGCGATTCATTTCGTTTACCACCTGTATACCAAACTCGGTCAAGCCCGTGTCACGGTCATGGCAGCCCCCGGCCGCGGCATTGTTCAGGTTGTAAGCGAACAACATTTGCCGTACACCGAGCGCGTGGTAGGCGCTGACCATATTGATATCTTCGTTGAGCGCGTTCATGCCTTCGATATCGAAGCTCAGCGCAAATTTATTCGATTTGCGGGCCAGGTCAATATCCGCGGTCTCGCCTACCAGCACAAAACGATCGGCATGAGCTAACACCCAACGACGATAGGCTGCGAGAGTGGCCAGAGTATCCTGCCAGTTCATAACGTCGAAACCGACATTGATGCTGAGATAATCAGCGCCACTGTCGGGCCATTCCTGTAACAGATTCAGATCGACCTCCGGGCTTGGAAACACTCCGGCGTGCGCATCCCATACCAACGCGTCCTGATAAAGTTTTTCAAGATTGGGGCCCATGATAATTTACCTATAGATAAACCTGACCATCCAGGACGCGGGTTGCAACACCACCCACCTGTAGCCTGACAATTTTATCGTCGGTTAGGGTAACACAGGATTGTATCGAACTCGGGCGCCCAAGTTCGAGTCCCTGTTCAGCATTTACCGTGATGACATCGGTATCTGTTGGCACCAGTTCATGACGCAGCAGATAGGTGGTTAACGCGGCATTGGTAGTCCCTGCGGCGGCCGACTCGCTGACCCCGACCGCAGGGCAAAAGTCGCGCACATGAATCCCGTGATTCGCATCTTCAACCTCGGTACAAAAAGTTGCAATCGTTTCGATGCCATGGGCGTGGCAGAATTCAATCATTGCGTTGTAGTCGGGCTGTATCGCGCGCATTGCATCAAGCCCGGTCAAAGGCACTACCAGGTGAATAAAATCACCGCGCGCGGTTTCGAGAGGCAAATCAGTCGCGAGGGCATCGGCTTCGAGACCAAGAACTTTTAGCAAGCCTCCGGTATGAGGTGGGGGCGATTCGAAGTGTGGCGCTGCGATGTCCAGCATGACCTGGTAACGATCATCCGGGCGTAAACTTAAACCAACGATGGCATTCGATTTTGGTAAACGTAATTCGACCTGCCCCGTCGTCTGCTCGTCGAGGCTGATGAATTTCGATTCGAGCATGTGCGTCAGCAAGCAGATGGTGCCATGTCCGCACATCGGCAGTTCCATAACAGTAGATATGAACTGCACCGCGATCCAGTCGTCGTCGAAGTCGTCGACAAATGCAGTTGCCGGCATTCCGATTTCGCGAGCAAGGCGTTGACGTTGAGTGGCATCGATTTCTCTGGCATCGGTGATTATCGCTGCCTGACTGCCGCCGAACGCGGTGGCAGAAAATGCATCGTAGAGTGCGAAGGAAAAAGAGCTCATGACTTGCGCTATTCTCGGATTGTCAATGTTTCGGCAATATAGGACGAGCTATTGCGGGTGAACGCAATGTTGCAAAAGGTACTGCCTATCTCGGCTGCAAATCGAACGCCAGGTTTGCACAAAGGAACTTCTCCCGGGAATGATGAAGTTGCGATTAATACCGAGCAATCTAAGCAAATTTACTGTCATCGCGAAAGGATTTTCTATAATCAAACGATAACCTGAATCTGACAAATTGTATTGGTGCTGGGTGAAAAGCGAAATACTATGAATTTTGGTTATGAAATCAGGGGTTTACCTGACGAATTTGTAAGGCATAATAAAGCCATGAGGAATGCAAAAATCCTGAGATTGAACAAAGCCGGAATGCCGATTGACTGGATTTCGCGTGAAGAAGCCGCAACGCTGGTGGTAAAAGACCAGGTTGTCTGGGCTTTGGGGGAACACGCGTTTGAAATCAGAGGCGGAATCAACCGGTTGGGTCGGCAATCGGTACTTTCGCTGCCGAGTATTCTGGCGAGTGACGGTAGCATCAAGCTTAACGATTTTGTGCCACCGCTGGTCAATAGTTACCTTTTCCGTCGCGATCAATTCCTGTGTATGTATTGTGGTGGCGATTTTACGGCAGAGAAACTTTCACGCGATCACATTCTACCGGTATCACGCAGCGGCACCGACAGCTGGACCAATGTCGTTACCGCCTGCAAGCGTTGTAATCATCGAAAATCGAATCATACTCCCGAGGAAGCAGGCATGCAGCTGCTGGCAGTCCCATTCGTGCCAAATCGCTATGAATTTTTCTATCTCGCCAATAAGAACATTCTCGCCGATCAGATGAATTTTCTGAAAACGCAATTTTCCAAGCACGGTACCTGGTCTTAGCTGTAAATCGGAAAACGTTCGCATAATTGCAGAGCACTATTGTCTCCGGTCGAATAGTAGCTGGAATCTAACAACTAATCTTTATTCGTTCAACGGACGCTACACGTAGCAGTCCAGCGGATGATTTTTTGACTGCTAAAGCGCAGTGTTGATCTATACTCCCAAGTGTTCTTTATGCTGTAATGGCGGGCTTAAATGAGCCTGCAATAATCGGAATCCGGATGGAAGACATATTCCACGATATATCAAAATACTACGCGGCCAACATTGTCGAAAATGTGCTGACCATTGGTAAAATTGTTTACCAGGAAAATGGCTACGGTTTTGCCCGCGATGATATTCAGGGTCCGTTCCACCTGGTTGATCCGGAAGCCGACGTTACTCGCATGGTTCATGTCATTGGCGAGATTCACCCACGCTCAGCACTCGAAAAGATGTTTGAAGTCGAAGTCAATTCCTGCCTTTACTTGAACGAAAATGATGAAACCAGTGAAATCGAAGTACGTTCGATCCATAAGGGCATGGGTACCGCGATTTATTCCAAGAAGCAGTGTCCGCTGATTCTGTGGAATCCAAGCTACGAAGCACATCGCTATTTTGATGTGATGGACATCCAGAATGTGTTTTCCGAGGAGCGGCTGCAAAGCAATTTCACCGCGATTCTTGCTGAAAGCCTGCGCGAGTTCGAATTATTCCCACCCCTGGTCCAAATGAAAAAATGACGCCACCCGCGCAAGTGGGAATTTCCCGGTCTGTCCTGGTATCAGGTTAACAGGATATTGAATTTATCGCGTATTTTGGCATCGGTTCCGGCGTCTATGTAATTTGGCCGGTGCTGATCCAGTATTTCGCGTACTTGCTGGTTAGCTCTTTGCCCCGCATCCAGTGCGCCGGTCTCGGCCCAGGTCGTTGGCTCTAGACGATCCCCTAGTTTCGGGTAAAAATAATCGCGTTCCATCGCTTCCATGGTCTGGGTTTCGCCAATGAAGTGGCCCTCGCCAGTAATCACATTTTTCATTGCTTCGAAGGCCAAGGTTTCTTCGGTCACGTCGATCCCGCGAATCATACGGTAAACGTGCGATAGCATTTCATTGTCGAGCAGGAAGGCTTCGAATGAGACGCCAAGCAGGCTTGCCATCATACCCGAGGATTCGTAAACCATATTGGCACCGGATAATCCACAGGCGAGTGATGACAATGCTTTTTCCATTCCCATTTGAGCATCCACCGCCTTTGCATCAGACATGCTTGAGGCAACCCCGGAAGGTACACCGATATGATTTGCCAGTTGCGCGGCGCCCGCATTCAAAATCGAAATTTCGCCGCCTCCTCCGCAAAATGCACCGGTTCGCAGGTCGATAACAAAGGGCCAGTTGGAAAAGATCATCGGGAATCCGGGCGCAAAAATATTGACCATGACCAGTGCCGCCAGGGTCTCGGCAAATGAGGCTGCGAGCATGCCGTCGATGGTTGCGGGCGAGGTTGCGCCCGACATTGCTGCGACGATTGCATTAATCGGCATACCACGACGGATGCTGGCCAGGGCGACATCGAATGCATCTTCGCCATAGCGCATCGGCGAGATTATCGGGCTGATATGCGCCTTGCAGAATGGTTTCTCGGCAAACTTGCCGTCGCCGCCAGCTACCCAGTCAAACATGTCGACGATCGGATCGACATGCTCGCCGATGGTGAAGTTGGTACCGACCGGTTTTTGCGTGCCCCGCATCAGGCAATAGGCAGTATTGACGTCGAGCTCGAAAATATCGGGGATATCGGTGGCGACACAACAGCGGGTGAACCATGAAATGTTGGGTAAGGTATCGGCGAGACGAGTAAAGCCGAACAAGTCCTCTAGTGTCGAAGGACGGTAAATGTGGGAATCAAGATCCAGGGTTTGTACCGCGGCGCCGCCAGTGCCGAAGTAGACGCGCTCGCCACCGACTTCGAAGCTGTATTTTTCTTCACGGCCATGGAATATAAATGATTTGCAGGCGCCGTCGATGATGTCTTCAACCATATCCTGGGAAAAGCACAGGCGACCAAGTTCGTTTATGGTTGCACCGCATTTGAGCGCCTGATCGGTCAAGACCTGTGGTGAATCACCCATGCCGAGCTCGGCCAGCATTCTAATCGAGGTATCGTAAATCTGCCCGACCTGTGAATCGGTTAGCGGTCGATATTGCCCACCGGTCGGACCGGCTGGCGCCGGATTAATCGCGGGCGGCTTGCTGCGTTTAGCGAGCATTGCCTCTCGGCTGCCACCCCTGCGCCGTTTTGGTCTGGCTGATTTACTCATGAACGGACCAATTGGTTTTCAGGATCATAGAGTATCGGCTCCACTACTATGGCATCGCATTTTTGACCGAGAATACCGAGGCTGAGCCTGGTACCAATTTCGGCCTGGTCAGGATTGACATAGGCATAGGCTATATTCTTTGCGACCCGGTGACCATAGCCGGCCGAGGTCACCGAGCCCACTTGCTGCTCGCCGACAAATACCGGATCGCCTCCATAGGCGCATGCGATATCGCAATCAACGGTTATCGAAACCAGCAATTTGCGCGGGCCGCGTTCAACCTGTTCGAGTAATGCCTGTTTGCCGATAAAGCCCGCCTTTTCCAGTTTGACGAAGCGATCGAGCCTCGCTTCGAACGGATTGTGTTCAACAATCAAGTCAGCTTTCCAGTGCAGATAACCTTTTTCAAGACGCATCGATTCGGTCGCGTAAAGTCCAAAGTAACCGAGGTCGAAGGTCGCACTAGCCTCATTTAAACTCTGCCAGACCAGGTAAAGCTGTTCATTTGGCACATGCAACTCATAAGCCAGCTCGCCCGAAAAACTGACACTCATTGCGGTTACCTCGGCGTGGCCGACAAACATGGTTTGGCAACGAAGCCAGGGGAAGGCCTCGCTGGACCAGTCGCATCGTGGTGAAACCGATTGCAGCAGATCTCGTGATTTCGGCCCGGCGATGACCAGGATCGTGTGACTGCCTGCCATTTCAGTAATCGTAATCGAGTCAGGTTTGAAACGATTCAGCCAGTCGCGGTCGTGCCACTCGGCGGCTGCGGCGGAACCCCACCAGTAGCGGTCTTGGCCGAGCTTGACGAGGGTGGCTTCGCTCAGGACGTTGCCTTTTTCAGTGAGCAGGTAGCATAGACTCAGTTTGCCGGTCTCGGTCGGAAGCCTGCCACATATCATCTGGTCAAGAAATTCTGTTACTCCGTCGCCGCTGATTTCATAGCGATTGAAACCGGAAACCTCCATCATGCTAACCCCTTGCTGCAGGTGTTCGACTTCTTTTGCGACTATGTCTTTAGTAGGGGTAAAGCGGTAGCTGTGTTCGTCGACGAACCCGGCATCCGGTTTAAAAAACAGGACCCGCTCCCAACCGTTGACGACGCCCCAAGCGGCGTTCATTTGATCGAGCACCGCGTATAGCGGGGTAGTGCGTGCGAGCCTCGATGCTGGTCGATGCTCGTGCGGCATGTGGTAGTGAAACTCGTTTTGATAATCCTCGACTGCTTTCAGGCAGGTGTGCTCGGTGTTGGCATATCGTGTGAAACGGCGCGGGTCGAGAAACCAGGCGTCCCATTCGCATTCACCATGCACGATGATTTCGGCAAGCAATTTGCCATGGCCACCGGCTTCTCCGATTCCGGCGCGTAGCCCAATCGCGCAATATGCGTTTTCGATTCCCGGGATCGGGCCTATCAAAGGCGCCCCATCGATGGTATAGGTAATTGGTCCGTTGATAATCGTGTGAATTCCGGCTTCGGTGAGTGCAGGTAGTCGTTCGAAGATACGCTCCATATTATCGAGGCAGCGGTCGAGGTCGGACGGGCACAAGGCCTGGGTAAAATCCGGATCGATACCGTCCATGCCGAAGGATTTACAACCTTGTTCGTAAACCCCAACCAGCAAGCCATGCTTTTCCTGGCGACTGTAAAAATCATCGCCGGGATCACGGATGATGGGTACCCGAAAATCGAGGGCCTCGAGCTCAGGCATGGTATCCGTCAGAAAATACATATGTTCCATGGATGTGACCGGGTGGGTCACCCCGAGCATGGTGCCGACCTCGTTAACGCGATACCCGGTCGCGTTGACGACCTTTTCACAGGTGATATCGCCGTCCTTGGTATGCACAGTGAATTCGCCATTGGCTTTGCGGGTTATATTTTCCACCGGATTGAAACGATACACTTCGGCGCCCGCCTCACGCGCCTTGCGCGCCAGTGCGAAGGTAATCCCGGCCGGGTCGATATCACCGTCGAGCGGATCCCACCAGGCGCCAAGTAATCCCTGGGTGTTGATCAGGGGATGGCGGTTACCGACTTCATCGGAGTCGATGAATTCCATTTCAACGCCCATGCCGGCCGCCATGCCGACAAAATGCCGATAAGTATCGACCTGATCACGGGTATGTGCGAGGCGCATGCCGCCGGTGATATGGTAGGTAATTGGGTTTTCAGGGTCGGCGGCTAGCTCGCGGTAGAGATCGATACTGTGGCGCTTAAGCGCAACCAAGGTTTGATTTCCGCCAAACTGGGTTACCTGAGCGGCTGCATGCCAGGTCGAGCCCGATGTCAATTCGTCGCGCTCCACCAGTACCACGTCGGTCCAGCCCTCGCGGGTTAAATGATAAAGCGTCGAACAGCCGGCTATGCCGCCACCAATTACGACCACGCGCGCATCTGATTTCATGTCGTAAGTAGTATCATGGAATAGATTTCAGTGAAATAGATAAGGGACTTATTCATTTCGTCGCTCCCGTGCCAGCAGGAATAACCTGTTCAGTTCAGAATTTCCGATGCCTCGTCATCGACGATGCTGCCGATAATTGTCATATCCTCGACCGAGAATGTCAGTGGAATACGCAAGTCGAAAGTGGTCGCCAGAATTGCCAACGTTTGTGGCAATTGCTGGGTGCCATCGATGTAGCGCCAGCTATCGTAGCGACTGGTAAATCCTTGCGGCTCGGCGCCACCGAACCATTTCAATTCCACGCCACGCTTGGCACAACCGCCAATGAATTCAGACACCTGGTCTGGATCAAGATCCGGTACGCGAAATTGCAGCGAACTGCCGACAAAAGATTCCTGTTGCGGCCTTTGGGGTAATTGAATTCGCGAATTTTGTGCCAGTCGCTGTTCCAGTGCCTGGTAACGGTCGTTCCAGCGTGCGCAATTATGATCAAGGTCAGGCAATTGTGCGCGCAAAATCGTCGCCCGTAGATTATCCATACGACCGCTGTAATTCGGGGTGTCGAGCTTGATATCGGCAAATACATCGGTCCGGGGTACGGTTCCGTGGCGTTCATAGAGCATATAGGAACCCGAATAGATGATTGCACGGGCGATGACTTCATCGTCGTCGGTAGTCAGGAAACCGCCTTCCCCCGAGTTAAGATGCTTGTAAGTCTGCGTGCTGAAGCAGGCAATCTTGCCAAAGCTACCGGACCTTTTTCCATCCCAGTACGCACCCATGGTATGCGCGCAGTCTTCGATCAGGGTTACGCCATACTTATCGCATAGATCGATCACGGCAGTCATATCGGCGATATGCCCGCGCATGTGTGAAATCATGAAGAAGCGTGCCTTTGACTGCTGCATCATGGTTTCGAGATGAGCCAGATCGACACAATAATTGCGATCAATTTCGACCAGTACCGGTTTGCCGCCGGCGTTGTCGATGGCACCGGGCACCGGTGCCAGCGTGAACGCGTTACTGAGAACAGGCTCACCTGACTGAATACCGGACGCCTTTAACGCGATATGCAGCGAGTAGCCGCCCGAAGTGCAGGCAAGGCAGTAACGTTGACCCATGTAGGCAGCATATTCCTGTTCTAGTAACGCTGTTTCAGAGGTTTCACCATCGAGCGTGTTGTATCGGTGCAGCCTACCGCTACGCAAAACCTCTATGGCCTGTTCTATGCCCGCATCCGGAATGGCTTCCTGCTGGGTAAAGGCTTTGGGGAAGGCGGTTTTAGTCATTTGAAGCTATATCCCTCCGGCTGTTAATGCCCCGGTGCTTTGTCAGCTCACGGACTTCAAAAACCATTTCCTTTTGGCGCCTTAGCTGTATCCGGGAAGGTTGAAAACTTTCGGATAGGCAAACAATGACACGCTACCACCGGTATGCAAAAAGACGACATTTTCATCTTTATTGAAATGGCCGTTGCGAATCAAATCGATCAGGCCTGCAAATCCCTTGCCTGAATACACTGGATCTAGCAGGATGCCTTCGTAACTTGCCAGCATCTTAACGGCCTCTACCATCGAATTGGTGGGTAGACCGTAGCCATCCCCGACGTAATCGCTGTTGGCGACTACCTTTTCGCGTGCCACCAGGTTTGGGCTCAAACCCATGAATTCAGAAGTGCGTTGTGCCAGCGAATAAACGTTTTCTTCTTGTGCCTGTTTGGCCGCGCGAACGCTAACCCCGTATATCGGAATACCGCTGTTCATAGCCTCCATGCCCACCACCAGCCCGGCCTGGGTACCGGCGCTGCCAGTTGCGTGCACCAGGTGATCGATACGTAATGAGCGCTCGTTTGCCTGGTGGGTCAGTTCGAACGCCGCGTTGACATAACCGAGCGCACCGGTTTCGTTCGAGCCACCCCCGGGAATGATGTAAGGCATTTTCCCATCATCGCGCAGTTGTTGCGCGAGCTGCTCCATTTCTGCGTTCATGTCGCTGTCCGCGGGGCGAATCGAAATGGTTGCGCCGTGCAGCTGATCGAGCAATACATTGCCGTTATAGGCATAGGCTTCGTCGTGGTATCCAGTGCGATCCTCGAGCAGGATATGACAGTCAAAGCCGAGTTTGGCCGCGATTGCGCAGGTCTGGCGAGCATGGTTTGACTGGGTAGCTCCCTGGGTGATGACCGTGTCGGCACCCCGTTCAACCGCCTCGGCCATCAGGAACTCGAGCTTGCGCGTCTTGTTACCGCCAGATGACAGGCCAGTACAATCGTCGCGTTTGATCCAGATGTTCGGCCCACCGAGATTTTCAGATATACGCTTTAACGGCTCGAGCGGGGTAGGCAAATGGGCGAAATGCAGTCGCGGGAAGCGAGAAAGATGCATGGTGGTCTCCAAAGATGATGCATGATTACACGGGAACCCGCGATAATAATGTAATGTGCGTTAAAGTTAACCTTTTTTTGGAAGTGAGCTGTTGACTCCGGCATTTTTACTAACTCGCCAGTGGTCTGATGA
>CAXMNA010000090.1:0-7373 GCA_964194715.1 uncultured Gammaproteobacteria bacterium
GGTGACAGGGCAAGCAGCAAGATAGTTGCCACCGGTATCAGATAGCTTTGATTCACGGTCATTTTTTAATCTCCTGTTCTGTTAACAACTCGTTACGGTGCCTCGGCCTGACTCTAATAGATCATCGGCCATAATTTGCGGGGTTGATCTTTTATTACACGACAATCTGGCTGGTTACAACGATAGTTGTAAAATTTAGTAAGGGCCAACATTATAGCTGATAAAATGGGTGTGTGGATTTGCAATTTGTTAATACCGATACCACACATCTATTTTGAAAGTTTAATCTCTTGAACAACTCCATCCTGTCTATGCGGTTTTGCCTTTACTTCTTCTCTGGCATCGGTGGTGGCGTATAACCTTTCCATTTGCCCGCGGTAATATAATCTGACGGTTGTTTTGCTTCGGTTCGAGGTGCCTTTACATATGCCTCGGTGACATCGGGCGGCAGCACATATTCATCTACAATGGCCATGCGCACCCTGATCGTATCTTTGGTGACGTTGATGACCATCAAGTCACGCGCCAGCGCCAGCGGGCCGTCATAGGTCTTGCGCACGCCATCCATGATCGCGGCGTTGTTTTCAGGCGATTGCACCGAGTGGTAACCCACGGCCAGGCGCGGTTTGACCGCGGACATGACCTTGCCAAAGGCCTGGGGTTCGGAGTGAATTCGAGTCGACACGTAGGTTGCCTGGGTCAGGTCCCAGCCAAAGTAGGTAGCCAGGGCCTTGGGTGGTAGAAAAGCCTCGTGTGAGGCTACGTCTGCACTGGCGGCATACTTGATGTACCACTTGTTGGGATAGGTATCGCCACCGAACACATACTTGAGCCCGTTCCATTCGAGACTGAAGCTCACCGCACCGTCGAGGCTGTGAATCGCAGGCCATGACCTGATGGTTACCCCGTTTTTTTCGTAAACAGCCACGTTTTCCTGTTTGTAGTCGAACTCGTGCACCTCGATCTGTGCGCCTTCATCAGGCAAGGCGCCCGAACGAGTGGCGAGATCCCAGGCGTAACCCCTGGACATACCCTCGACGAAAGCTTTGGTACCAAGCGCGGGAGTCGATCCGGTGGGACCATAAATGTGGATTGGCGTATAGCGGCCGGACAACCAGCCGGCGATATGAAGCCCCATGAAATCGCCAACGTGGTCTATGTGCAGGTGGCTGGCAAACACCTTATCCAGCCTGGAGAAGTCGGGTCGTAGGGAAAACAGGTTCGCCATCGAACCGGAACCCATATCGAATAGAAATTTATCGCCGTTACCCAATTCGACCAGGTACGAAATTGACACTGCGGCGCGGGTTTGATTGGGCATACCAGTGCCGAGCGCGGTGATCCGCATTTCATCGGCTCCAAGCAATTCTGTATTGGGGAAGTAGCTGGCCGGGTACTGCCCGTCGACTATCGCCGTGGCGGCACGTCCACGCGGTAAATTGTCACCGGTACTGGACTGGGCCCAAGCCTGTTGCCCAATTATCGTGGATGCAAGGATTATTGCAATGCTTGCTCCTGTAACCAGGAGAGCGGTCAAAGACGTGTAGATTTTTGCTAACATAGCTGGTCGCTCCTATTGCAATACTTTGCTAAACCCATCCGCAGTACTTGAAACAAAACCTTTTCACGCACTGTACTACTATGGAGCATACCATGGTAATCTTATAGACGACACAGTTCAATAGACAGGTCTATAGTGAGTAGTAAAAATAAGCGTCTTAACCGGGAGGACTGGATCCACGGCGCGCTCGAACTTCTTGGTATTGCCGGCGTGGGTGGCGTCAGGATTGTTCCACTCGCCAGGCGACTAGGAGTCACCAGTGGCAGTTTTTACTGGCACTTCGCGAACCGGGCCAAACTGTATGACGCCCTGCTCGAATACTGGGAAAGAGAGATGACGGATATAGTGATTGATGCCGCGAAGAATATGGAAGGGCCGCCAAAAGAGCGTATCTGGAGCTTGATGAAACAGGTTATGTCAACCGGCCTGGCGAGATTTGACCTGGCGATCTGGCATTGGGCACAAACCGACGAGGCCGCGCAAGCGACCTTCCAAAGAACATTGGAGAAACGTTTTGCATTTGCTGCCTGGATGTTTAAAGAAGCCGGATTCAGTAAAACCCAGGCGGAAATCCGGGGCCGTATGATGGTGGTTTATATGATGGGCGAATCGAGCCTGATTCCTGGAAAGCCCGAAAGACGTAAGAAACAACTTAGATTGAAGTTCGAAATCCTGACCAGTTCCTGACGCATCCCCCCGGTTTAAATTCCTGTTGATGAAATACGTAAAATCTGCGCCGCTGTACTTAGATTCGGATCAGGCGAAATCTTCAGAGCCGAAGGCCCTGATCCTGGCAGGAGCCGTATGCCTCGTACATTAAATTCACCTTGTGTGCCCGGTATTTTCCTGCTGGCAGCGATTTCTAGTTTTGGCACGCCTGTAAGGGCGGACTGGGTTAACTTAACCGGCGCGGAAATCGCGCCGAACATCGCCGAAATATACATTCTCGACGATCGGGTAAAGCTGATGTTAGAAATCTATGTCGGTAACCTGGAAATCGTCGAAGTATTGATCCCGGATGAATTGCTCAAGCACAGGGATGCCGATCGGGCCTCACTGGAACAACGCCTCCGGTATTTTTCCGACCATCAGTTTCAGTTCGTTACCGACACGGGCAAAAAACTACAGGCAGAACTTGTGCGGATAGACCCCCGCATGCGTAAGGATCGTCAGTCCCCGTTTGCCGGCATGATCAATCCATACACCCGCCAGCGAGTTCCAGATGCGCCCACGGATAAGCGCGTGCTTTTTGTCGAGTTGAGTTACCCCTTTGCTGGAAAACCGAAAGAATTAACCATTATCCCACCCAGCGATAATCAGGGTAGAACGCTGGTTTCCTTCGGATTTATCGCCTACCACAAGGCGGTTCCCATTATCGATTTTCGCTACCTGGGCGCACCAGCGCGGCTGGCACTTGACTGGCAGGACCCCTGGTACAGCAAGTTCGATAACCGCAACCTGAAACGCCATCACAAATCTGCCCTGATGACCTTTCTCTACATAGAACCCTACGAGGTTCGCCACGAAGTGCTCACCCGGGTCAGGGACCTGGAGGCCTGGATGGACCTTGGACTCAGAGGAAATAAATTTATAGAGATAGACGAGCTGGAAGCACTGCGGCAACGTATCGGCGAATTCTTCCTGGACAAGAATCCGCTATCTATCGATGGCCGGCTCGCCCGGCCAATCCTCGACCGGACCAACTACATCAAGCTGGGACTGAAGGGCATCCAGTTGCTCGAAAGACCTGAACGTCTCGAGATTTCGACGGCAGTGGTCGGCATCATCCTCAGTTACATCACCGAAGGCATACCGCAGCAAGTCAGCGTCGACTGGCAGTTGTTTACCGAACAGCTGCAACGGATACCCTCCTCCGCTACCGATCCGGCCGGGCCTTTTATTTCCTACATTACACCGGATGACAATATCTTTAGCTGGTCCAATTATCTTAAAGGTTACACGATACCGACCATAACTCGCGCGCATGTGAAAGATACGCTGGGCGCCGTATCGCTGCCACTGGGTTCGTTGATATGCCTTTTTGCACTGCTGCCCATACTCTGGTGGTTACGGCGGCGGCGCCGGGCAAAAGAGTCTTCAGGTCTGCAGATTGCGCTGGTTGCATGCCTGCTTGTAATCTCGATTGCCAGTTACCCTTATTTTAAAATACCGGTTAATCGCCCGGCATTCCTGGCGGGCGATCTTACTCCGGCGCAGACCACCGAGTTACTGCAAGTGTTACTAAGAAATGTCTATCGCGCCTTCGATTTTCGTGAAGAAGAGGATGTTTACGATAAGCTGGCATTGAGCGTGGATGGCGATTTTCTTGAGACCATCTACCTGCAAAATCGAAAGTCATTCTCGTTACAGCAGGCCGGCGGCGCCCTGGCAAAAATCCAGAGTGTCGACGTCATTCAGGCCTCGGCATCGCGCCTGGGAAATAACGCCCTGGCTTATGCCGTCAGGGCAAAATGGAGTGCGCTTGGTACGGTCGGTCACTGGGGGCATGTGCATCAACGCAGGAACCAGTATGAGGCGATTATCGATATTGAAGACAGTAACGGTACCTGGAAAATAACCGGGATGGAGTTACTGGAAGAAAAACGCGTATTGCCCTCCAGCGCAAGCAGCTCTGATAATAGCCAACAGTCTGACAACAATACTAAGGACCAGATAATCACAGGTTCGCTGTAACATGATTGAACTTAACGCATTGCAATTCAACTACCGGGGCGGTGATTTTTCACTGAGAATTCCCGAGCTGCGGATCGCGGACCGGGAAAAAGTCGCGGTGGTGGGACCGAGTGGGTCGGGCAAGACTACGCTGCTAAACCTGATCGCAGGAATTGATGTACCGCAACGGGGTCAGTTAACGGTTTGCAAAGCGGCTTTACACGACATTGACGACGCCGCGCGCCGGGATTTTCGAATCACCCATATTGGTTTCATTTTCCAAAATTTTGAATTACTCGATTATCTCAATGTGCTCGACAACATTTTGCATCCTTACCGAATATCCCGCGCCCTGAAACTCGATGCGAATGTACGCGAGCGCGCTCGCGCTCTGGCCTCGCAAATGGGCCTGGGACATATGCTGCGTCGACATAGCGACGAATTGTCGCAGGGAGAAAGACAACGCATCGCCATCTGTCGGGCGCTGTTACCCGGGCCACAACTTATTCTGGCGGATGAAGCCACTGGTAATCTTGATCCAGACAACAAGCAGCTCATTCTCGATTTACTTTTTAGCGCTGTCGATCACCAGGATGCAACCTTGCTGGCAGTGACCCATGACCATGACCTGTTACCCAATTTTGATCGGATAATCGATTTCCATCAGTTTCATGCGGACCAACCCCAAAGACGCGGCTGTTGAGGACTGATGGATAGTTTTTATCTCGCCTGGAAGTATCTCGGATTCAATCGCCTGCGCAGTGCGATTCTGATCGCCTGTATTACGCTTATCGCGACGCTACCGCTTGCGCTTGAGCTAATCATGAAAGAAAGTGAACGCCAACTGCTTTCGCGGGCGCAGACCACGCCGATGTTAATGGGAGCCAGGGGCAGTGCCCTGGACCTGGTGATGAGTAGTCTTTACTTCGCCGATGAACTGCCTGAAGCGGTTCCCCTGTCTGCTGTCAACGATATTATGCAAACCGACCTGGCGGCTGCGATTCCACTCTATGCGGGTTTCAAGGCACGTGGGTTCCCGGTGGTCGCTACCACCCTCGACTATTTTGACTTCAGGCGACTCGATTTTGCTCAGGGCTATCCTTTTGCCCGGCTCGGTGATTGCGTGATTGGCGCTGCCGTTGCGCAAAAGCTTGGCCTGGGTGCCGACGATTATTTGCTGTCATCACCACAGACCGTGTTTAATATCGCGGGCGTTTACCCGCTGAAGATGAAAATAACCGGCGTGCTGGCGCCGACGCACAGTGCCGATGACCTGGCCGTACTGATCGATATAAAGACCGCGATGGTGATTCAGGGACTGGCCCACGGACACCAGGATCTGACCGCCACGACGGACCCATCGGTGATCATCGAGCGCACTGCAACCCGTATCACGGCAAACGCCCGACTGGTGGAATTTAACCAGATCACGGCAGACAATATCGACAGTTTTCACGCGCATGGCGACTCTGCGGGCTTTCCCCTCAGCGGTATCATCGTATTGCCCTACAATGACAAGTCTGGCACTTTGCTGCGCGGGCGATATCTCGATGCCGGCGCGCCACTTCAGGTAGTTCGTCCTGGCGAGGTAATCGATACCCTGCTCGATAACATCTTTCGCATACGCAATGTTATCAATGCAGTAATTCTGATCGTTGGTATCGCAACCATGCTGGCCCTGCTCCTGGTCTTCGCACTGTCACTGAAATTACGCCAGAGCGAGTGGGATACCAATTTTCGAATCGGTTGCAGCCGGGCAACCATTGTCCAGCTGATGTTCTCGGAGATAGTTCTCATCGTCGCAATGGGTGCAGGTCTGTGCAGCTTGTTACTTCTGATTGTGGGCCACTACGCGCAGCTGATTGTTAGAATATTATTTGTGTAGCCGGGATTGGGTAGTGTAATGTTGAAACATATGAACCAGCTGAAGTGGTTACTTTCCGGCCTGTTGCAGATGTACCTGCTGTTGGAACCGGCTCGGGCAAGCCAGGAGTTGACCATCTATACTGTCAATTACCCGCTCGCCTACTTCGCCAAACGTATTGCCGGCGATCAGGCCAGGGTTGTTTTTCCGGCACCCTCCGATGTCGATCCGGCCTTCTGGGAACCAGACCTCGAAACCATTCGCGCTTATCAGCAGGCAGACCTGATACTGCTCAATGGCGCTGGTTACGCCCACTGGGTCGGCAAAACGAGCCTGCCGGGATTACGTACGGTCGATACTTCGCGGAATTTCCGTGACCAGCTGATCGAATCCGAGCCCGGTGTCAGTCACAGTCACGGCAGCGGTGAAGCACACAGTGATGCAGGCAGGGCATTTACCACCTGGCTCGATATCTCCCTGGCAGTTGAACAGGCCAGGGCTATTGCCGAGGCGCTAAATCGTAAGCTTCCGCAACAAGCTGAACAGTTCGACCGAAATTTCCAGGCGCTGAAAACGGAGTTGGAGCAGCTGGACAGGCAAATAGAAACTGCAGTTGCAAAACTTCCATCGAGGCAATTGCTGGCATCGCATTTCGTTTATCAGTACCTGGCTAGACGATATCAGCTTGAGCTGCGAAGCCTTAGCTGGGAACCAGGTGAGGTACTGGAACCATCTGAATGGCAGGCATTAAAAAACCTGCTTTCGGACTATCAGGCCAACTGGATGATATGGGAAGCAAAACCCGTTGCGGATACAGCCAACCGATTAAAATCTATGGGTATCAACTACCTGGTTTACCAACCGATAGGCAATAGACCGGCCATCGGTGATTTCATTAGTGTCATGCGCGACAATCTGATGAATCTCGAACAAGCTTTTGATTGACCCGGGAATCTTTTTAATTGGGGGATTAACTTCCGTTATAGCCTAAATCTCTCATCGTTTGTCCAGCTATACGGACTAAGAAAATCTCGATCAATCTCGCTTGCTGGATCCGGGATGATTCGTTTCCGGCACCGACAAATCAAATGAGTTATGAAGTATTTTAGTTTAGGCTTTACCGATCCATAGACTACTACATGGATATTATTTTTGAATCGTAAAGCTTAAGATTTGTAGTCGGATCGGCATTGAGGAATAGGTAATAATGAAGCGGCGAGATTTGTTACTTGGTATGGGAGTGGCATCACTGGCTTCGCCGATGTTACTCCCAGC
>CAXMNA010000091.1:0-3458 GCA_964194715.1 uncultured Gammaproteobacteria bacterium
TTTGGTCAGCAACCAGTGACCGAAAATAACCAGCACCAAAGCCCAGACCATCAGCATTGGAATGCCTTCGACTACTGGTTGGCCTTGTCTGGTGCCGCGAGTAAATGTCTCGATCCAGCCATGATCTCCCATCCATTGAAATAATCCGGTTAGAACTTTACCGCCAAAAATCGGTGCCAGCCAGTCACCTTCAGCCGCGTCCTTGACGCCGCCAATAATGGTTTTGCGGGTGGTGGCGATGGCGGCAAATATGGTCAGGCCGCGCAGAATAAAAAGGAATGCCAGCGTCACGATGAAGCTCGGCAACCCGGTCTTGATCACCAGCCAGCCGTTTAGCGCGCCTATTGCCATACATAGGACAAAGGTGGCTATGATCGCCAGCCATACGGGCCAGCCAAAGCTGACCGACAGCAGGGCAATGGACATACCGGAAAAACCGATCATTGAGCCGACCGACAGGTCGAATTCCCCGGCGATCATCAACAGACAGGCGCCGACCGCGATAATGATGAACTGTGCCGAGACGATCGACCAGTTCATCACGCCCGCGGGGGAAAACATACCCGAGTCCCGGGCAGTGAGGAAAAAGAAGAAAAATACCAGGATGACGCCGCAAATACTGCCCAGTTCGGGCCGGATCAGGGCTTTACGAAAACCCGACATCTCCTTGACGCGCTCGTCCTCTGCTGACGGCGTTTGTGTAGCGTCTGACATAATTGAGTCCCTCGGATTGTGGGGGGTGGAAAGGGCGGCCGCGATTCACCCGGCCGCCCGATCAGGTCATGGTCTAGCGGTATTCGCCAGCAAACTTCTCGACCAGGGTCAAACCGTCTTTGGTTACGAAACCCGGGCCCGAATTGATGTTATTGCCGGGTAGCACGCCATAGCGATCGTAGTTAGTCAGAATGACAACTGGCAGATAAGCCTGTAGGAACGGTTGCTGGTCGATACCCCAGTTGATGATTCCTGATTTGATGCCTTTCACGATCTCGGTACCAAGGTCGAATGTACCGAAATATATGTCACCCGCCATGCCATTTTCCTGCAGCGCGGCAATGGTTGGATCAGCCGAGGTCGGACCCAGGGTCAGGATCGCGTCGGTTTTCGGGTTTGCCGAAAGATAAGCAAGCACCTTGTTCTTGATTTCTGCCGGATCCTGACCAGAGTCGATCGCCTGAGTACCAAGTGGTACACCCAGACCATCGGCAAAACCCTGGCAGCGTTCGGTCGACGCCGGGTTGGTAATGTAATGGTTGACGCACAGGAATGAACCGACACCATCGCGTTTCGCGCGCTGACCAGCAGCGAGTCCCGCGTCATACTCCGGTTGTCCCACATACATCAGCGCACCTAGTTCAGCAGCCTGCTTTGGCGTGCCCGAGTTCATAATGATAACGTTAATACCCTGATCGACCGCATTTCTGATCGGACCGCTGAGTACATCGAAGTCAGCCAGCGTGGTGATTATGCCGTTAGGGTTCGAAGCGGTCGCCTGCTCGATAATGCGTGCCATATCGGCCAGGTCACCGGTCGGTGGGTTGCGATACTCAACCTTGACACCCATCTGGTTGCCCGCCAGTTCGATCCCGTTCTTGATTGTGTTCCACCAACTATCTGAATCCGGCGCATGACTGACAAGAATGTATTTCTCACCAGCAGCCGAGGCGGTCGTAGCTGTCATCAAAAGCGGCGTTGCGACTGCTAAAGAAAATGCCAGAGCTGTAAATAAATTAACTTTTTTCATATATCCTCCGAGTAGGTTGGTTGGCCTACAAAATAAACAATATTCAGAGCTGCGCTCTGTTACCTTACTAATAAGGTAGCTGGTTTCGCCGCGGCACAGTTGGTTAAGTCCGGGCATTATTGTTACCACGCAGACAATTGTCCGGTGGACCTGAGCTTGCCTCTTGTTGTCACATTCCGTTGCAAATTAGTGCATAACTCAAAGGGTGCTAGCTTTGTACCACTATAGAATATAAATAGCAACTTAATTAAAAATGGAATATATATTCCAAATTAGTCTTGCATTGCGTATACTTAGCCTGGGTCATTGAATTGTCCTGTTTAATGAGATGTTTTCAGGCGAGTACAGCTCACTAATACCTCATCGGATCCGGCAAGAGAGGGCGCCAGAACAAGATTTGCGTTTCAAGTAACTGCGTTATATTGGGGGCTATGATGTCAACTGCGATAAGCCAACACCCACCCAGGGCATTCGGTGCGTTAAAGCCCTGGCTGCATGAACACTATGTTTCATTGCCCAGGCGTTTACAGAGTGTTGCAGAATTTGTATTGCAAAATCCGGACGTCGTCGCACTGAATACCATTGCGGTGATTAGCGAGAGAGCCGGGGTAACCCCGTCAACCCTGGTTCGATTTGCCAAGTCTATCGGTTACCAGGGATTTACCGACATGCAGTCCGTATTCCAGGAAAGCATGCGTCATATGCCTCGACCGTATAATCAGCGCATCCACCATCTGGATGACAAAGAGCAACTCGAACAAACGGTATTACACCGGTTCAGCCAGGCGGCCGGCACCTCAATCGACAAGTTGGAACAACAGGCGGACGAGGCAGCCATATTGCAGGCCAGTGAGCAATTGGCGAGCGCGCGTTGCATCTATATAGCGGGGCAGGGGCGAGCCACACCGGTGACGACTTACCTGCATTATATGTTTGTGAAGATGGGCTTACAGGCCATGTTGCTGGACGGATTAGCAGGCACGATGGCTGACAAGGCGAACCTGATACGGCCCGATGAAGTGCTGGTAGCGGTTAGCTTCAGCCCTTATACCGCTAATACGCGCGAACTGGTGGATATCTGCCTGGCACAAAAAGTACCCGTGGTTGCCTTGACGGATTCTACCTTAAGCCCTATAGCCAGGATCGATGACCTGCACCTCGAAGTGCTCGAAGAGGAAGTAGGCGGTTTTCGAGGGTTATCGGCGACGATGTGCCTGGCCCTGTGTCTGGCGGTGGAAACGGGTAAGCAACATTCGCAAAAAAATATTTCGGAAATTTAGCATAATGATTCAAAAAAACCTGGATCTCATCTGTATCGGCCGTGCCGGTGTAGACCTTTATGGCGAACAGGTGGGTGGTCGTTTGGAGGACATGGGCAGCTTCGCCAAGTATGTTGGTGGTAGTCCGGCCAATACTGCAATCGGTACCGCTCGCCTGGGCTTGAAATCGGCTATGCTGACGCGTGTCGGTAATGAACACATGGGGCGATTTATCCGTGAGACCCTGAGCGGCGAGGGCGTCGATACCCGACAGGTTATCACCGATCCCGATCGTCTTACCGCCCTGGTGATTCTGGGAATTCAGGACGAGGAACAATTCCCGCTTATCTTCTATCGCGAGAATTGTGCCGATATGGCACTGCGTGAAGACGACGTGGAGCCGGACTTTATTGCCCGCGCTGGTGCGGTACTGGTATCGGGTACTCACTTGAGCA
>CAXMNA010000092.1:0-11688 GCA_964194715.1 uncultured Gammaproteobacteria bacterium
CCGGGTTTCTCTGCCTCGGCCGCCTTGAATGCCTTGCGCACGATTTCGCCGACGATTTCAGGCTCTCGAATCTGCACACTGTATTTTGAAATGGGTGCAAACAGGTTAACCAGGTCAAGCACCTGGTGGCTTTCCTTGTGCATGCGCGTGGTAGCGCCCTGCCCGGCGATTCCAATAATCGGTGCGCGATCCATGTTGGCATCAGCGAAACCAGTCACCAGGTTTGTCGCACCCGGCCCCAGTGTTGCGAGACACACCCCGGCCTTGCCGGTCAGGCGCCCATAAACATCGGCCATAAAGGCCGCGCCCTGCTCATGGCGCGTGGTAATGAACTTGATGCTGCTGCCGATCATCGAATCCATGACATCGAGATTCTCTTCTCCCGGAATACCGAAAATATACTCGACACCCTCGTTCTCGAGACAACGTACAAACAAATCACTCGCTTTCATAATATTTTCTCTTCGGGCATCCGTCATTATTTAATAATACCCGGCTCATAGTGGGTTAATCCTTCGAGCCCAAGCATACTAGAAGCATTCCTTTTAGGGGAACTATTTGCATGTAGCAAAAATTATTCCAAAAACATCCCCACAAGTGGCACAATCGCGCAGCTCAAATTAACGATAAAAACCAATCTACAGGAGACATCATGGAAAATATAACAACCTGGGTATCTGAACACGCCTTCGACTGGGGAACTCAGATTGCGATTGCAATAGCGATTTTTGTCATCGGTAAAATCGTTGCGCGAATGATCAGCAACCTGATTGAAAAAGCGATGCGTAGGGCCGGCACCGACGAACTACTGGTCGATTTCACCGGCAATATCACCTACGCGATTTTAATCGTTGCAGTGGTGCTTGCCGCGATTGATTCACTGGGTGTTAACGTCACCTCGTTAATGGCAATACTCGCAGCTGCTGGTCTTGCTATCGGTCTGGCCCTGAAAGACTCGCTCTCCAATTTTGCCGCGGGGGTCATGATTATTATCTTTCGCCCATTCAACTCGGGTGATTTTATTACCGCGGGCGGCACCGCCGGGGTCGTCGATGAAATTGGTCTATTCGCAACGACAATGCACACCGGGGACAACCAGCGCTTGATCGTGCCCAACTCGGCCATCATCGGCGGTAATATCGTTAATACCAGCGCTTTGCCGACGCGTCGAGTCGATCTCGTGTTCGGCATCGGTTACGACGACAACATCGGCCAGGCACGCGACATCATGATGACGATCATCGAAGCGGACGAACGCATCCTTAAAGATCCGGCGCCAGCTATCGCAGTAGGCGAGCTAGCTGATTCAAGTGTCAACCTGAACGTTCGTCCCTGGGTAGAATCCGGCGATTACTGGGCGGTGCGCGCTGATTTGCTCGAAAATATCAAAGTCAAGTTCGACGAGGCGGGAATCAGTATTCCTTACCCACAACAGGACGTGCATATGCACGAGGTTAAGGCGGCTAGCTAAGGCTCGACCGCGGCAGTCGTCAGGCTGCCGCGGATGGCAGTTCAGCCCCATCGATGGTAATACGGTGCATCAGGCGGCGCTCACCTTGATAGTCGTTGAGTGCACAGTGGTGCGTGGCGCGATTATCCCAGATCGCTATGGATCTTTTCTGCCACTGGAAACGGCAAGTAAATTCATTCTGCCGGGCATGAGCATACAGGTAATCAAGCAGGGGTTGCGATTCCTCTTTAGTCCAGTTTTCAAATTTCACGGTAAAGTCGCCGTTGACGTAAAGTGCCGGTCTACCCGACAGCGGATGCTTGATGATGACCGGGTGAATCGCGTCCTGGGTTGCCGCATCGGTATTCCCAAGTCTGCCACCCAAATCATCTAAATCGGTATCTGCATAAGCAACTTCACCAAAGGCATGCCGGCTGGAATGTTCGGCATTCATGGTCGACAGCATTTGCTTAAGCCCATCCGAGAGTGCATCGTAAGCCGCGTACATGCTCGCAAAAAGTGTATCGCCGCCTACCGACGGAACTTCGCGCGCATACAGTATCGAGCCCATCGCTGGAATCTCGTCATAAGAATGATCGGTATGCCAGCTGGAACCGATATTCGCTTTCTGATCGGCTTCCTTGCGTACCTCGGCGATGATCGGGTGGGTGTCCACCGCCTGAAAAAATCGGTTCACATTGACCTCACCCCAACGCCGAGCAAATTCAATATGCTGATCGGGTGTTAACTGCTGGTCACGAAAAAAAATAACGCTATAGTCGATAAATGCCTGGCGAATTTCAGCGAACTGTTCCTCGCTGATGCCGCCGGCAATATCCACGCCGGAAATGATCCCGCCGAGGGCCGGGCTTAAGGGTGAGACTTCGATCGTGTTGAATTTTGTAGTCATGACTGTAATTACTTGCCCACCCGCGGAGTCACTTCGGCCCCCGGAGCTTCGGGCTCAAGATCGGTAAGATACTCGGGAAAGCCCGGGGCGCGCAAGTCTTCGTTACAGGCGTCTTCGAGGCGCTTGACCACCATCGATGACCAGGCACGCGGGCCATATTTCGCCAGGCCGTCGCGCATAATTTGCACTGCGAGCGGCGACATTTCCAGTGGTATATCGAACTTCTTGCCAAGATCATCAAACAGGGACAGGTCTTTGACTTCGTGATCCATTGTGAAATTAATATCGTAACTGCCGTTCAGAATCAACTGACCCTCGGTTTCATGCACGAACGAATTGCCTGATGAAATTCGGATCGCCTCATAAGCGACTCCGAGATCGATACCCGCCTTCTTCGCTACCATCAAAGCTTCGCCGGTCGAAATCAACTGCACCCCCGCCAGGTAATTGGTCGCAACCTTCAAGATCGAAGCACTGCCAAGCTCACCGGTATGCAGGATATTACGACCGATTGTCGTTAACAGCGGTAACACCTTGTCAAAAGCCTCGCGTTTGCCACCGGCAAAGATCGCGATATTGCCTGTCGCCGCACGATGGCATCCCCCCGACACTGGACAGTCGAGCGGTATTGCTCCCCTGGCCTCGACCATTGCGCCGAGTCGCCGGATTTCTTCAGCATCGGTGGAACTCATTTCAAGCCAGATTTTGCCGGGCCCGATTCCTGCAAGCACGCCCTGGTCTTCTTCCATGACCTGTGCCGACACCGCCGGTGACGGCAGGCAGGTAATAACGACGTCACATTGCTGTGCCATTTCCTGACCTGATTCCCCCCATTGCGCAGCTTGCGCGAGAAGTTCCTGTGCAGCATCTTTGTCTAAATCACGCACCACCAGGTCGAAGCCGTTACGCAGCAGACTGCCGGCAAGTTTCGCTCCAACATTACCAAGTCCGATAAAACCTATTTTCATTGTCTGCCTCATAAATAATCCAGTTCGAATGGATAGTCCGATAATGCCACCGGGCCATCGGCGCTAAGCCAGACCGGTTGCTCCAGTTTCACGCCTTCCTTACCGCCGAGTTCACCGACATAGCATTCGATACATACCACCATGTTTTCTTCAAACACGCCATCATAGGCGCCCCATTCCTCGTCTTCCCGGTACCAGATAAACGGATATTCGACGCCGAGCCCACAACCGTGGGCCATGTCGGCATAGCGATTTGGAATACATTCTTGCGGCAACCGGTAGCTCATATCTGAATATTCGAGGAAGCCCATTCCCGGTTTAAGCAATCCGGTATTGTGCTGCATTTGTTGGTATGCCAATGCATAGAGGCGCCGCTGTGTACTGGTCGGAGGTTTATCCCCAACGACCCAGCTGCGTGAAATATCGTTGTAATACCCCATCGGCCCGATCAGGTCGGTATCGAAAGCCAGTAGATCACCGTTTTCGATAACCCGGTCCGAGGTTTCCTGGAACCAGGGATTGGTTCTCGGCCCGGTCGTTAATAACCGGGTTTCGGGGTACTCACCACCGCGCCGGATACTGCCGTCGATTAGCAGGGCCAGGGCATCGGTTTCGCGCATGCCTGGTTGCAGCTTTTCGCGCATCGCCGCGACGCTTTGTTCGCAGGTTTGCAGCGAGCGGCGCAGGACGTCAATTTCATCGAGTGATTTTATGGCCCGCGCCTGCTCCATGATCGACTGCCCTTCAATCAGTTGCAGCGCTTGCAGCTGACTTTCCAGCACCAGGATTAAACCGGCACGATCGATCGCCAGCTTTTGCTCGGCGATCCCCTTTTCCTGCAATAGCGAAATCATCGACTCGGCCCAGCGCCGGCCCATTTCGGTCGTACGATTGCCGACCGCCATGAAATCGGTTGTCAACGCGGGCCGTATGTCCGCCACGTAATCCTGGGCCAGGTGTGCCGAACTATTCAATTCGAACAAAACCGATTCACCACTCGCAAAAATCACCGCATAACGGCAGATATTGTGCATCGTCCAGACCTGCATATTGCGCGTCCCCGTGGCATAGCGAATATGCACCGGATCGAACAGCACGATCGCGGGACAATCGGCTTCGATCAGCCTTTTCCTGACCCGTTCGATACGATAAGCCTGGATTCTGCCTTGCGTTTCCGCATCGACGACCGCTGGAAAATCTGCGCTCATTTTCGAGTAAGACCTGAAATACGAAACAGGAAGAATAATACAGGCAGCGTCAAATAAATCGATATTTTTGGTGCCGGGTGACGAATCAGCTTGATCGGCGTATTCTTGTCGCAACAATAACATCGTAGCGAGGTGGGACATGAACCTGGAACGGGTTGTTTTTGGGTTTGTAATTATTCTAGCGCTAACTTTCACTTTCGCTTTCGTGATGGGGGATATCGACAACGCCAGTCACCACAATGTCTGGCTGTTGACGATTGCAATCCTGATTAACCTGATCGCGACCGGGCTCAAGCTGGGCGACCGCTCACAGATTGGCGCACTTTTACTGGCGAGCAGCCTGGTGGTCGACGTACTGCTGATTACAGCGCGCGTCATCTGGGTCATCGATGAAAGCCAGACCGCATTTGGACCCAGTCCGGAGTCCATGGCCAATATCGTATCGTTGGCCGGTGGTGCACTGTTAGCCAGCATCGTCACCGTCGTGGTCCTGGTTAGCGATACACTGATATCCCGACGCTAGCAATTCCATGGCGACTACCTCAGAACTTGATCGGGTTTCGATGGTTGTCCTGCGCTATATGCGCGGGCCGCTTTTCGTATTGATTGTCGTATACGCGATCGGTATCACCGGTATGGCGCTAATTCCGGGTAGGGATGTGGATGGTAACGTCGCGTACATGAACCTGTTTCATTCATTCTATTTTTTCACCTATACCGCAACCACGACCGGGTTTGGCGAAATACCCAACGAATTTACCGATGAACAACGTTTATGGGCAATTTTCTGTCTCTACATGGGGGTTGTCGCCTGGCTGTACGCAATCGGCTCGATCTTCCGCCTGGTGCAAAACCCGCATTTCCTGTTGGCGCTCAACGAGCATCGCTTTGCCAAGCGGGTGCGGCGCATCCACCACCCATTTTTTATCATCTGTGGCTTCGGTGATACCGGCAGCCTGCTGGCGCGAGGTCTTAGCGATCACTGGATGCGTGCTGTCATTATTGATATCAACCCGGAACGCATCAAGGCCCTGGCTTTGCGGGATTATCGCGTTAGGATGCCGGGCCTGTGTGCGGATCCCGCGGTTCCGAAACACTTGATAGATGCTGGCGTACGCATGCCCAACTGCAAGGGCGTTGTGATTCTAACCGTTGATGACGAGGTCAATGCACGTATCGCGGTCATGTCAAGGTTATTGAATCCAGATGTTCATATCCTGTGCCGCTCTACCAGGAAACGACATATCGAACACCTGTGTTCGCTGGGGCATGTCACTATCATCAACCCGTTTGAAATATTTTCCCAGCTGATCAGCATGGCGATTACCGCCCCGCGCCTGCACAATCTGAATGCTTGCCTGGTGCACAACCCGAAAGTAAAACTGGGACAGCCGATCACCGTGCCGACCGGCAACTGGATTATTTGCGGATACGGCCGCATGGGTCAATGGATCTACCAGCAATTTGTTCGCAACGGCATAAAATCAGTCATCGTCGATCCCAATGCAGGCGAAGTCGAAGGCGCAACCATGGTGATCAATCGACATGCTAATCGCGAATCTCTCGAGGAAGCAGGTCTGGAGCATGCTGCGGGCGTGGTCGCCGGTACCGATAACGACCACGTTAATCTCAACATTCTGATGTGCGTAAAATCATTAAATCCCGACGCCTTTACCATCGTGCGTCAAAATCGGCATGAAAATCAAATAGGCTTCGATGCCACCGATGCAAATCTGGTGCTGCAATCCAGCCTGACCACGGCAAGGCGACTACTCAAACACCTGATTTCGCCGCAGGTGCAGCAGTTTATCGATTACCTGCGCGACCAGGGCGAAGATATTTGTGCACAGGCGGTGCAACGTCTCAAATCGATGATTGGCGACCAGCCACCGCATCTATGGCATTGCAGCATTAACAGCAAGCAAGCCAGCGCGGTTACCGAGCATCTGCATAGCGGTAAATCCCTGAGCCTGGGGCAACTTAGAAAAGACCCACACGATCTTGATGGTTCGATAACCTGCATGCCATTGACTCTCAAGCGTGGCGGGCAATGCATGATGCTGCCTGCCGATGATGAGCCAATCCAGCTGGATGATGAAATATTATTCTGTGGTACCGAGCATAGCGAAGTCATGCTGTCAGCTACCATGAACAACGCCTATACCCTCGACTACCTGATCAGCGGTCGCGACAAACCGAGGGGCTATTTATTCCGCTTGATTGATGCCCGTTACCACGATGCGAAGACTCAGACATGACGATCTTGTTACCGGAATAGAGCAATGCCATGGTGCGGCACGCTAGTTATCGGGGCTTGTACGCCACACACTCAATTTCAACCAGGATATCGATCAGAAATTCGCTGACGAGTGCAGACCTTGTCGGCGGTTCGCTCGGGAAGTATTCCGAATAAACCATGTTAAATCCGGCAAAGTCTTCTCGCTTTTTAAGCCAGACCATCGATTTCACCACGTCACCGAGATCACATCCGGCTTCGGCGAGAATTTGCTGCAGGCTTTCGAGGCAGGCACGTGTCTGGTCTTCGATGCTGCCGGCGGTCATCGGCTTGCCATCGCGCATCGGTACCTGCCCAGTTACAAAAACAAAGTCTCCCGCGCGCACTGCTCGAGAAAGCGATAATACCCGACCATCGATTTCCAGCGGCGCTCCAATTACCTCTTTTCGAGACATGCTATGTACTCCTGGTTATGTTTTGGGTTAAATCTATGGGAAACTTGGCCGTAAAACAAAGACTATTCTGGAATTTAGATGAGCCTGACACAAGAACTAATCGCCTTGATCCGCGACAAACCGATCTCAGATCAGGATCTGGAACAAGCCGCGTCGTTCAGCCTCGATGCGATTGCCTGTGCTTATGCGGGCAGCGCAACCGGCGTCGGTGAGATATTACGCAATTGGGCCGCACAGGGCGATATTGACAACAAACGCCTGGCGCTGTTAATGGGCGCACTCACTCATATCACCGAAACCGATGATCTTCACCGTGCGTCGGTTACGCATCCCGGTTGTGTTGTGGTACCGGCAGTACTGTCCCTGGGGGGAAAACTGGGGTCGAGTAATGAACAGATGCTGGTTGCGGTACTGCATGGATTCGAAGCCATGTGCCGCATTGGCGCGGCGGTGGGACCGGCACATTACCGCGTATGGCATAACACCGCAACCTGCGGCCCGTTTGGATCGGCGATGGCTAGCGCTCACCTGCTCGGGCTATCCAATGAGCAGACTTTGAACGCGTTAGGAAACGCTGGAACCCAGTCCAGTGGCTTCTGGCAATTCATGGAAACCGGCGCGATGAGTAAACACCTGCATGCTGGGCGCGCCTGCGAATCAGGTATGCTCGCGGCGGAACTCGCGGCACAGGGTTTTACCGGTTCACCTGAAATTCTTGAAGGGAAAAAGGGATTCTTCGCGGCGATGTGCGCCGACCCGGAACCACGCAACATACTCAGTCCGGATGCTGACTGGCAGCTGCGTCTAACATCTATCAAGCCCTGGCCTTCCTGTCGACATACGCATCCGATCATCGATTGTGCACTCGAGATCCACCATTTACTCGATGGAAAACAAATCAAAGAAATTAGCGTAAAAACTTACCAGGCTGCATTGGATGTGTGTGATTGTGTCGAACCCGAAACCGAGTACCAGGCTAAATTCTCGCTTTACCATACCGCTGCCATTGCGGTAATCGATGGCGTGGTCGGGCTGGATTCTTTCAGTGCCCACGCAAGAAAACGCAGCGAAACTCTGCGCCGCGAAACCACCGTATCGGTGGTCGACCCCTACGCTTCGAGCTATCCAGATTCCTGGGGCGCCGAGGTAGTTGCGATTACTGAATCCGGCGACAGCTTCAAAATATCGCGCAAAGATTGCAAGGGAGATCCAGAACTTGCGCTGGACTATGACGAGATGCGCCACAAGGCAATGGGATTGCTGCAGTACGGCGGAATGAACGAGTCCCATGCGAGTCAACTTTGTGACAGCATCCTTTCCATGCCGACTGGCACAAACGCCGTTACGATATTCTCTGATTTCATAAAGCACGTCATGCATTAAAAGACTTCCGCTAAGTGTTCCGCATCCGGCGGGAATATCTGGGGAAATGCGGGAATGGCTCAGGGCAGTTCGCCTGTTATTTTAATTTATATTTCGATAATTCTAGTAATATAGTTGACAATTATAGATATGTGATATAGGATCGCCGATATGAAACTCGACACCGCAGCACATATCCTCGCAAAAATCGGTAATCCAACTCGGCTTAAAATCGTGCGCTTGCTGGTTCGTGCCGGCAATGAGGGATTACCAGTTGGTATGATTCAAAAAAAATTAAATATCCCCGGATCAACCCTGACGCATCACATCACGCATCTGAAATCCGCCGGCGTGATCCGGCAGGAGCGTCAGCAGGCCACGTTGATCTGCAAAATCGAATACGACGTGATTAAGAACCTGGTCGATTACCTGACCGAAGAATGCTGTGCTGATGCCATTACTCGCGACGATGCAGCTTGATTTTTTAATTTACTAATTTCGAGATTACTAGAAATATGAATACCTGTACTGACACCGAAATTCAAAACAATCAATTTTTACCACTGATGATCTCGATCGCAAAGGACAAGGTTTTCCGGGCAATGATCCTGATCACAATCCTGTTGGCAGTCATCGATCCACCGCAACTTGCGGTCAGCGTTCCATCGACGCTCGAATCCCTATGGGAAATGTTGCCTTTCTTTGCGCTGGCAATTGGCCTCGCGGCCTATGCCAAGGCGACCAGTGCTGATGCACTAATTGCAAAGGCATTTAGCGGTAATCCGGTCCGTGCGACGATGCTCGCTGCCCTCGTAGGTGCTATGTCACCCTTTTGTTCCTGCGGCGTCATCCCGTTAATCGCCGCGATGCTGGGAGCCGGGGTACCTTTGGCGCCGGTCATGGCTTTCTGGATTGCATCACCCATCATGGATCCCGAAATGTTCATCCTTACCGCGGCGGGTATCGGTTTTAATTTTGCCGTAGCCAAAACCCTTGCCGCGATGACAATGGGATTAATAGCGGGTTTCTCGGTTCTGTTAATTCAGCGTTACGGTGGACTCGACGCTCCGCTACGAGTCGGAATCATCAGCTGCGGCAACGCCAGTTGTGCCGACAATAACCCAGCGCAGCTGTCATGGAATTTCTGGCGTGAACCTGCACGCACCGCGACCTTCTGGGCGGAGTCGCAGTCGATTGGCGTATTTCTCGGGAAATGGCTAACCCTGGCCTTTTTCCTCGAAAGCCTGATGATCGCTTACGTATCATCTGACTGGATCGCTGGTTACGTCGGCGCAGACAATCCGTTCGCGATCCCACTGGCGGCGATCGTCGGGGCTCCGTCTTACCTGAATGGTTATGCCGCAATCCCGCTGGTTTCAGGGCTGATTGAAATTGGCATGACGCCAGGTGCCGCGATGGCCTTCGTCACCGCGGGGGCAGTGTCGTCGATCCCAGCTGCGATCGCAGTTTGGGCGCTGGTAAAAAAGCCGGTTTTCGCGCTCTATCTAATGCTCGGACTGATTGGCTCGATAGTTACTGCCTGGATTTATCAGCTTTCCGGCGGCGTAATTTAGAGACTTCTACGCCGGGATAAATTTCAATCAAGCTGCAATAGATTGCGGCGGTCCGACGTATCGGTCAAGCCCGCAATGACGAATGAAGGTGATCACCCCGACCTTGACCCACTACATCGTCACCTCGGCGCCTACGCGGCCCGCCCGCGCCGGGGTCCATTGCAAGGCTTTGAATGAAAAAGCAGGTCGGTTAAAGTCGCATCACGACCTTGCAGGCTTCGCCGGCATTAAGTCGGCTAAAGCCGGATTCAAAATCCTCGAAATCTATGTGATCGGTAATCACCGGGCTGACATCGAGACCACTGCCTAGCATCGCCACCATCTTGTGCCAGGTTTCAAACATTTCACGCCCGTATATCCCTTTCAGGCTGATACCCTTGAAAATCGCCTGGTTCAGGTTAATCCGCGGGCTGTTTGGATAAATCCCGAGCAGCGCGATCTTACCGCCATGATTGATGATATCGATCAAATCTGCGAGTGCGTTTTCATTACCCGACATTTCGAGCCCGACGTCAAAACCTTCGAGCATGCCGAGTTCTTCCATAATATCGTGCAAGTCCTCTTGCCCTGCCATGACAGTGCGGGTCGCGCCAAACTGGTTCGCCATGCCCAGGCGCTTTTCGTTGACGTCGGTGATCACCACGTGGCGCGCACCGACATGTCGCGCGACCGCGGTTGCCATCAAACCGATAGGCCCAGCGCCGGTGATCAACACATCTTCACCTACCAGGTCGAATGACAGGGCTGTGTGCACTGCGTTGCCCAATGGATCCAGTATCGACGCGATATCGTCGCTGATTTCTTCAGGAATTTTGTAAGCGTTCTGTGCCGGAATGCAAACATACTCGGCGAACGCACCGGGACGATTAACTCCGACCCCACGCGTATCGCGACACAGGTGCCCGCGCCCCGCGCGGCAGTTGCGACATTCACCGCACATGATGTGACCTTCGCCCGAAACCCTGTCTCCGACCTTGACCGAGTGCACTAACTCCCCGATCTCCTCGATAATACCAATATACTCATGCCCCACGGTCATCGGCACCGGCACGTGTTCCTGCGCCCATTGATCCCAGTTATAAATATGTAAATCTGTACCACAGATTGCGACTTCGTTAATCTTGATTAACACATCTTCGGGTCCGGGTTCGGGTTTGGGCACATCCTGTAGCCACAGGCCAGGTTTATCGTGGGCTTTTACCAGGGCTTTCATCTCAAACTCCTATTGAATTAATCCAATCTGTTTGCCAACGACAATAAATGCATCGATAGCTTTATCGAGCTGTTCGTGACCGTGCGCGGCGCTCATCTGGGTACGCACGCGCGCCAGTCCTTTAGGTACCACAGGGAACGAGAATGCCGTGACGTAAACACCGTGACCCATCAGTTCGCTTGCGAGTTGTTGTGCAATCACCGCGTCACTGGTCATGACCGGCACGATTGGATGCTCACCCGGAATGATATCGAATCCGGCTTCTAGCATACGCCGCCGGAAATAGGCTGTGTTTTCCGCCAGTTTCTGCCG
>CAXMNA010000093.1:0-3543 GCA_964194715.1 uncultured Gammaproteobacteria bacterium
GCCGCACGCATGAATGCTATGTCTACCGGGCAGGTTGATGCGATCGTTCGCTGTGACTTGAAGACCGCCCACCTGCTGGATAAAAAACCGGGGGTCAGCGTTTTGCAAGTTGCGGGTACCAAGCATTACACCTACCCAATGGATGTACGCTTGGCGCCGTTCGATAATAACGACGTCCGCATGGCGTTAAAACTGGGCATAGACCGCGAAGGATTTGTTAAAACCGTGTTACGCGGTTACGGCTCACTCGGAAACGACCATCCGATCAGTACCTCGCAGAACTACCATGCATCCGACCTGCCACAACGCCAGTATGATCCGGAAAAAGCGAAGTGGCACCTGAAGAAGGCAGGACACGAAGGTCTCAATGTAGAGATTTCCGCCTCCGACGCAGCCTTTGCCGGCGCGGTTGACGCGACCCAGCTTTACGCCGAGTCACTTAAAAAGGCCGGAGTCAATCTGACCGTCAAACGCGCGTCGGCCGATGGCTACTGGGCCAATACCTGGTTGAAGGTGCCCTGGAGCGCCAGCTACTGGGCTGGCCGCCCCACAGCTGACTGGATGTTTACCATCGGCTGGGCTGCGGGTGGCAACTGGACCGAAACCTTCTGGAACAATGCCCGCTTCGAAGAGTTGCTGGTCGCCGGTCGTGCCGAACTGGACGAATCAAAGCGCAACACGATCTACCAGGAAATGCAGGCTATTTGTCGCGATGAAGGCGGCGCTGTAATTCCCTGTTTTGCCAATAACGTCGATGCGGCATCCGACAAAATGGGTCGACCCGCAAAAATGGGCGGCAACTTCGAGCTGGATGGATCAAGAAGCATCGCCCGCTGGTGGTTTGTTTAAGCAAGGCCTGCCTCAGTTCTCGCTTAAGTACTGATGAGGTGTTCAGATTACATGTAATCTGAACACCGGTCCCTTTCGCCAGCCTATGCCTGCTAAGCCCTTATGAACAACCCGGTACTTTCCATTATCCTGCCGCGTCTTGCCATGGGGGTCTTTATCCTGTTCGGCGTCTCGGTGTTGATAACCATCGGGGTCGAGGCCCTGGCCGGCGATGTCTGCTCGGCTATCCTCGGTCAGGCCGCAGAACCCTCGACAGTTGCTGCCTGTCAGGCGCAGCTTGGTCTCGACCAGCCCGTGCACATTCGATACCTGGCATGGCTCGGCAATGTTATACAGGGTGATCTCGGTACTTCGCTGGCAAATCAACGCGAGGTTTCGGAGCAGATTGGCAAGCGCCTGGGGAATACATTGTATCTCGCCGCGACCACCGCTCTTTTTGCGGTCCCGGTCGGGATACTACTGGGTGTCATCGCGGCGCTGTATCGCAATAGCTTTATCGACAATGCCATCTCGACCACTACTCTGACTACCATTGCATCCCCGGAATTTTTTGTCGGCTACATATTGATGGCAATATTTGCCGTCAACCTCGGCTGGCTTCCGGCGATTTCGAATGTCGATAGTTCGATGGGTTTCTTTGCGCGGCTGGAAGCATCAGCATTGCCGGTAATGACGCTGGCAATGGTAACGGTCGCGCATATGATGCGCATGACCCGGGCTTCGATCATCAGCCTGCTGGCCAGTCCTTATATCGAAATGGCCAAGCTTAAAGGTTTGAAGCCGAGCCGCATTATCATCAAGCACGCATTACCCAATGCCTGGTCGCCGATTATCCAGGTAGTGGTTCTAAACCTCGCCTACATGATTGTCGGCGTGGTCGTCATCGAAGTGGTATTTGTATATCCCGGTCTTGGAGCACTGATTGTCGATGCGGTGTTAAACCGTGACTTGCCGGTAATCCAGGGGACTGCAATGGTGTTTGCCACGGCCTATGTTTTGTTATTTTTACTGGCAGACATTTTGTCCATGCTGGCTAACCCGCGATTGCGGCATAGAAGATGAAGCATTTTATCGCTTTCTGGAATGATCTCAATTTGAGCGCGCGCATTGGCCTGGTCATCGTCTCGTTCTTTGCATTTTGTGCCATTTTTGCGCCCTGGCTTGCGCCTTACAGCGAAAGCGAAATTGTCGGCGACGTGTGGGAACCGATCGGGGGCGAGTTCTTTTTTGGTACCGACCAGATCGGGCGCGATCTGCTGTCACGCTTGATTTTTGGGGCGCGCAACACCATGGCTTTAGCCATCGTTTCGACCACGGTTTCGTTTACCGCAGGAGCCGTGCTCGGTTTCGTCGCCGCTACTATGGGTGGCCGCGTCGATCAGGTTCTGAGCCGCGTGGTAGACGTGGTCATTTCGATTCCGACACTGATTGCATCGTTGATTGTCTTGTCCGCGTTAGGCACCGCAACTACGACACTGATATTGGTTATCGGCATTATTTATGCGATGCCGGTTTTCCGTATCGCGCGCGCGGTGGCGATGGATATTGAAGTAATGGACTACGTGGAAGCGGCACGACTTCGCGGTGAAGGCCTGTGGTGGCTGATGAGCAGGGAAATTCTACCCAATGCGATGACCCCGCTAGCTGCCGAATTCGGCCTGCGCTTCTGCTTTGTATTCCTGCTCATCGCGAGCCTCAGTTTTCTCGGTCTTGGGCTGCAACCACCATTGGCTGACTGGGGTGCAATGGTTCGAGGCAATGCCGATGGTATCGCCTGGGGGTTTATGCACCCGCTGATACCGGCGGCCTGTATTGCCGCGTTGACCATCGGCATCAACCTGCTGATCGACCGTTGGGTATTCAAGGCCAGCGGCTTACGCGACGACCAATAGCTTCTGAAAATAGATACCGGATATGAGCGAAATATTACTCGATGTGAAGGACTTGTTGATTGAAGCGGATATCGACGGTGAATGGAAACCCATCGTCAACCATTTGTCGATGACACTGCAACGCGGAGAAATTCTGGGCTTGATCGGCGAGTCCGGTGCCGGTAAATCAACCTTTGGTTTAACTGCGCTTGGCTATACCAAACCCGGTTGTCGAATTGTATCCGGATCGATCAAACTCGATGGCGTTGAGCTGGTTGGACAGTCCGATGCCGAACTGCGCAAAATTCGCGGCAATAAGGTAGCCTATGTCGCGCAATCTGCGGCGGCCTCGTTTAATCCTGCGCACACACTGGCCGAACAGTTTGCCGAATCACCGGTGCAACACGGTAAAATGAAAATGGCAGAGGCGCGAAAGCGCAGTATCGAACTGTTTCGCCAGCTCGATTTACCCGACCCTGAACTTATTGGCGAGCGCTACCCGCACCAGGTATCGGGTGGACAATTACAGCGCGCGATGACTGCGATGGCGCTTGGTTCTGACCCGGACATCATTATTTTTGACGAACCGACCACCGCGCTGGATGTGACCACGCAAATCGAAGTACTGGGCGCGATTAAGGAAGCGGTAAAGGCACGCAATGTCGCCGCTATTTATATCAGTCACGACCTCGCGGTGGGTGCACAAATGGCCGATCGCATCATGGTGTGGCGATACGGCAACCTGCTCGAAGAGGGCAATGCCCGGGAGATGCTGGCCAATCCCAGGGCAGCCTACACACAGAAATTGCTCAATGTGCGTACC
>CAXMNA010000094.1:0-6337 GCA_964194715.1 uncultured Gammaproteobacteria bacterium
TTGGACACGAAGCTGAAAATCGCAAATTGAGTGAGGATATATTTAGACTCAACTGGCTAGCGATTGCAACCAGTCACCCCGGGGAGGTTTTAAGCAGCGGATTTTCCTGTCGATACCAGTTGCAAAATCATCAATTTTCGAGCCAGCATCCGTTGATGATTTTAAATAATAATTTGTAAGCCCTGCTATCGGCTAACTATGGATTAATTTGGTTTTGCTGGCCAAATATTTTTGCACCAGGCTGAAAAAATTCTCGGGATATGAACCAAGTGGCTCTAAACTAGTCGAATCGACGAATTAATACCAGGTTGGAGAATCGATGAAAAAAATATCGTTTATGATTTTGTTTTTAGTGGCCTTTTCCGGCTCCCAGGCCACGATCGCCGCTACCGCTACGCTGGCCGGTGGTTGTTTCTGGTGTATGGAATCTGATTTCGACGCGCTAAAAGGAGTCAGTAATGTAGTATCGGGTTTTACTGGCGGTACATTGAATAATCCCACCTATAACGGTAATCACAGCGGACACTACGAGGCTGTCGAAATTACCTATGACCCGGCCGTGGTCGATTACCAGGGCATACTTGATCACTACTGGGTTAATGTCGATCCATTCGATGCCAGGGGTCAGTTTTGCGATAAGGGCCATAGTTACCTGAGCGCGGTGTTCGTTGCGAACGAGGAAGAAAGAAAACTGGCGGTAAAATCGAAACAGCAGGTCATCGAAGAATTCCCCGACCAGATGGTCGTAACTCCGATCCTCGATGCGTCAACCTTTTACCCGATTAGCGGTAACGAAAGCTATCACCAGGATTACTACATCAATAACCCCCTGCGCTACAAGGCTTACCGATGGGGTTGTGGCCGGGATAAACGCCTGCGCGAAATCTGGGGTGACCGGGTTACGCACAAGTAGGTATCAGACATTTAGTTTTATTGCGCTACTCTTGTTAGTATTGCAGTCCATCGAAATTTGAGGATATCAACAAATGGGCTGCCAATATTTCGCACCCTGCGACGATGGCGCAGATACATTTACCCTGGCCATGCCAAAGTTGACATTCGGACGCGGATGCCTGGGTGAAGCGGGTGTCCGGGTTGCCGCGCGGGGCATGACGCGTATCGCCCTGTTCACAGACCCAAATTTGAAAGACGGACCGTATGTGGCTACCGTGTTGCAATCGATACGCGATGTCGGTCTGGAAACTGCAATATTTTCTGAAATCCGTATCGAGGCCGATGATACCAGTGTCAAAAACGCTGCCAGGTTTATCGCCGCGGGCAATTTTGACGGCGTCGTCTCGGTAGGCGGTGGTTCGGTGATGGATACCGCTAAAGCGGCGATGGTGTACGGACTGTATCCCCGTGATGAATTTCTGGATTATTTCCCGCCGCCTCTGGGCGCCGGGGAACCAGTTCCGGGCGCTTTACTGCCCCATCTGGCCTGCCCGACAACTTCTGGTACCGGGTCCGAATGCACCTCGTTGTCGGTAATCCGCATCAACGATTTAAATACCAAGTTTGTGCTCGGCAACCCGTTGTTATTACCCGACGAGGCTCTGGTCGACCCAACCTGTTGTGATAGTCTGCCGAGTAATATTGTGGCCTCTACCGGTTTCGATCTACTCAGTCACGCGATCGAGTGCTACACCTCGAAAGCCTATACACGCTGGGCCAAAGTCGGCGACCCGCGAAAACGGCCTTATGTACAGGGTGCGAATCCGTGGAGTGATCTGGCTGCAACACGCGCACTCGAACTAGTGGGGAAATATCTCGAACGTGGTGTTAATGACGCCAGTGACAACGAAGCCCGCGATCAACTAATGTGGGGTGCAACCCTTGCCGGCATGGCATTTGGTAATTCGGGTACGCATTTACCGCATGCGCTTTCGTACGGAATCACGCATTTGATGCATGATATCACTACCGATGATTACGCGGTGGCATCGCCTTTTATTCCGCATGGCATTAGTGTCATTGCTTCGGCGCCGGCAATTTTTCGTTATACCGCTGCCGGGGCGCCGGAGCGGCATCTCGAGGCCGCGAATAGTCTCGGTGCAGATACCGGCGATGCGGGTAATGAGGATGCAGGCGAGCTGGTGGCAGGGCGTATCGTCGAGTTGATGAAAAAAACCAGCATGCCCAATGGCATTGGTGACCTTGGTTTTACTGAAACCGATATTAAATCCCTGGCAGCCTCGTCGGTGCGCCAGGTACGTCCAATTGCGAATGCTCCGCGTGCGACCAATTTACAGGATATCGAGAATATTTATACCGCAGCGCTTAGTTACGGCTAGCCAGGCAGGCGCTTATTGTCAGTCATCTGAAATTGCCGCAGATCGCATCGTCGAAACCAGCGGAATTAGAAACACAATGCAGGCAAACAGGAATAATAATCCACCGATCAGGCCCACCAGGTCTCCAGCCCGTAAACTCGAAGAGATGAAGAACAATGCCGAGAATACGAATAATACCCAGCCCAGTAACTGAAAGCGGTTCTGATTGGTTGATGTCATTATTTGACTCCAGCGTAGGATAGCCAGACGGGTAAAATTGACCCTCAATACTGGCCGAAATTTTCCAGAATAATTTTTATATTAATTTATGTAATAACTGTTTTCTATTTATTTATCGTGGTGCTAGCATTGCGCCGAATCGTCTGGTCGGGACCTGAATCGATGAATTACAGTGCGCAATTTAAAGCCCGGGGATATCTCTCGGGGATTGGGATAATCGACGCAGAAGAGGCTGGCAAACACCGTGCGCAACTCGACCATGCCGAACAGCAAACTGGCTCCATGCACTACCTGGCGAAAGTCCACACCATCCTGTCATCACCGGCAAAACTCGCCAGCCATCCGCGCATACTAGACGTGGTCGAGCAATTGATCGGCCCGGATATTCTGATCTATAACGTCACCTATATCATCAAGGAAGCCAATACGAAATCGCATGTGAGCTGGCACCAGGATTTAACCTACTGGGGACTGGACAGTGATGACCAGGTCTCGGTTTGGCTGGCCCTGTCCGATGCCAGTGAAAGTAGCGGTTGCATGCGCATGATTCCCGGAAGCCACCGACTCGGACGCCAGCATCATATACTCGGTGAGGATGACGAAAATAATGTTTTATTTCAAAACCAGCGAATCGCCGAGGTCGACGAGTCGAAGGCGGTAATCGCTGAATTAAAACCAGGTCAGGCTTCATTTCATCATGGCTGGTTGCTGCATTCGTCATCACCCAATCTAAGTACCGATCGGCGCATTGGACTCAATATCCAGTATATAGCACCGCATGTGCGGCAAACAAAGGTAGAGGGGTTTACCGCCTTACTGGCTCGCGGTGTCGACCGCCATCAGCTTTATGGTAGTGATCTCGCTGCGACGAGCGACCTGGAACCGGCAGCCATGCAGCGACGGATAGATTTAGAACGGCTGTATCACGATACTGCCGGGCGTGCATAGGCCGGTCTGATTTGTCCGCAGATAGCACCCATCACCGCCATACGGAAGGATAATGTTCAACGATTTACTACTGAGTGAAGTTCGCCAGCGATTTTGTCATGTCGATACCTGCCCTTACCAGGGCGCGCGCGTATTTTTTGAAAACGCGGGCGGCTCTTTGACGCTGAAAAGCGTGGTCGAAGCGAATACGCGCCTGGCTGGAATTCCCGATAACCAGGGCCGCGATAACCCCGCCTCGCACGAGCTGATTCGTATCATCGACCAGTCACGCGATGATATGCGCAGGTTTCTGGGTGTTCGCGAGGGCCCTGTTTTTATCGGCGAAAGTGGCACCGAACTGTTGTTTCGGCTGGTGCGCGCAGCGCTACTCGGTACCCCCGACGGCGGTAATGTCGTGGGCAGTACGCTGGAGCATCCGGCCACGGTTACTGCTTCCAAACGATGGTCGAAAATTGCTGGCAAGGAATATCGTGCGGTTATCCATGATAACCAGATCGCTACGGTAACGGCAGAGGATTATCGCGCAATCGTCGACGCGAATACCCGTGTGGCGACGATTATTCATACCAGTCCGGTGACCGGTATGTCGGTCGAGGTTAAATCGGTGGTGAAGGTAATACGCGAGGCATCACCCGAATGCGTGATCATTGTCGATGGCATTCAGCACGCGCCGCACGGCGACCTGGATGTCGATGCCTACGATGTTGACGCTTATACAATTTCCGCCTACAAGGTATTTTCGCGGCACAACTATGGATTCGCCTGGGTTTCACCGCGCCTGAGCAGGCTGCCGCACGATCACCTGGACGGCACCGCTACCGATTTTTGGGAACTCGGGACCCGTGATACCTCGGCGTTTGCCTGCTTCTCCGAGGTGGTAAATTACCTCGACTGGCTCGGATCGCAATTCACCGATTCAGACGACAGGCGTGAGCGAATACTGGCGGCTGGCAAATCGATCCATGAGCAGGAAGCCGGCCTGGTAGATGTCATGATTAATGGCGCTGAAGGGCAAAAGGGTTTGCGCGATATGCCACAAGTGACTGTTATCGGCGGGCACGATAACAGTCATCGCGAGGGCCTGGTTTCACTCTATGTCGAGGCCATCCCCTGTGCCAAAATTGTCAGCCAGCTGAACGCCCAGGGCGTGCGTACCCATGTACGCAAGAATGATTATTTCTCGGGCAATATACTCGAACCGTTAAATCGGCCCACCTGTGTACGGGTCTCGATGTGCCACTACAATTCGCGAACCGAGGTGTTGCAGTTTTTGCGCATCCTGGAGTCGATTATTGGCAAGGCTGCCTGAATTCGCCGGCATAACGCGTAATAGTGGCAGGCTAGATGCAATGCATTCGTATCCGCTGATGATAAAGTCGCAGATGATTAATCAGATTCGGGGGACCCTGTGAAATCTCATGCCCAGGCCGTTGTCATCGGTGGTGGACTGGTGGGTTGTTCGATCCTCTACCACCTGGCAAAGATGGGCTGGACCGATGTCGTGCTGCTCGAACGCGACGAACTGACCTCGGGATCGACCTGGCATGCGGCCGCAGGTATTCACGGCCTGCACGATCACAACAATATTTCCAAACTGCAGTATTATACGATGCAGCTTTACCAGGAACTCGAGGAGATAACCGGGCAGGGCTGTGGTATTTTTCAACCCGGCGCACTCTACCTCGCGCAAACCCGCGACCGCGAACATCAATTGCGTATACAGGCAGCCAAGGCAAGATATTTCCAGGTTGAATTCCACGAACTGAGCCGCGATGAAGCCGAGCGAAGGCATCCGCTGGTCAACCTGGATGGTATTCGTTGCATCATGTATGAGCCCGATGGCGGTAATGTCGATCCTTCCGGGGTTACCCATGCCTATGCCAAAGCTGCGCGTAATCTTGGTGCCGAAGTGCATCGTTTTACACCGGTGATCGCAACCATCCAGCGCGACGACGGTAGTTGGGACGTCGAGACCGAAAAGGGCAGCATACATGCCGACGTGGTGGTGAACGCTGCGGGCCTGTGGGCGCGTGAAGTCGCGGCGATGGCGGGTTTCGAGCTACCACTAGTTCCGATGGAACATCAGTATTTTGTTACCGAAACGATTCCCGAAATCGAGGCACTGGGTCGGCGCCTGCCGCTGATCGCGGATCGCGATGGTGAATATTACCTGCGCCAGGAGGGCCTCGGATTACTGGTTGGCGCCTACGAAAAGGGCGGCAAGTTCTGGGCCGAGGACGGCACACCGATGAATTTTAGTCACGAACTACTCGACGAAGACCTGGGTCGCATCGAAGAAAACCTGATGCGCGCCTTCGAGCGGATACCGCTACTCACCGAAGCCGGGGTGAAACGCGTGATCAACGGCCCGATGATCTGGTCGCCCGATAGCTCGGCCCTGGTCGGCCCGGTACCGGAATTGAAAAATTATTACTGCTGCACCGGCATTATTCCTGGATTCTCTCAATCGGGTGGCCTTGGGCTCGTATTGGCACAGTGGATTACCGAGGGCGAACCCGAAATGGACCTGTTTCCGTGGGATCTGGCGCGTTTCGGCCACTGGGCCAGCAAGGCATTCACCCGTGCACGCGCCTTTGATCAGTACTCGCATCGCTTTAAAATTCATTTCCCTTACGAGGAGCGTGAAGCCGGACGCCCGCTGAAAACACGCCCGGCCTACGAGCGCCAGATAACGATGGGTGCGGTGTTCGGTTTGAGCTATGGCTACGAACATGCGCTCTGGTTTGCCGGCGAGGGAGTCGAGGCAAAAGAAGATTATGGTTTCGAACGCCAGAACTGGTTTGAACCGGTGGCCGCGGAGTGTAACGCCCTGCGCTCGGCAGTTGGGGTGATCGACGTTTCCAACTTCGCCAAGT
>CAXMNA010000095.1:0-40248 GCA_964194715.1 uncultured Gammaproteobacteria bacterium
GGGTCCGACTGCATGCGCTTGTTATGTGCAACATCTCGATTACATCTATTCACTGCGTCGCGGCTCCACGTACCGCTCTAGCGGGATCTCAGCTGAGCCTGTGATCTCAACCAACAAATCAGGGTGATATAGACGAGTCACTTCAACAGTGGTTGTAACGGGATAGGGCGGTTTGAAGTATCGTGTTCGGATGTGCCCCGTTTTCATAAACTCCTCGATATTAGTTACATGGTGGGTCAACGAATATATATCTTCCATGCGTCCACCAAATTCTGAAAGAATTGTTTTTATGTTTTCAAGGGCCTTTTCTACCTGTGCGTCGATATCTCGGTCGCCAACAATTCCGCCTTCTTTATCAAGTGATACTTGACCTTTAAGATGAACTATTTTCCCCGTGCCCTGCACTACTGCTTGGGAAAATGCACCAAATGGCTTCCAAACACTGTCAGGATCAAAACTGTCTATTGGCATAATGCCTGGCTCCGGAAAGTTGCGTCATAACAGCTAATTTAGAAGGCCTACGGCCTTCTAATATATATTAGCGGGCGCGCCTTGTTAATTTTTTGGAGTGGTTGGGGTATTGATAAATGCTTGAAATCTCTCAATTTTATTTTTCCTTGATTCGCTGGTGCTAGTTAAGCTTGCAATTGGCCTGATTAATTGCTGCTGGATTGCATACTAGCGAAAATGTCATTCTTGTGCCAATTGAGCCGCGGGCCATTTTAATTGCCCCGGGTTGGGTTTATGGGGATACTCGCGGCATTGGATTAGAGGAGACTTCGCCAGTGCGAATACAGTCTGATTTGGTTTCATCGGAGGGCTTGCAGCAACAGCTTTCCAGGGTGTTGCCCGACGCCAACCGTTCGCTCGGGATTCCGCCTGCCTGTTACGCGGACAAAGGATTACTCGGCCTCGAACAGGATGCGATTTTCCATCATGGCTGGGTCGGTCTTGGTCGCGCCGATCGCTGGCCGAATGCAGGGGATTACTCGGCCATGGATGTCGGTGGGGTACCTCTCATTGTGCTGCGTAACAAGTCCGGTGAATTAAAAGTATTTGCCAATTCCTGCCGCCACCGCGGCAGCCAGATTCTGACTGGTGATGGCAACTGCAAGAAAATCAAGTGCCCGTTTCACTGGTGGACCTACGACCTCGACGGCAGACTAAAGATTTATCCGCGCATGGAAAAGGCGATCGATTTTGATCCTCGCGAGTCTGGCCTGGTGGAGTTTTCGGTGGCTGTTGAAGATGGTTTCGCGTTTACCAGCTTTGCGGATAAGCCCCCGACCATTGCGGAATGGTTGGGCGACTTTGATGCGTATCATCAAGCCTGGGAAATCGGCCACTGGAAGACAACCCGGGTGCGGGAATTCGAGGTGCAGTGCAACTGGAAAGCCTTCATCGAGGTGTTTAACGAGTACTATCACCTGCCCATGGTGCATCCTGATTCAATTAACTGGCTTTATCCGGAGCCGGACGCGGTTGACGCGGTAAGTGGTCGGTACACCACCCAGTTTGGCGCGACCGAAGGGGCGGCGGCATTAATGGAAGATTCCCAGCAATACGCCTTGCCGGTCGCGAAGAAGTTGCAGGATCGTGAAGCCAGGGGTACTCGCTACACCTGGATCTATCCGAACCTCACGTTTGCGTTATCGCAGGACTCTATGTGGATGTACCAGGCGTTTCCAGTGTCGGTTGATCGTTGCCGGGTGATACAAACCATCTGTTTTCCCGCCGAGTCGGTCGAGCTCGATGATTTTGATGAACGTGCCAATCACTACTACGATCGAATCGACGCGGCACTCGATGAAGACTTGCCTTTTCTGCAACAGCAGCAGGTTGGGTTGAATTCGAAGTTTGCGCGCCAGGGCAGGTTTTCTGCACTTGAACCCAGTGTTGGCAAGTTCGCCTACTGGTACTCACAACAAATGTTGAAACAACTGGATCTGGGTTAGATAGGCCTGGTGGTTATGTGTAATTGTGAGATCCCCGCTTTCGTGGCCCCCCGCATACGCGGGGTTGACGCATCGGGATGACGCGCTTATTTGAGGGGATAACGTTATTCTTTGCTGGTTGCTGCGAAGCAGGTGTAATTATTGCGACGCGTTGGATTTCTTTTGCCGTTCTTGTTTTAAGCCTTGCTTCGCGGATTGATAAAAATCAGTGCAGATCATGGCGGATACGATGACGACAATTACAACAAAAGGTAACTCGCCGATCGATTCGGCCAGGCCGAGTACAAAAGCCAGAAATATGGCGACTGCAATTGCTCCGGTGATGATGTTATCCATGGCGATCTCTCTCGGTTAGTCGTATCAGTATAAGGAAAATTATCCGTTCAGTATATCCAGTAACCAGCGCGTACTGCGAAACAGACGCGCATCGTCGTCTTTCGCACCCACCACCTGGACACCGATCGGCAAGCCTTCAGGGCTTTGCAATAAAGGAACATTGATTGCGGGTGTGCCGCAAAAGGTCCAGATCGTATTCATCACCGGGCTGCCGGTAGCGTCGAGGCCTGCCGGTGCGGGGCCCAGGGTCGCGGGCGTCAGGATAGCGTCGTATTCGTCGAAAATTTCCTCCAGGAAAGCGCAGTAATCCTGCATTCTGGCGAGTGCGCCGTCGTAATCACTGGTACTAACCTGCTGACCGCGTTCGATCATTTCACACAGTACCGTGCTCAATTCCGCTTTGCCGCGCTTATATTCCTCGGCAAAACTATGCGCCAGGTCGGCTTCCATCACCTTGCGGTGATCCTCGTGCAGCTCGGCGAACGACGTCGGTAAATCGACAATATCAACGGTTTTCTGCCGGCTTTCGTTGATCGCGTCAACAAGCTCGCGCAAGCCGTCCTTGGTCACCTGTTCAACCTGGTCCCAGACCGGGCTGCGCACAAATGCGAAATGCGGGCCTGCCGGGACTGCTTGCGCCATCACTTTACCGATACCAGGCGGTGCGATCGGGCTCATGTCGGAGTCCTGGGCGTCGAAGCGCATCAATACGTCGGCGATCAGTGCGAGGTCGTCGAGATTGCGCGCGAACACGCCAATCGCATCCAGCGGTGGTGATTGTTTCAGCACGCCGTGACGCGAAATGCGTGCAAAACTGGGTTTGAAACCGTAGACGCCGCAGTAGGAGGCTGGCCGGATGATCGAGCCGTTGGTTTGGGTACCGACGCTAAGCGCGACCATCGCGGCCGAAACCGCGGCCGCCGAGCCACTCGATGAGCCGCCCGGGGTATGTTCGGGATTGTGTGGGTTGCGGGTCTTGCCGGGCGAGAATACCGCCATTTCAGTCGATACGGTTTTACCCAAGATGATTGCGCCGGCTTCTTTCAGCAACGACACCAGGGTCGCATCCTGGGCAGGCCTGCGTCCGCGATGCAATACCGTACCGTGCTCTGTCGGGTAATCGGCGGTATCGATAATATCCTTGATTCCAATCGGCAGGCCGTGGAGTGGTCCTGTCGACAGGCCGCGGCTGCGGAATTCATCGGCCGCGCGTGCCTGTTCCATCGCCAGGTCGCGGTCGATATGCGCCCAGGCCTTTAAGGAATCCTCGAGTTCGCCAATGCGCGCAAAACAGGCTGCGACCAGCTCTTGTGAGCTCAGCAGCCCGTTTTCGATAGCCGCTCGGGCGTCGCTGGCGCCGAGCAAGTTTGCCGTAGCCGGATCGAATTTATCCATGCTTTATGCCTTACTCGCAGGCTACCCTGGTCCAAACAGGTAGACCGGCAACCAGAGGGCGATCCCGGGGAAGTTATACAGTAGTATCATCGAGAAAATGATGATCGCGAGATAAGGCATAATGCCGCGGAATATATCCATCAACTGGATATGCGGTGGCGCCACGCCTTTCAGGTAATAGGCGGCCATTGCCATCGGGGGCGTCAGGAACGAAGTCTGCAAATTCAGCGCCACCAGAATACCGAAAAACAGCGGCTCCACATTGAAGGTTGCCAGCATTGGCAGGAAGATGGGCACGAAAATAATGATAATTTCGGTCCACTCCAGCGGCCATCCCAACAGAAAAATAATGGTTTGTGCGAGTATCAGAAATCCAACCGTTCCCAGTTCCAGTGACAGTACCCACTGGTTGATCAGTTCGTGGCCGCCGAGGTAAGAGAACACCGAGGCGAAGGTCCAGGAACCGACGAACAGCCAGCACACCATCGCCGAGGTTTTCGCGGTCAGATAAACCGCCTGCTTTAACCGCTCCCAATTGAGCGAGCGATAGCATACTGCCAGAAACAAACCGCCGAAGGCACCGACACCCGCGGCCTCGGCCGGTGTTGCCAGACCCATCAAAATTGCGCCAAGTACACTCATGATCAACAAAGCCAATGGAATAAACGAAGTTGTCAATTCCCAGGCTATCCTGCCGAAAGACGGGACCTCTTCCTCCTTCGGTTTGGGTGCCAGGCTCGGATTTAAGGTAGCTCTTCCGACCACATAGATCATATACATACCGGCCAGCAGCAGGCCGGGGAACATTGCCGCGGCATAGAGGCGTAACGGTGAAATTTCCGCGATCGCGGAATACACGATCAGCATGATCGAAGGCGGAATCAGGATACCAAGGCAACCACCGGCACAAATGACACCGGCGGCAAAACTCTCGTCGTAATTGGCTTTCAGCATCGCCGGGAATGCAAGCATGCCCATCAGCGTAACCACCGCGCCGATGATACCCGAAGCGGTTGCGAATATGGCGCAGGTAAACAGCGCTGCAACCGCCATCGAACCGGGCAGGTGACGCGCGGCCAGTTGAATACTGAAAAACAGACGATTGACTATGTTGGCCCGTTCGACCACATAGCCCATGAATAAGAAGAGTGGGACGGCCACCAGTACGTCGTTGGACATGACCGAAAAGGTATTCTGCACGAATAAATCGAATATCCGGTTGTCGAATATGGTTTGCATGCGTAGTTCGTCGTAGTAGGCGTAGTAGCCGAAGCCGAGACCCATTGCGATCAGCGTGAAAGCAATTGGAAATCCCAGCATCACCATGAAGATGAACAGGCCCAGCATAAATACTGCGACTACTGGATCAGACATGATCTTCCTCCTCCAGCTGGCCCAAATCTTCTTGTTCATTCATCAGCATGGTTTCGGTTTCCTGCACATCGTGCAGGCGCGGTGGCCAGGCCCCGGTTTTGATACAGATCACACAGCGCACGGCCTCTGCGATACCCTGCAGTAAAACCAGCGTGCCGGAAACGGGTATCAAAGTTTTGAAGAAATAGATTTGGATACGCGACGGGCTGCTCCAGCTCACTTCCTTGTAAAACCAGGAATCTGCGGCAAAGCCATATCCGTAGTAAATCAATGCCAGGGCGCCTGGCATCAGGAACAGGATATAAAGCGTCAGGTCAATCTTGGCCTGGGTTTTTATTTTTAACAGTCGGTACACCACGTCGCCGCGCACGTGCGCGTCCTGCGACAGCGCGTAAGCACCGGCCATCATGAATAGCGCGCCGTACATCTGCACGCTCATGTCGAAGGCCCATACGGTCGGCGCACCCAGCACGTAGCGCATGAACACCTCGTAGCAGGTGGAAAAGGTCAGGATCACGATACACCAGGCGAAGGCCTTGCCGGTCCAGGCGCTCAGGCTATCGATGAAATGAAGAATACGGGTCATGGCGTAGCACCTGGCGTAATCATGTCGATTGTAAAGTTAAGAACGGGGCGGCGTTAGTGTACGCCGCCCCGCCAGTCATTAACGCACGTGCTTCCTACAGTTTGCCGAAGTAATGCTCGTAGGCGCCCTTGTAGTCCGGTGAATTATTCAAAGCATAGGCACCGTGCCGCTTGGCCCAGGCCATCTGCGAATCGATGACCTTCTTGAAGAAAGGATCGGAATCGCTGATACGCTTCACCACGATATCCCAGGCTTTCAACTGTTCGGCCATGACGCTATCCGGGGTGCGGTAAACGTTAACACCGTGCTTTTCTTTCAGTGTCACCAGGTCCTGTGAATAACGCTCCATCGCCTTCCAGGCCATGTCCTGTGACGCGGCTTCGGAAGCGTGTTCCAGAATTGCCTGATGTGCTTTTGAGAGTCTGTCATAAAGTGTTTTGTTGAAAATGATTTCGAAACTTTCCTGCGACTGGTGGAAGCTGGCGAGGTGGTAATGCTTGGAAACGTCCTGCATGCCGAAGTCCTTGTCCGAGGTCGGATTGTTGAATTCGGCGGCGTCAATCAGCCCGCTCTTCATCGCCGGCTGGATTTCACCGCCCGGCAGTTGCACCACCGACATGCCCATTTCCTGCAGCACGTCCGCGGCCAGGCCCACGGTACGATACTTGAGGCCTTTCATCTGGCTGCTATTATTGATCTGCTCCTTGAACCAGCCCAGCGGTTGCGCCGGCATCGGTCCGGAAAAGAAACCGACCAGGTCGAGACGCAGCTTGTCGTGCATCAGTTCGTAGTAAAGATCCTTGCCGCCGCCATGGGCGATCCAGCCCATCAGTTCATTCGCGGACCAGCCGAAGCAGGGGCCGGTGCCGAACAGCGATGCAACCGGGCTCTTGGAATACCAGTAGGCGGTTACCATGTGCGCACCGTCGAGCACGCCCTTGTGCACCGCCGTTTGCATTTCGGCGGTCTTGACGACCGCACCGACACCGAGTAAATCTATCTTTAATGAACCCCCCGACATTGCTTCGACACGTGTAACGTAGTCCTTGGCAAATTCAAGAAAAATACCGCCGCCCCAGGCGGCCTGTACTTTCAATACGACGGGACTGGCGCCAACAGAAATATTGGGGAATGCAGCTGCTGCGGTTCCGCCCGCGATTGCGGCGGCGCCGGTGGTTAGGAATTTTCGACGTGATGTTGTTACTTCGGTCATAACTAGTTTCCTCTTTATTAGAAAAAATTTAGGGTGGCGATAGTTATTTTCTAGTCAATTACGCTTGAAATAGTGTTTTCTCAGTTGGTCTCTCGAATCGCCGTTACCTGTTTTTGTTGCTATGCGGATGACTGGAATCGGAATTAAAGCATATTAAGCGTGTATATTGTATACCAGATTGTATTTTTTCTGGATTTGCCACCGATTTCGGTTGCCATAGCAGGCTTATTACGCGGGTTGAGTATATTGTGACTATCGCCCGATTCACAGCTTTTTTTCGCCACGGGTAATTGTTTTCGCTCGAATTAGTGGGTCTAGGCCACGCGGTCACCCGGCTCTTCGCCATTAAATATCGCGATCAGGTTGTCGATTGCCCTGAAACCCATGGCTTGGCGGGTTTCGTGGGTGGCGCTGCCGACATGCGGCAATAGAAATACGTTGTCCAGCTGCCGATATCCGGGGTGGATAGAGGTGGGTTCGCCGTTGAATACATCGAGACCTGCGGCTGCAATGCCGCCCGCTTGCAGCGCTTCGACCAACGCATCATCATCGATAACCCCACCGCGCGAGGTATTCACCAGGATGGCGTCACGATGCATCGCGGCGATACGTTTGCGGTTTAGCAAGCCCCGGGTTGCGTCTGAAGCCGGGCAGTGAATCGACAGCACATCGATATTTGCCAGCAGCGCTTCCACGCTATCGTGGTAGATTGCCTCCCCGGCCTGGTCCGGGTCCAGCGGATTGCGATTGTGGTAATGTATCTTCATGTCAAAACCGCGCGCACGCTGGGCCACCACCTGGCCGACCCGGCCCAGGCCCAGGATGCCGAGGCGTTTGCCGGTGACCTGGTGTCCTACCATGAAGGCCGGGCTCCAGTCTTTCCATTGTTGACTGCGTACCAGGCGATCTCCCTCGCTGGCGCGACGTGCCGCACCCAGCATCAGCAAGATCGCAATTTCGGCAGTGGCATCGGAAAGCACGTCGGGCGTGTTGGTGACGATAACCTGTTTTTTACGGGCAGCGTCGAGATCAACGTGGTCGACGCCTACCGAATAATTGGCGATTGCCTTTACCCGGGCTGGCAATTGCGCGATGGTTTCGGCGCTAAATTTTTCGGTGTGACAGGGCAGAATGGCATCTGCTTCTTCGGCCAGCTGCAGCATTTCAGCGCTGCTGTATAACTTGTCATCGGGATTCAAAATAGTGGTGAAGTTTTCTGCCAGTTTTTGCTCGATTGTATCCGGCAGTTTGCGCGTTACCAGCACGACTGGTTTACTCCCCATTCTCATTCCCCCTTGCTGCTTTATGTTAACTGCGGGTTATTCATCTCATTATACAGTTTGAACGCCATGCGTCCGGTAACAATAGCGGCGAGAATCAGCAGTGTCCATAACAGCCATTTTTTCCACGGCAATGCGGGTTGCGGGGCCAGACGCGAGGATCCTCCCGATTCTTCGATCGAACCAAGGGTTACCAGCGTGCCGCTCTGCTGCGCCTGTTGCAGGTTGCCCTTCAGTATACGACTCAAATCAGCGACCTGGGCCTTGCTTTCATAGTTGCCCCAGACGAGGGTGTAGGGCCCATCGCCATCGCCGAGGAATATCAGCTCGAATTGTGGGTAAATTAGCTCGACCCGGGGTGCCGTGGAAAGTTCTGAGCGCGAGGTAAACCACATGTTTCTATAGGATCTGCGGGGCAGCTTGATCGGTTTGTTGGGTTTGACGTCTTCGGCGTTGATGTTGTGCTGGCGATAACCGGCCCGGATGCGTTTTCTGGTTTCGGTGTTACCCCAGGTCGCGTAAAGATCGCCACTGATAACACGGTTCGCGTCCATTGGAACTATGCGCATCGCCTCGGCATTGACCTCCGACGGAAATTTAAATGAATAAAATCGCCCTGTTTCTTCTTCGCTTATGTCGGGGTCGAATTGATAGGTCAGCACAGGTGCGTCTTTGCTTTCCCGATAGTGCCCGCTGACGTTTTGCAACTCGAAACTGGTAACCTCGTTAACCGGGGTCAGGCGAAGGTATTTTTGATTACGTGGAATGCCCCTGATGCTGCGCCAGTTTAAATCCTTCGACTCCTGATTGATCAGGCTTTTGCGCGGCTTGATCACGCGCAGTTTATCCAGTTCATTGCCGACCTCGACCTTGACTTCAAGCAGCTGACTGGCGGGTTCGTGTACCCATGTCAACTCGATGTAGTCGAAATCAGGTGTTTTCCCGTCCACCGAAAGTTCGATCAGGTAGTCCTTGCGCACGGACTGTACCGCGATCGTCTCGGTTGTCTGGAGCTCCGACAGCGTATCTGCCTGCTGGTTTTGCTCACGGGTCGTTACGGTTTTCGAATGTTGCCGCAGGAAACGGTCGAATTCGTGAAACGGTAACTCCAGATTGAGATCGGTCACGGTCTTGGGTGTACGTGTAACCGAGTGGGGCAGCTGCTTGCCGTTGATGTTGAAAACTGCCAGGTCACTTAAGTCCGAGCGCGTCAGCGCAAGAATGACCTCGATCGGCAACTCGATGCGCTGTAGCGGTTGATCGGCTTCACTGAGCTGTGCTCGGTAGGCGTAATCCTGCTGGTCTGTTGCTGCCTGCACCGGTGCAACCAGCAATAGCAATATGAATGCATAGAGCAATTTATGCATGAGTAGACGCTTCCATGTTTTGCCCCGGCTCCGTGTGTTTTTGTGGAATTGGAGAAAAGTATCCTGTGGCCACCAACAGGCTGCCAACTACCAGGAATGAAATAATGCGCTCGACGGTGCCGCTCGCACCGAGGTCGATAAAGAACATTTTCACCAACACGACGCCGACTAACGCGGCACCGACGATCCATAACGGCCGCAGGTCGCGGCGAGACGCAAACAACATTGCACCCATGCCGATTAGGGTCCACAGGATCGAAATTGCAGACTGTACGCGCGTGTCGACCGACATTGCCGACAGGTCGAAGCGAATCTCGAGGTAGTGATGCATACTGCGGATCAAAACCGCGGTCAGCCAGATGAAGATCAATCCGCCGAGAATGATCAAAATATGCCTACGCTGTGCCGCCATCGAGGGCGTTAGCAGTTTTAAACTGCCCAGTACCAGTAAAAAGAACGCGATCTGCGTGAGATCGACCGGATTGATAAAAGGAATGTAGGGCAACGGTGCCGGATCGCCGCTGTTGGTCAAGTTGATTATCAGGTTCCACAATAGCAGCAACGCCGATAGCGTACCGATGAGACTCAGTTGCAGCTTCGGGCCCAGGCGTTTGATCGCCGGAAAACCCTCGATTTGCGCAATCCGTATTGCAATCAGCGGCATCAGTGCAAAAAGTGCGTAGTAACTTTTGCCCGGGAGATCCATTTTGTTTTCTAAAAGCCATACCAGTTCGAACGACAGAATCAGCGCAGTAAGCACCACGAGGCCGATATGTGACGCGATATTGACCCACTCCGGCCAGGTCACGGTTTCAAGCTTTTCGATAAGCCAGTAATTCGTCGCCAGCACGGCGATCCAGAAATAAAGGTCGGGCGTAACCAGGAGGTGGCCATTGTCAACCAGGGAATATAGCCCGATAAAAAACAGCATCGGTAGCAACAGTGCCGCGTTGATTGCAGCCGGCATCCAGTTCCACTCGCGTATACGATCAAAATAGACCAGTAACGCTGCGGTCGCGCCAAACAATAAAATCCAGGCACTGACTTTATCGCGAGCGAATTCGTCGATCTGAACCAGTGCGCTAATCAGCCACCAGCCCATTGCCCAGATGTAAAACGGGATGTGCAGTAGTCGCAGCTTGAAATCCGGCGCTTGCAGGTAGAGCATGCGGGCGGAAATAAAAGCGCCGAGGGCGATGAAAAAACCACCGAGAAAAGCCGGGTTGAACCAGGCCGTGATGCCGACGTCGTCGATGTTACGCAGAAAAAATAGTACGCCCGCTCCAACCTGCAAGACAATCGCGAAACATTGGGCATAGAAACGATTCTGGCGAATCGATACCCATAAAATTCCCGCTGCTTCGAGCGCCCAGGCTGCGCTGCTCCAGTGCCCATCGAGCGCATAGGGAATCGCGAGCGTCGCGAAAACGACACCGATCGCGAGCATTGCCTCGGCCAGCAGGCGGAATTCTTCGCCAACATGTTTCCACGCGTAGCGCGCCAGCAGGATATAGTAAAAGCCCATGCCGGCTGACGCCCCGGCGATGCCGTAGTCGTGGTGGCGCAGCATTACCATCAACAATCCTGACACGATGACCGGGGTTCCAAAAACTAACGTGCCGTCGACCAGCCCAGCCAGATGTTCGGGTTGACGCAGGGCATACAACACTCCGATCAGGCTGTACATCAGGAAGAAAAGTAACAGGAATCCACTCGCCGGCAACAACTGTTCGGAGCGGTAGTCGAATGCCACCCATAACACAAAAACTCCGAAGGTAAAGAAAAAGCCCAGCACATTGAGAGAGCGCCAGGCACGAAACCATGCAACCGCAAATACCGCTGCATTCAAGACACTGTAGTAACTGAACAAGGCAATGTAATTGCCACTGCCGGTTGATGCCAGGAACGGCGCCAGAAAACCACCCAGGACGGCGTAAATCGCAAGCGCCTTCGAGTCCTGCAGGATCGCCAGCGCAACCGCGAAGGCCGAAAAGAAAACCAGTAATACAAAAGTCAGCGACGGCGGCAGCAGGTCGGCGAGGCGAAACGCAGCAAATATCGTGATGTAGATGACACCGACGCCACCACCCTGCAATAACAGGCCGTAAATCGTTTTACTCAGGCGCAGACGCCAACCAAACACCAGTAACACCAGCCCGCCGACGGCAGCGCCCATGAAACGGAACTCGAGTGGGATGCGTGAATTTTCAGCCGCATACTTGAGCAGAAAGGCGACACCAAAAAATAAAACCAGAATTCCAATGCGAACAAAAATGTTGCCATCGGTAAAATAGGAAGTCACCACGTTACCGATGCGTCGCAGGAGATCTTCAAAATGATCAACCGGATTCTTGGCGCGTGGGCCCGGATCATGCGTTACGCTGGCAGCGGCTGATGGCGTGCTTGCCGCTGCAGCAGGCGGTGATTCCCGTGGCAGGTCGACTTCGGGTGTAACCGGTGCCACTGTAGGTTCAAGCGGCTCGTCGGTGCTAACTTCGTCGCTTGCCGTGGTCGGGCTGCCCGCTTCGCTCTGCACAACCGAATTTGTTACAGGCTGCGTTTCGAGACCAGCGACCCGGGCCTGTAAGTTATCTATTTGTCGCTGCAAGTGGTTTGTTTTATTGCGTGTGATCCAGAACAGTACAATTAGCGCAACCGGTAGCCCTATAGATAAAACGACTATTGCAGCGATAATAAAGGAGAAGAAATCCATATAAGTTTCTGATTATAGTAGGTTTGCACAACTATATAGCGCTAGGTGAAGACGATTTATTGATCATCGAAGATCCCGGTGGATAGTAGGCAAAAGTCGCCAAAAGCATAGTTACTATGGGGCATATAGCAATACTTTTTATTGAATGTACTGGCTATCAATACCTAAAGGCCCAAATTACGTAACTAATCGGCTTTTCTATCAATGGAACTATGCAGAATGTAATATACCGTCTCGCCAAAGCGCGGCGCGTAACCATACGTCAATAATATCGTGCAAAAGACTTACGCTAAGTGGATAGAGTTTCTCTACGGGCCTTTTTTCAAGGTCATTGGATTTTTTTACCGTGTCTACAAGGCTAATCGAGCACGTGTCGAATCTATCAAGGCCAATCAAAAGGTATCTGCATTTCTCAGGTTGATAACCGTGTTGATCCTGGTTGGATGGATTCTGATCTGGTACTTCGCTGCGGATGAAAGCCGCAACCGGCTGGTAGACGATGTAAAACAAAGCATTGGTATACTGGATTGAAAATCGGCGCAGTAATCCTCCCCTCTACGATCGATATTCACGGCAAGCGGTAAACCTATTTTGTTCTGCTTGCGGCTTCTAGATGGTCTAGTAGAGCAGTAACATCTGAAACTGCCTGTTTGAGGTTATGCACTATTTCCTCGTCATCGGAGTTCAGCGATTGAGAATTAATAAGATTTTTCAGTTTACCCTGCGCTAACCAGGCGCTATGGCGAGCCAGCTCCACCTTGATACCGGGTTCGCCATAATCAGGTATGTCATGGATAGCTGTGGGATCAGGCTGGGAAATATCTTCGGACACCAGTCCGGGCACAATCGTTATTCTGTCGGCAGGTTCCAGGAGTTTTGCGGCCCGATGAATAATCATGCTGCCTTGCTGAAAAATGGCGAATCCGGCTTCCGGAAATTGTGTTTTTATTACCCTGTTTTCGTCGAGCTCTTCGGTAATTCCCTGGCGTATGTCATTTACCTCCAGGTTATACATTTTTGCCACCTCAAATTTGGTGCCCTGAAAGTATTCAAAATTTCCTCCTTTCAAACTGCTCGGATCAGTCAACATAGCCACATAATCAAAACCGATTCCATCAAAGTGCCAGGCGTCTACCGCTTTGGTGATATCTTCTGGCGCATAATTAACGTAAACCTGCTGGGATGGCATCGAGTGAGGCGCAAGTTTTGTCCCACTTATTCTTGACAGGTGGTCCAGAATAACGGGGCAGGCGCACAGGTCTTTTAAAAATTTCGATCGATAAACACCGCCCGCCAAATATGATTGGGCCCGATTGCCCTGAAGGGTAGATTTTACCGACTTTAACCTGGTGACGATTTCATACAGGGCGTTAACGCCTTCCTGCGACAGCAACCGGAATGGCGAGGTGACAGCAACAGGGGAGGCGCACATGGCGATTTCACTGCGACCGTAGCCAAATTCCTCAAGCGTCCAGATTCTTTCCGGCCACTCGAGATTTAAATGCTTACCTGCATCGTAACTGGTTTCGTCTGCAAAATGTTGGTAGCCATCGGGTATTTCATCAGGAAAACAAGGGGGCGCTTCAAGCATGTCGGTATCTCCCAAAATAGTGTTTTGAGAATTTTTTGATTAATGCGAATTAAAATCCTTCTTCTTAACAATGTAAATACCAAATGATAGTTGCACCGCTTAGAAGCATGCGGTAAGTTTTTTTAGTTCGGTTCGAGGAGCACAATAATATTGACTGACAACCTTAACTACCAGGGTTATACCGAGGATCAACGCGGTGCGAGCGATGAGCTTCTGGTCAGAACTTCGAGGGGCAGTGCATGTGGTGAATACCTGCGACGTTACTGGCAGCCGGTTGCACTGACCCGCGAAGTCGAAGATGTACCGCGGGTGATTAAGGTTCTCGGCGAGGAACTGGTGTTGTTTTGCGATAAGGCGGGACGTTACGGTCTGGTGCACAAGCAGTGTCCGCATCGACGTGCGTCGATGGAGTTTGGTGTGTGCGAAGAAAATGGCATTCGCTGCTGCTATCACGGCTGGTTGTTCGACATCGATGGCAGCATCGTCGAGATTCCCGGGCAACCAGAAAAAATTTCCAATCTAGTCAAGCAACAAACCCGGCTCGGCGCCTATCCGGTCAGGGAGTACCGCGGCTTGATCTTCGCCTACCTGGGACCGATTGAACAAATTCCAGAGTTTCCAATTTACGATACTTTCGAAATCGAAGGCCAGTCCCTGGTGGCTTACCGTGCTGATTACCGTTGCAACTGGCTGCAGGTGCTGGATGCAATCGTCGATCCGATTCACACCAGTTTTCTGCATTCACGCATGAGCCGGGCACAATTTTCCGAAGGTATGGGTGAAATTGGCGAGTTGTTGTTTTACGAGCGCGAAATGAGTTTCCTCGGCGCTAATGTGCGCCGTGTCGATGAGCATGTCTGGGTGCGGATCAACGAACTGGTGCTGCCGAATTATACCCAGGCAGGTGCCGCATTTTCAGCCGATGGTACCAGGCCTATCTATTATGGACGCACAGCGTTTTCGCGCTGGGTAGTACCCATCGACGATGAAAACAGTACTGCGTTTGCGTGGGCAATCTTCGGTGAGCGTGCCGATCCGGAGGAATACAATACGTCCGAAGGTCCCGAGCTGATTGAGCAGGGTGAGCTCATGGACCGCAGTTATGATCAACGCCAGCGTTTTCCCGGCGATGCCGAAGCGGTGGAAGGTATGGGCCGCATCGCGGATCAGAAAATGGAGCACCTGGTGCCGAGCGACAAGGGCATTATTCAATACCGTAAGAAACTGCGTAAGCTTTGCCGCGATCTCGAAAGCGGAATCGATCCCGGCCATGTCACTGATTTCTGGCCTAATCCAGTGCCGACCTATGGTGGTGACACCGTGCTGAACATAGACGAGGACACGACAGATGACAGCAGGCGATTGAACAACATCGGTGAGCAGGTTATGCAACTCCAGTTTGATACCGAAACATTGGTTGGGGAGACGCGGGTTCAGACTGTGATCGACGCACTCAAGACGCTGGAAGCCGGATACCGCGAATGACCATCAAGCTACATATCAAAAATAATCACGCGGGTCCGGACACTTTTCCTTCGACACCCGAAAGCGAGCCTGTATTTACGATCTCGATGGACAGGTATCAACAGGTTGCGCACCGTTATCCAGAGCTGGCCAAGCAACTTGAAGTTTTTGTCGACTGGGATACCGATCATTGGACGGAGTCGATGCGAAACACTGAGGTATTGCTGACCTGGAACCTGCCCACCGAGAACCTGGCCGCAGTGGCCCCGAAGTTAAAATGGATTCACTGCATCGGCGCCGGTGTCGAGCACCTGTGCCCGATGGACTGGGTGCCCGCAGGTGTAACGATTACCAATAACAAAGGTGCGCATGCCGATAAGGCCGGTGAATACGCCCTGATGGCGGTATTGATGCTGCACAACAAAATGCCCGCAATACTGAGCAACCAGCGTAATGCGACCTGGAATTCCCTGTTTTCAACTCCAATTGAGGGCAAGACAGTCGGCCTGATTGGTGTCGGCAGTATCGGTGGTGGTGCAGCCGCGCAACTCGATAAGATGCCGGTGCATATCATCGGCGTGAGCCGTCACGGCAAGCCCCATCCGCATGTGCATGAAATGGTGGCGATGGATCAATTGGATACTGTGTTACCGCGGATGGACTATATATTTGTGTCGTTGCCATCGACACCCGAGACGCGTGGCTTGTTTGATCACCAGCGCTTGCAATCGCTAAAGGCTGGAGCCGGTATTATCAATGTGGGACGAGGTTCGACATTTGATTACGTTGCGCTTGCCAATTTGCTGGCGAGTGGACATTTATCAGGCGCAGTTATCGATGTTTTTGATGAAGAACCCTTACCACATGATTCGCCGCTGTGGGTGGCGCCGAATTTTGTTGTCACGCCGCACGTTTCAGCCGATGATGGCGACAGTTATGTACCGATTACGCTAGAATTGTTTTTTGACAATTTACAGCGTTACCTGACGGGGAAACCCTTGTTGAACGTAGTACGTCCGGAACTGGGATACTAAGATATGCACAGCATTGAAGAATTTGTTAACTGGCTGCATTCATTCGAGCAGCAAATATCACTGGATGAATTAACCGACCACCTTGATGATGACTCTATTTCGAGGGACTTGCTGACGGACCATATTCATTTTTCCGACGAGCGCTATAGCCGTAACCTGCTGGCATACGGGCCGCAGTTTTATGCGCTGGTGTTGTGCTGGAAGCCGGGTCAGGCGAGCCCGATTCATGACCACAAGGGCGCGTCCTGCGGGGTCAGAGTAATCGAGGGTGTTGCAACCGAAACCAGTTTCAGCTGGCAGGGCGATCGCCTGGTTGAGAAATCGGTTACGACCATGAGTGCCGGCGAAGTTTGTGGTTCCTTCGACGATGATATCCACGAAATTCGCAACAATGGCGATAGCAACCTCGTCACGTTGCATATTTACTCACCCTATCTTGACAATATTAACCTGTACGATCGGGAGACCGGCGAAGTCACCGTTTTTTCCGATCCGATGGTGGCCAGTCTGAGCGCCTAATTCGGTTGGCTCGGGGTTTGTTCCGGGCGTGACTGGTTCATTTGACCCAATCACCATTAACGGCATCGCATAGCCGTGACGGCTATCGACCGAACGCGTGGCGATTGTGCTGGATTGGTGTACCATCTACGCTAGCTTAATTGTTCTGCACGGACTCTACAATTATGAACAAAATCTATTGGATACTTATTAGCCTGGCCTTGTTTAGCGGATCGGTTGCAGCGATCGGTAAAAAAGAGGTCAGGGCGATCATCGAGGAGGCTTATCCGGGCGCAAAGATAACCGAAATCGAAAAAGAGAAATATCGGGGCCAGAAAGTTTACGAGGTTGACTTCAAGCATGACGGGCAGAAGCTCGAAGCCATCATCAGTCCCGAAGGCGAAATCATTAAGGTTGGAATCGACGATTAGGGCTCAATTACACGGAAAAAATGTAGTAGCGCCCATGGGCCTATTTTAAGTGTGTTGGGCTTCAAGGCGAATGTGATGTGGTTTGCAAAAAGTCTCTTCCGTTTGCTATGCTTTTCTCAGGTTTACAAAAAATCCTCTATAATTAGTGTTAGTAAACTGGATTGAACCAGGCGGAAGTTGAATAACTTGATCCACACGAGTCTCAAACTTCAGGGACCATATTAGTCCACTAACCTGAGGAAAAACTGAGGATCGATCCATGCGAAACCTTTTAGTTGTCATAAGTATCGGCAGCCTGTTTATCCTATCGCCGGCCTGTGCCGATGATAATTTCCCCCTTGAATATGAATTTGCGCTCGACCTCGAGGCGAATGAACTCGATAATTTAAGCTTGGGTGATGATCCTGCTCAGGATCGACTGGTCGAAGAGGACTACGAGTTTGAGTTTAAGCTCGAGTATACGGTCAACGATAATTTGTATCTTTTCTTCGGCGCCAGCCTGGTCGACGAATCCGAAACCGTTAAGTCGATTAATACCAAGGAGACACTTTCCGGCCTTGAGCGCAAAGAGATGGGGGTGGGATTTTACTTTGGCGAGGAGATAGATTCCGAACTGAAAATTGGCCGCGTAGAAATCGTCAGTGTTAGCGAATGGTGGTTATGGTGGGACGAAGACCTTGATTCGATCATTCTGGAATCTACTTATGGTAATTTTGAGACCCTGCTTGGAATTGCCGAGGAGCAGGCGCGCGAATCTACCGATGCCGATTTTATCGATCCCGAAATTGACGGGCTCCAACGGGTTTTTGCCAGCCTGAGTTGGGAATTCGCCCCGGATCAATCACTAAACTTCTATTATTTGGATCAGGTTGATGATTCGAAATCCTTTGTAGTGGGAGAGTTCGAAGATTTCGACGAGATTGATGAAGAAGATGCAGATCTCACCTGGACCGGAATCAGTTACCTCGGTGAATTCGATCTTGATTCGGTAGGAGAGATTGAAGTCGAGCTGCATGTCGCTGAGGTTAGAGGTGACGAAAAAGTGTACGAGTTTGGCGATCCGGATCCGGTCAGTGATATGTCCGAGGTTGAGGAAGTCGAAAAGAGCCGAGTTAGCGGCTCGGCACAAAGCTTTTTTGTAAGCTGGACGCCGGCAAAGTTCGACGACTGGAGCTTTATCGTCGGCAGGGCGCGGGGCTCGGGTGATGACAATCCTGACGATATGCGCAATGAGTCGTTCCGCCAGACCGGCCTGCAAGGTGACGCAGATGTCTATGGCGAGCTATATCAACCGGAAATATCAAATATAGTGGTGCAGGCGCTAGGAGTTGAATGGGAGATTAACGATGTCGTCGAGATCGCACTGCTGAGCTATGACTATGAGCAGGACGATACGGCGGATGAAATGCGTGATGTCAGCATTGAGGCGGATCTCTCCGGATTAAGTGCTGACCTGGGAAGTGAAATCGACCTGGTAGTAACTATCAATGCATATGAAGGTCTGGAGTTGACTCTGATTGCGGCCGAGTTCGAAGCGGGCAAGGCCTATGGATCTAACGAGGGAGATACCAGCAGTTTTGTTTCAATCGAACTCAGTTACGAGTTTTAACTAACACGATCAGCATTCTTTTCTACTGGTGAAGGGACGGATTCAATCCCGAGATAGTTACCATGAAAATTTGCTGATTATCGAGGCGCAGACTAATGTCGAGCTTCATGATCTTGGCCAGTGCCTCCACCAAGGTCAGTCCCAGTCCTGAATGGCCATTATCTCCCTGGACTTTTTGTTTGCGCCAGAAACGATCTTTCATGTGCAAAATGTCTTCGGCCTTTAAGTCGATCGAAGCGTTCTTAACTTCCAGCACAATGTTTTTATTACGTATTTCGGCGGCGATTTCAATTTCAGCATTATCCGGGCTATAACTGACCGCATTAACAAACAAGTTGCCCAAGATCATGCCCAGCTTTTCACGATCGGTGTTGATAACGAGGCCCTCGGGAATATGCTTGACCAGGGATCTGCCAGCACCTCCACCATTTACTGCATGCTGCCAGACTTCATCGCAGTACTGGGAAAGCAGGATATCTTCCGGGTCGGAGCGCAGTAGTCCAGCCTCGGACCGCGCCAGCTCAAGTAGCGTGATAACCACTTTTTCCATTTGCCCCGAAATCTCCCCGACATCGTTAAAAAACGCAAGCACCTGCTCCTGATCGTCAGGAACCATTTTGGCTACTTCGGCCAGCGTCTTGAGTTCGGTGAGCGGGGTGCGTAGTTCGTGCGCGGCGTTGGCCGAAAATCGCTTTTCGCGTTCGAACGCAGACTGCAGGCGTTCGAGTAAGTGATTAAGCTGATTTTCAATCGGTGCAATTTCAACACTCTGATCGCCCTCGTGGGTTAGCCTGGCATCGAGACTTGATTCGTCGATTGCGCTGACTTGCTTGGCAAGATTCGATAGCGGTGACAGACCGCTGCCAACCAGTCGCCAGACTAATAATCCCGAGATCACCAGTACGATCATGATGACGCCAAAAATTGTGGTAGCGATAACAAACAGGGTATCGTCTAGCGATTCACGCTCACGGGCAAATACCATCGTGACCGGTTTTCCAGGAGGAATTTCAACCCCGTAATCCTCATCATCCGGATCATCTTCGATCTCGACACGTGGCATGAAATTAATTTCGATCAGACGTCCCGTACGACCGTCCGGCAATTGCAGATCCGCATATTGATGTTGTCCAAGTACGGTTTCCATGCGTGGCAGATCAACTTCCCCTAGCGAGGGTGATTTAATCAGCAAATCAACGCCGATTTCCCATAGTTGGTAATATTGAAGAGAGTCTCCCTCCTGGAATTCCGCCATGACGCCTTCCTCGGCGAAATCGAACTCGAGTCCTTCTTCGTCAAGTTCGGTTAGCGAGATCAGCGCGTGGGCCTTGTCAAGCAAAGCGCCATCAAACACTGCTTCGACATGGCTGGCGACGCGCACATATAGAAACCCCGCGGTTAACGACAACACTACGATCATGCTGGCGATAATCGTAAAATTGAGCTTGTTACGGATCGAATACATGGCGATCTACTCGATCAGGTATCCAAAACCGCGGCGGGTCTGGACCAGTTTGGGAGCGCCTGCCGAGTTTAGGCGTTTGCGTAATGCGCTGATATGCGCTTCGACCGCATTGCGGGTTACGTAGCTGCTTGCGTCATAGAGTTGATCGATTAACTGATCATGCGAAAACACGCGTCCTCTGCGCCTTGCCAGAAACTCCAGTAATTGATATTCATGCGGGGTCAGGGAAATTTGTTTGTTATCGAAAAGGACCTGCCGTGCCACCGAGTCAACCTTGATGCCGTCGATTTCGATCACCGGGTTCTTGATCCCGGAGCGACGCCGGTTCAGTGCCCGCAGACGCGAGACCAGTTCGTCGAACGCAAACGGTTTCACCAGGTAGTCGTCTGCACCTAGATCAAGACCACGCACGCGATCCTCGGTTTGGTCGTTGGCTGACAGTATTAATACGTGACAGTCTTTACCTTCTTTTCGCAGCTTTGATAATACAGTTAAGCCATCGATTTTGGGCAGCATCAAATCGAGTATGATCGCATCGTATTTATTGACCGCAATATAGGATAGCGCCTGTTCGCCATCGAAGGCCTGATCCACGGCAAAACCGTGTTTCTTGAGCCCTGTCGACAGCGAGCGCTGTAATCGCTCCGAGTCTTCTACCAGTAAAAGTTTCATAATCTGCTTTCTACTCCGTCTAAGTATACTCCTCCCCAGCACATTGATATATTCTGCTCAAGGCAGCACTTCCCTAATAATAGCTAGCCTAGAAAAACAATCTGAAGTTAAGCTGAAGAATAACTACCGGTTACCGAAACTGTGACGGCTGTCAAACTAGACTGAGCTGCGGTAGGCTTGCCCGCTGTTTTGCTGTTTTGCTGTTTTGCTGATTTGCGGCTTACATGAGTGCAACGACAAATTTACCTCCAATCATTTACCTGGTGTTTTTGGGCAGCAGCTGGGGCTTGTACTTTTCGCTGTTGAAGGTCGCGGTATTGTCAGGCATTTCCTATGTCGGGATTCTTACTCTGACCACCGTAGGGGTTAGTGTCGGCATGATCGCGATCGCTCTGCTGCGTCGCCGTAAGCCTTTATTTAGCCTAAAGCACAACCTGTTTTACCTGGTTTGCGCCCTTACCGGATACCTGCTGCCAATGATCGCCGAGTTGTTGGTAATCGCGCACATGCCCGCCGGGGTGCTGACCCTGATCGTTAGCATGGCGCCGTTGGCAACACTGATATTTGCGTGGATGATGAAAACAGACACTATTAACCTGCCAAGGGTGGCCGGTATCATGCTCGGTGCTTTCGCGATCTTTGCAATCCTGCTACCCGATGTGCACAGCGTTGAAGCAGTCGCCTGGCGTTGGCTACTGTTGGCAATGGTAGTGCCTGTAAGCTACGCTATCCACCATAATTTCACCGCTCGTTATTGGCCGTCGAACTCCGATTCTTACCAGGTTGCCTGCGGTGAAGCGATTTATGCCGGCTCACTAATGGTTGCTTTTTCAATGTTCAACTGGCAGTGGCAGGACCTTCAATCCTGGAACCAGGGGCATGCCGCGATCGTATTTATAGCAACGATTGCACTGATCGATATTTACATTTATTTTGAACTGATCCGGGTCAAGGGGCCGATCTACACGTCACACGCGAACTACTTCATGGTGATCAGCGGCGTGTTGTGGGGTATGGTGATATTCGCCGAACGTCCGAGCCCGCTGATGTGGGTCAGTGCGTTGTTGCTGGTGTCTTCCCTTTACCTGATTGGTGACCGTAAGGCAGAGGAAGAGCATGAACATACATAATAAAACCGATTAGTCCATCTTTGCCTACGTGATGTTATTGGGATATCTCAGCGTGATAGGTGGTTCGGAAGAGCTGGAAGCTTATCTTGACTGGGCGGATGCGGCCTAAGCTTTAAATTTACTGCAAAATGTTTACCCTGTAACCGAAATCGGTTACAGGGTTCCCATGTCTGATCACAAGCTCATCGCCGTTGGTGGCTTTCAACACGAAACCAATACCTTCGCGCCGCACCTGGCGCCTTTCGAAGCGTTCCAGCGCGCTGACAGTTGGCCCGGTTTAGTAACCGGTGATGGCCTGTTCGATGCGATGGCCGGGCTCAATATTCCTTTGTCCGGATTTATAGACAGCGCCCGGCAGGCTGGTCATCGCTTGCGCCCGCTGTGCTGGTGTTCGGCCGAACCGAGCAGCTACGTTACGCGTGATGCGTTCGAACGCGTTGCGGATATGACCTGTGCCGGGCTTGATACCGCGCAATCACTGGATGCGGTTTATCTTGATTTGCACGGTGCCATGGTGACCGAGCACTACGAGGATGGTGAAGGTGAGTTGCTGCGCCGCGTACGAGAAATTGTCGGAACCGACGTGCCAATCGTGATCAGTCTCGACTTGCATGCCAACGTTACCGAGGAAATGATGGACTGTAGCGATGCGATGACAATTTATCGTACTTACCCGCATCTCGATATGGCGGTAACAGGTGCCCGCGCTTACGATATGCTCGCAGCGATTAAGTCTGGCCAAAGGCTGCACAAGGCAGTGCGCAAGATACCGTTCCTGTTTCCATTGTCGTCGCAGTGCACCGACTTCGATCCCTGTAAATCAATCTACCAACAGCTTGCCACAATGAGTCTGCGGCCCGGTTTATGCAATGTCGATTTTGCGACCGGTTTTCCACCTGCCGATATCGCCGAATGCGGTGCCGCGGTGGTCGCTTACGGCGAAGATAAGACGGAAGCTGAGGCGGCCGCTGAAGGACTCTATCAGCAGGTGCTCTGTGCCGAAGGCGATTTTAACTTCGAATTACTGGCCCCTGATGAAGCTGTGCAACGGGCGATGCGGAACACCACTGATAAACCGGTAGTGCTTGCCGATGCCCAGGATAACCCGGGTGCGGGCGGCACTTCGGACACCACCGGGCTGCTCGAAGCCATGGTACGTAATGGCGCCTCACAGGCTGTGATCGCTGTTATCTACGATCCCGAAGTGGCCGATATGGCACACCTGGCTGGAGTCGGATCCGTGCTTGAAACTGCGCTAGGCGCCAAATCGGGATTGGCTGGTATCGAGCCCTATCGCGCACAGTTTGAAGTGGAAACACTAGGTGATGGGCACTTTACCTACACCGGTGCGATGAACCTGAATTCTAGAGCTGCGCTCGGTAACATGGCGCTGTTGCGGGTGATTGATGAAAACTCAGAAGTGCGTGTTGTCGTCGGCAGTTCGCGATCCCAGTGCCTCGACCTGGCGATGATCCGTCATCTCGGTATCGAACCCACCGAGCAGAAAATCGTCGCCGTTAAAAGTACGGTGCACTTTCGCGCCGACTTCGACCCGATAGCTGCGGAAACCCTGGTGGTGATTGCACCCGGCATCCATCCCTGTCAATTGGCCGATCTGGAGTACAGAAATCTGCGTGCTGGCGTGCGCCTGGGTCCGTTGGGGGTGGCACATAAGACCTGATCGATGCAAAATACGAGCATTGAATTAATTCAAACCAGCAGCTTTAGGAGACAGGCATGGGGGTACTAGCAGAATTTGATCATAAGAGTCATAACATATTACTGGATGGAGAGTTTCGTCGCAGCGCAGCGACTGAAGGCAGGGATGTTATCGATCCGGCAACCGGTGATGTGATCGCCGAAATTGCCGAAACCACCGCAGCCGAGGTTGACGCTGCTGTCGAAGTCGGCCAGGCCGCGTACAAGAAGTGGTGGCGCATGAGCGCGTTGGAACGGGCCGAGGTGATGCACGAGATCGCCAACGATTTACTCGCGATGAAACCGCAGCTTGCCGAAGCCCTGACTCGTGAAATGGGAAAGCCTTACAAGGAATCCGCCGATGAAGTTGACTGGTCGGTGTCCGCAATCCGTTACTATGCCGAAACCGGGCGTACCGATATCGGTCGCGTAGTGGGCCCGGCCGTAGAAGGGCATTTGAATTACACGCTGAAACTGCCGCTCGGGGTGGTGGTATCGATCCAGCCGTTTAACTATCCGATGACCCTGCTCGCCTGGGAGGGCGCCGCGGCACTGGCCAGCGGTAACGCGGTCATCACCAAGCCTTCTGAATACACGACGATCACAACGCTGATGTTTGCCGAGCCTTTTAACCGGCATTTACCGCCGGGTTTGTTCCAGGTGCTAACCGGCGCAGGTGATGCCGGGCGTCAACTGGTCGAACATCCGCGCACCAATATGATTGCGTTTACCGGGAGCGTACCAACGGGAAAAGCAATCGCGGCCAAGTGCGGCGAAATGATGAAGCCGACCTTGATCGAAACCTCGGGTAACGACCCGTTCATCGTTATGCCTTCGGCGCCGCTTGATGTGGTCGCGCGGGGCGCCGCGTTTTCAGCTTACATGAACTGCGGGCAAATCTGCGTTTCGGCCGAGCGTTTCTTCGTGCATGAAGCGGTATACGACGAGTTTATTGAAAAGTTAACCGAGCACGCCAAGGCTATTCGGATCGGCAATGGTCTCGACAAGGTTGAAATGGGACCGATGGTTGCCGAGAAAGAACGTACCCGTTACGAGGGCGTGCTTGAACACGCGCAACAACAAGGTGCGCGCCTGGTACATGGTGGCGGACGTCCCGCCGGGCAGGACAAGGGCTGGTTCGTCGAGCCGACGATCCTGGCCGACTGTAATCCCGAAATGGATATCTTTAACAACGAAAGCTTCGGTCCGGTGGCACCAATCTGTAAAGTCGAAAGCTTCGACCAGGCGCTCGAATTCGCCAACGATTCAATCTATGGACTCGGGGCTTGTCTCTATACCATGGATATGCGCGAGAGCATTCGTGCCTCGGAAGAGCTCGACGGTGGCATGGTCTGGATCAATGCGCCGTTACTCGATAACGACGCCGGCCCGTTTGGTGGTACCAAGATGAGTGGTATGGGACGGCAACTGGGCCCCGAGGGACTCGAGACCTTTCGCAAGACCAAGTTTGTATGGCTCGATCCGAATTGTGGTACCCAGGATTTCTGGTGGTTTCCCTACGAGGATGGAGAAGCTTATCCTGCTTCTGACTAAATAGCGGACATTCGGCTTAGCCAAACTTCCTAACACTATTGAATGTTTCATCAATTGTGCGGATGAAGTCCAATACCTTTATTGGTTTGGTAATGTAGGCCTTAAACCCGGCCTTGAGGCCGGAAGGCTCAGGTTACGGTTGTTACTGAGTTACTTTCGACAGGCCACAAACCACGGCGATAGCAGGAACCTTGCCGTCGTTATATAGCCAGTGAACAGTATTCTCATCTTCTACCAGGGCCACTTTTTTCGAGGCAGGAAATTCAAATTCCTTACCATTTCGAACTTCAACCCAGGAACCGGAAATCGTCTGTACAAGCCCGGGACGAGTAGCATGACTATGTTCTTTAATTGCGCCTCCCGGCGCGACCGTAATTTCTCTCAATTTCATTTCGTATCCGCTTAATCCTATTTGAATCTTAAGCGATGATTCGTTTAGCTGACCCAGTGCGACTACGCTCACACCTTCATGCTCTGCGGGGGGCTGTCTGTGAGAACTACCGTTGGCAAATCCGATGACTAGACCGGTGCTGAGAACACCTGCATAGATCAGTAACGTTTTCAAATTGACACGTCCATAAGTCAATCTTGATTGCTTGATGGTTTTCATAACTTTCACCTTTTTTTGAATGTGAATTTATACTCGAACAACAAAACCAAGCCGTAGACGGCGATTTTATCACAGCCGGTATAACTCATCGGGACAACGGAAACTTACGCTACGTTGTCCAGTCCATAGCGTTCCTTTGCTTCTTCGTAGCTGTAAGCCATTCCGTCATTGTTAAACGCGAAATGGGCAAGCGAGCTGTGGCGCTGGGAGTAGTCGAACTTAATGTCGCCTATGCCCTTAGCCGTGCCTGAGCCGACTTCCCCTTCATAGAACACCCACCCATCGGTAAGTACCGTTCGAAGTTGTACTTCCGTATCGGTAACCGGGTTTCGAATGGGTACGGTCTCGGCGCGAACCACACCGGGTACGTTCACCAGGCAGGTTCTCTTATTCACATCCCATTCAAACTCGAGCGGTTCAAACAGTGGATCGTGAATGTGTTCAACAATGATGCTGAAAATATTGAACAGGGCCCCGACTGGTTGGCCTTCGCCCGACATAATCGCGAACAATGCTTCACGTTGGGCGTCACTGGCGCCCTCATGAACGATTGGTTGCATATGTCCGCCCCCGTGATGAATTGCTCTGGGGAAGAAATAGGTCGCTGCAAAGGTGAGGCCGTCCATGGAGACATCACCGTAATTCCCCTGGTTCACCTTGAATGCCACTACTCCATCACAGTGGCCTTGTGTCGGGTTTGCCATCCCCTCACAGGGACAGCCGTGATCACAACTACAAAATTCTACATATTCGCCTTCGATATGCCATTTCACATCAGTCATCTGGATTTCTCCTGTATGTAATTTGTGGAAAGTGTCTTGCGTCTGAAAAGGTATTTGCCTTCTTTTACGTTAAAATATTAGCCAATAAAAACATCGATTAAAGGTCCATCAGTAGAACAATTCCTGCCAATCCCAGCAGTATGGATCCTGCGCGTCCGATACCACGCCCCCAGGGTGTTACTTTTTCGATCAACACAAAGATAGTAATGGCTGCGACGCACAGAAGATTCATGACGCCACCCACGAACAGCAGCAACATTAAAGCCCAGCAACAGCCCAGACAATAAGCCCCATGCCAGACTCCCATACGAAATGCGCCGCTGGCTCCGTCCCGCCAATAAGTCGATAGAAACCATACGGGAGAGCGACAACGACTTAGGCAGGCATCCTTGAATGGCGTCCACTGGTAGACGGCAGTACCTAGCAATACAATACCGGCGAATACCGAGCTGTTGCTTACCATCATTGGCGACAGTAATGCAGTCTGCTCAAGACCCCATTGCAACCCGGTTGCGGCGGCACTGAAAATAGTCCATACAATTATGTAACCCGCAAAGAATGCGCCAGTGTGTACCAACGGCTCGGTATCCTTTGCATTGTGTCTGACTACCCGCGCATAGAGTAGCACCATCGGGGTTACGCTCGGTATCATCATGCCGGCCATCATGATCACCCACATCAGAAACATGAACAATGCATCGGTCGAAGTCCACGGGGTGAGCTTTACCATGTCGGACATCGGAAGCGCGGTTGTGCCGGCTAGACCCAATTCCATTGAGCCCATATCCATTTGTACGGTGAGATTGTAGAGATACAACCACGCCAGGCCTGTTATTAGAATCAGGCCAGCCAGTACCACCTGGCGGTCACGGTGCAGCAACCGTTCAACCGCACGGTCGATACCTGCCACGGAATGCATATAAGCCCTCAGGCGCTAGCGGCAGGGTGGGATTGCTCGTCGATGATGCCGTACGGCCCGTAAGCTACCAAACTTATATAAGCGTAGCGGCCATCGTGATTCTGATCCAGCTCACCCTTGGACCAAAACGTGCCACTGGCCATTTCGGCTTCACGGAATTCGAATGCCGTGTGCATGCTGATCGCGACCCGGTGTGGAAGACCGGTTACCGGGTTCTTTATCGGCACGACATTTGCCTCCATCACATCCTCAACCGCAAACCGACCGGTGCCGTTGTCCAGGTCCCACTCGAACTCAATATCCGCGAACACTGGATCGGGTTCGTGTTCTAAGGTTGACGCATAGATAGCGAAACCGGTGGTTGGTTCCTGGTCCTGTCCTCCCAGAATCGTGAACAGGGCGTTCACTTGCTCCTCGCTCGCCCGTTTGTCGATGACCGACCACCAGGTGCCTTTACCCTCGTGCATCGGTCCTGGCCAACGGTAGGCGCCTGCCACCCTCAGTCCGTCTAGTTGTACATCCCCATAGTGGCCTTCAGTGATCTCAATCGCCATCGTCCCTTCGCAGGGCGTGCGGGTAGGCGGTGCGTTGAATTCACACGGGCACCCGTAGTCGCAACTGCAGGTTGCTACTTGTTTTGTTTTTATCATCCAGTCTGTATATGCCATAGGATTTCCCCCTTTTTATTAGAAACGTCGCACATATGCAGCACGAAAGTTGCGTAAAAACTTGTGCTGAACAAATCAGGATACGCCGATTTCGTTTAATTTCAAATTAGGTCGGAAACCTGGGTGATATCGCTAAAAATAAAATGCGAGATGAAATTATGCTTGCTGGTACGATAACTAGATGAACATCTCCCACACCACCGGCAGGATCGAGGCAATGAGTAGCAATGCCATGGTGATGTTAAAAGTTTTCAGATGCAGTGGGTCTTTCAGGAAATGTTGCAATCCGGCACCGAATACCAGCCAGACTCCGGCGCAGGGAATGGTGATGATCATGAAGGTTACACAGATGATCAAAACCTGGATGAAAAAATTATCATCCAGTGAGGTATAGGCTGCGAGTGCGCTGCTGCCCATGATCCATGCCTTTGGATTGATCCATTGAAACGCGGCCGACTGCCAAAAGTTGATCGGTTTTGACTGGCTGACTTTGCCTACACCACCGCGCGCGCTGGCGATTTTCCACGCCAGGTATAGCAGGTAGATGACGCCTATGACCTTGATAACTTCGTGCAGAATCGGGTAGAGCTGGAACAGGGTACCGAAACCGAGTCCAATCAGCGCCAGCATGACCGGGAAGCCGATGCAGATGCCGAGTAAATGGGGCACGCCACGACGCACGCCAAAATTTAATCCGGTCGTGGTTAACATCACGTTGTTGGGTCCGGGGGTGATGGCTGCGATCACCCCAAACAGCACAAACGAAACAAACAATTCCGGTTCGATGAGATACTCCTTATATGTCTTACTGCAGTTTGGGTGTTGCCGCACTGATCACAGCTGCAGGCTTCGAGTAGCCAGATACCGGGATAACGACTGACGTGGTTGTCTTGCCAGGTGATCGCGAGGCAAGAGTTGTCGTATTCGAGGCTGGCAACCTGATAACGGGGCCTTGATGCTGGCATATTTAGCGCGATCCGATTATTGCGTTAATGATTCACCATTGCTTGTGCAAAGGCAATTCGATTTTCCGATCAATCAGGATAGACTTTGCGATACATTAATTCCCGGGAGAAGGCTTGTGTCAGTCAGTCAGGAACTGCTAGATGTGGTTGATGAAGATGACAATATTGTTGCGGTCAAGACCCGCGGCGAAATCCACGCCAAGTGTTTAATGCACCGCGCGGTTCATATCCTGGTTTTCAATAGTGACGGGGAGTTGTTTCTGCAGAAGCGCTCGCTGAGCAAGGATGAGCAGCCGGGGAAATGGGATTCCTCGGCCGCGGGTCATGTTGATAGCGGAGAGGATTACCACGACTGCGCGCGGCGTGAAATCGGTGAGGAGCTGGGAATCCTGGTCGAGCAATCCCTCGAACAGCTATTCAAATTGCCGGCGTCGCATCTCACCGGGAACGAACATTGTATGGTGTATCGTTACCACCACGATGGTCCGATGGTGCTGCACCCGGAAGAAATTGACGATGGTCAATGGATTAATCCCACAGCAATGGATCAGCGGGTCGCAGATAACGACCCGAGTCTGACCGAATCAGTCTGTCTGATATGGCAGGAATATCGAAACCTTAAGTAGCAAATCTGCATATCCAGGGTTTGAAAATCCTGGGTCGATGTCGAAATGTTTAGAGAGAGCTGAATATTGTCGATGAGTGTTATTGGCATTATCTTTATTTAACAAATACTTATAGCCCATACCTAATCTTGTTTAGAGAAATGCGAGGTAATTATGGAACCTTTAATCTCAATGGCTACCGGATTATGGAGCGCGCTGGCTCCAACCACCTGGTTTTTGTTGTTAGGTTTGCTGATATCTTTCAATTTACTCAAAAAAATCCTGTTTTAAATTCAACTATACAAATCACCCTGCCGGCGTTCTAATATTACTTCGGTAACTGCAGACCCGCGGGTGGTGACATGTCAAAAATTGCTTTAATCGTTGGCGCTGGCAGCGGCAATAGCGCGGCATTCGCGCGCGCGCTCGCAGCAGATGATTACAAAGTTGTGCTGGCAGCACGAAATATTGCAAAACTCGATTCGTTATGTGCGCAGATCGATGCGCATGCAATTAGTTGCGATGCAACCTCAGTTGATTCGGTCCGCGACTTGTTCGATTCGATGCACCAGGCGGTCGGCACAGCCGATGTCGTGCTCTATAACGCCAGCGCCTATACCGCCGGTCCGATTACCAATCTCGATCCAGAACTGGTGCTGGATTCGCTGATGCAAACTGCTTTTGGCGCATTCCTGGTCGCACAACAGGCTGCAATTGGGATGAAACAGCTCGGTGGTGGCGCGCTTTTTTTCACCGGCGCGACTGCAAGCGTCAAAGGCTTTCCCAATTTCGCACCGTTTGCAATGGGCAAGTTTGCTTTACGAGGCCTGGCGCAAAGCCTGGCGCGAGAACTTGGTCCGGAGAATATTCACGTGGCCCATTTTATCATCGACGGTGGAATCGCTTCCCCGGGGCGCGACCTGACCAGTGACGCCACCAGTAGTACGAATGACGCCGAACTCGAACCCGATGCGATTGCACAAACCTATATCGCGGTGCTGAAGCAGCATCGCAGCGCGTGGACGCATGAAATTGACCTGCGCCCCTGGGTGGAGAATTTTTAAAATGTTGCAACCAGTCGATTACTTATCTCCCGACGTGCCGGGCGAATTACCCTGGCATGATGTGCCGCTGGTTGTCGCCAACGAGGCAACAGTCAAAGATTACGGTTACCTGGTCGATAATCCTGAAGACTTTGAAATCGAAATCGTACAATGGCCGGCCCAGGGCTGGAGACCGATTGATGCCGGCACCGGTGACGAAGGCGGCGTTGTCCAAGGTGTTTTCCACAGCGAGTGGCGCGGCGAAGTGCTGCACGGCCGCAACGATGCGGTTGATGGAAAATACATCCTGGGCTGGTCGGAGAATCCTGGTAGCGCCAATCCTGATGCATCCATGACGAACCCCGAACGGGTGCTGCTGTGGCACTTGAACTACCACCCTGATGGCGGTCAGTTGTTTTACCCTCTGGATAACCGGCCGTTCGTGGTTCCGGTCGCACTACCGGGCGATGATTTGGTGCTCGAAAAAATCGTCGCCCTGTGGTGTGACGGTAGCCAGGGGCTTTATATTCATCCGAGCGTCTGGCACGAGGGCGTTTTCCCGGCGACCACGGCACAGTCATTTGGTGATCACCAGGGCAGGGTGCATGCGCGCGTAAGTTGTAACATTGCGCAAGAATTCGGGGTTTTCCTTAATGTGCCCTTACAGGCGGCTACTTCTTGACCAGGCTGATTTGACGCCCAACCCAATCGGGTAACTCCCCGACTTCGGCGGCTTTCAAACCTGCCTGGATAGCTTCGGGCATTTCCTTGGTTCGCCCTTCACGCGTGTCAAAGTGCAAGGTCATGAATTCCGCGGTGGCACAGAGCTCGTCATTTACCAGCATTTTATGTGCGAACCAGATTTTTTTCGCATCACTACCAAGCATCAGGGTTTCTATGTCCATCGTCGCTCCTGCGCGTACGTCGCTTAAATAGCGTAAGTGAGTTTCGACGGTATAAAGCGCACAACCGGTTGCGTCGAAGTAATCTGTACCGATACCGAAATGATCCTGCATGATCCAGGTCGTGTTGGAAAAAGGAACCAGGTAATAGGCTTCATTGAGGTGTCCGTAGAAATCGAGCCAACTTTCCTGCAGTGGTTCGGAATGAAACCTGAATGTCGTCATAGCTGTGCCCCTCCGTTCAATCGATGCAGTATAGATTTTTCAAACCTGTGTTGAAAGCCGAACCCTCGGTACCCGCATATTCTGATATTCATGGTAGCGATCTAATAGTAGAATCGCGCGATGCAAAAACCCATAGTCAATATTAAAGCGCTGTCCAAGGTATACCAAAGCGGACACCAGGCTTTGAGTGCGGTCGATCTCGAAATCTACGATGGCGAAATTCTTGCGTTACTGGGCCCCAACGGTGCAGGCAAAACGACGCTGATCTCGATCATTTGCGGCATCGTTTCAGCGAGCTCCGGTTCGGTTAGTGTGGCGGGCCACGATATCGTCACTGATTTCCGTGCCACGCGCGACCTGATCGGGTTGGTACCCCAGGAGTTAACCCTGGGTGCCTTTGATACGGTCTGGAATACGGTTAATTTCAGCAGGGGACTATTTGGTAAACAACCCAATCCTGCATTCCTCGAGCAATTGCTCAAGGACCTGTCATTATGGGACAAGAAGGGCAGCGAGCTGCGTGAACTCTCCGGTGGTATGAAGCGCCGCGTGTTGATCGCAAAGGCATTGTCACATGAGCCGCGCATCCTGTTTCTTGACGAGCCCACCGCCGGTGTCGACGTCGAGTTGCGCAAAGACATGTGGAAAATGGTACGCCGCTTGAACGAGTCCGGAGTGACAATCATATTAACGACACACTATATCGAAGAAGCGGAGGAGATTGCCGACCGCGTTGGAGTCATCAACGACGGAAAATTACTGCTGGTTGATGATAAGCAATGTCTGATGCAAAAACTCGGCAAGAAGACTCTACTGATTGAACTCAAGCAGGCGATCGATCAAATTCCCGATGCTCTTGAGGCCTATAACCTGGAGCCTTCTGAAGATGGGAGTCAATTGACTTACACCTACGATCCAGATGTTGAAAGAACCGGTATAACTGCCCTGTTGCAAAGCCTGAACGAGGTCGGAATATCGTTAAAGGATCTGCAAACAAGCCAGAGCTCACTGGAGGAAATATTTGTCAGGTTGGTGAATTCGCGATGATCAATGTTCAGGCTATCAAGGTAATTTACAAGTACGAAATGTTGCGTGCCTGGTACACCCTGTTGCAAACCCTTGCTTCACCGGTAATCTCAACTTCGCTTTACTTTGTTGTATTCGGCGCCGCAATCGGATCGCGTATCGAAGAAATCGATGGGGTAGCCTACGGTGTATTTATCGTCCCGGGGCTGGTGATGCTGTCGCTGCTGACGCAGAGTATTGCCAACGCATCGTTTGGCATCTTCTTCCCCAAGTTTACCGGCACGATCTACGAGGTAATGTCGGCACCCATATCCTATGTTGAAATTGTGGTGGGTTATGTCGGCGCGGCAGCAAGCAAATCGCTGATACTCGGCATTATTATTTTGATAACCGCGAATCTGTTTGTCGATTTGAACATCGCACATCCGTTTGTGATGGTGCTGTTCCTGGTGCTGACCTGTATATCTTTCGCCCTGTTTGGCTTCATTATCGGGCTCTGGGCAACCAATTTTGAAAAGCTGCAACTGATCCCGATGCTGGTAATTACACCGCTGGTGTTTCTCGGTGGAAGTTTTTACTCGGTCAGTATGCTGCCACCTGCGTGGCAAACGGTAACCCTGTTTAATCCGGTGCTTTACCTGATCAGCGGGTTTCGCTGGAGTTTCTTCGAAGTGGCTGATGTCAGCGTGGGTGTCAGCCTGGCAATGATTTGCCTGTTCTTATTGGCCTGCCTGGTTTTAGTCTGGTGGATGTTTAAGACCGGCTATCGCTTGAAGCAGTAATAGCCATTTTCTAATAAATCAATCGGGCTGCGGTATTTCCACTGTTCCGAAATAAAAAACCGGTGTGGATCTTAATGATCCACACCGGCTGCAACTTTATTAATTCTGCCAGAAGTATTTTCCAGCTTCGATCGAGACTTCGTAACGAGTCACGCCGATGTCTTCCAGCAGGTGCTCGCTCATTTGGGCCAGCATGCGACGATCTTTAGAGCGACGTGCCCACATCTGAATCACCTTGCCTACTGCGATGGCGAATCCTTCTACGCGCTCAATGATTGAGAAAATCCATGCGGAGATATCCATATCTTCGATCAGGTGGAAGTGCTTTGCTTTTAATGTGCTCATGGTGTTGCTCCTGTAAAAAAGCTGTCTGGGTAAACCAATTGGACAGCGTTGTTAATTAATGGCGACAATTATAGGCAGCAACCCTAATAGTAACAGATTCAGTTTAATTGAAAGTTGTACATAACAGTTTACCATAACAGATTTGATTAAAAGTGGGTGATGTGAACTAGTTCACAGGTAATCTGTGCGCTACGTCACGAGGCTATTTTGACAGTTTGGAAGGTACTTTTAAATTTGTATTTAACTATTTGAAAAATAACGAAAAAATCAAACTAAATAGTGCCCTGATTTAGCTCGCAGAAAGGCAGGTGTAGAATTACATTCTGAATGTTTTGGGCGAAAGTCGGATTATTTGTAAAACTGTACCGGTCGAACAGTTTTCTCTAAATTTTGAGTATTGTTGAACCCGTAGTTTCACGCGCTTCGAGCCGGCGGTGAGCCTCGGCACAGTCAGCCAGAGGTAGGGTTTGATTGACGCTTATTTTGACCTGGCCGCTTTCGACCGCAGCGAATAGGCGTTGGGCACCTTCCTCTAATAACTCCCGGGTTGAGGTATGCGTTGCCAGTGTGGGTCGAGTAACATATAAAGAGCCCTTGCCAGCGAGTACCTGCGGGCTGAAGGGATCGACTGGACCACTCGCGTTGCCATAAGTTGCGAGCACTCCAAATGGACGCAGTGAATCCAGGGACGCGTCAAAGGTAGCTTTACCGATCGAGTCATATGCCGCAGCTACCCCCACCCCATCGGTAATTGCACGCACCTTACTGGCAATATCGTCATCCTGGTAAAGAATTGTATGATTACAGCCGTGATCCCTTGCGAGTTGGGCTTTTTCTTCCGACCCTACGCAACCGATCACGTTGGCCCCCAACTGGTTGGCCCATTGACAGAGAATCAGGCCGACACCGCCGGCGGCAGCGTAGACCAGGATACTATCCCCAGGCTGTACTGGATAGGTTCTGAATAGCAAATAATGCGCCGTCAGCCCTTTAAGCATCATCGCGGCCGCAGTTTCGTCGCTGATTGAAGCCGGTATCTTGACCAACCTGTCGGCGTCGATCAGTCGGGTCTCGGCATAGGATCCGAGCGTCATCGGGTAGGCTACACGGTCTCCTGGGGCGAGGCCTTCGACACCTTCACCGACCGATTCAACCACACCCGCGGCTTCCATGCCTATCACGGCAGGCAAGTCACCTACCGGGTACATTCCGCTGCGGCCGTAAACGTCGATGTAGTTCAAACCACAGACCGACTGCTGCAGGCGAACCTGGCCCGGACCTGGGTCACCCACTTCTATGTCCTCCCAGGTCAGTACCTCGGGGCCGCCAGTTTGGTGAATTCGAATTGCCTTGGTCATAGTGGGAATCTTGTTAGCTAAATCCAGACCTTGCCCGAATCTGGCCCTCGAATCAAGCCGCGACCGGCTTGAATCGCAACGAGAGAATGATAATCGAGAGCACCAGGACTACGCCGCCCGCCTGGATGATACTTAAGGTTTCATCGAGGACCAGGTAAGCCAGTAAAATTGATACTACCGGTTCCAGATTCAACAACAAGGCGGCGCGGGCGGCAGACAAGCGCGCTAGCGCCTGAAACTGGCTGAGGATGGCGATCAGGTAACACAGCGTAGCGGTGCCGAGCGTTATGAGTCCCAACCGCGTGTCGGGTAACACGAATTTGTCCATCATCATGGGTAGGATCATGAGTAAACCGATCGCATTGATCCAGAAGGTCATTAACAAGGGGGACATGGACGATGCTACCCGGGCTCCGCAAACAAAGGTAAAGGCGGCGCCGCAACTGGCGAGTATGGCAAACAGGATGCCATTAACATCAACCCTCAATTCACCGCCGGACAAGGCCATGTAGAGACCGATGAAGGCGCCGATGAACAGGCTGATCAGTGGTAGTGATACAGGTAATAGACGCTTAAAGATTGAGTAGGCCAGCACCAGTAAAGGATAAAAGTACAGGATCAGTACCGCGAGGCTAACCGAAATCGATTCCACCGCAACCAGGTAGCAAATCATCGCGCCGGACCAGATGAAGCCGAGCGCAATCAACGGTGGTCGTAGCGTCGAGTCCACCTTAAGGCTGTCCCGTCTTATCATTAGCAACAATCCGAACACCAGGGTCGATGCTAGAAATCGCGTTAACATCAGCGTTAGGGCATTGCCACCATCGGCATAAAAGAACTTGGCCTGTGTGGTAATCGCACCCAGGCCGCAGGCAGTCACCAGTGCGAAAACCATTCCGCTGTTAGGTTGAGAAAGCTTGAGCATAGCGGCCGCACTATAGCGGTAGTCCCGAGCGCAGGCCAGGTGAAACACTTTGGGACAGGTTAGCGGGCTAGCGCAGAATCTTTTCTCGGCTCGGATCATAGATAGCCCCCTTGACTATCGTTGCCGAACTGCGCTCACCAAAAGCTTCGACCCTAAAATTACCGTGTTCGAGTACCTCCATTGGCAGGTATCCGAGGACGAGGCTCTTGCCGGTAGAATAGCTAAAATTCCCACTGGTCGTTTGCGCAACAACCTTGTCGCCGGCAAATATGGCCTCCCCACCGAACACTGACAAGGGATCGTCCAGGGCAAGGCATACTAGTTTCTGTTGAATCCCTTCCTGCCTGATCCTGGATAGGGCCTCGGCACCGACAAAATCTTCTTTGTCCCAGTCAATCAGAAACTGCAGTCCAGCCTCGAAAGGGTTGTAGTCGGGCGTAATATCGACGCCCCACGCGAGATAACGCTTTTCCAGGCGCAGACTGTCGATCGCGCGGTAACCGATATTGGTGATACCAAATTCTTTGCCAGCCTGCTGTAGTAGTTCGTACACATACTGGAGGTATTCGGAAGGAATGTAGAGCTCCCATCCCAGCTCGCCGATATAGGTCACCCGGTAGGCAAGCGCGGGCGCATAGCCGATCCTGATATCCTTTGCAGCCATAAACGGGAAGGCATCATGGCCGACATCATCGTCGCAGACCTTCTGCAGCACTTTGCGAGCTAGCGGTCCCGCGAGGTTTATCACGCCATATGCCGAGGTAATATCACGTATCTCTACCTGGTTGAACCCAGGTGAGTTCAATCGAATTGATTGCTCACCCGATGGTATCCATTGCGCGCCGCTGGATCGCTGAGAATCGATATGTTGATGCTTGCGTTTCAGGTGACTTTCAATCCAGTGCCTGTCGCGTATTCCGAGAGCGGACCCTGTGATCAACCAAAAGCAATCTTCAGAACGACGAATGATGGTGACATCGGCTTCGATCCCGCCGCGCTCGTTACACAGTTGCGTATAAGTTGCTCCGCCCGGCTCCCTGTCTACATTGGCCACTGCCAGGTATTGCAGGAATTCGCAGGCCTGGCGGCCGCTGATTTCAAATTTGGTGAACGATGACATATCGATCAGGACCACAGCCTCGCGAGCCGCCAGATGTTCGCGGCCGACAGTAATTTCCTGTTGTGGCCGGTCGAATCCCAGGATGTCCTGCTGTGGGATATCACCGTGGGCGAACCAGTTGGCCCGTTCCCAGCCGAACTTTGATCCGAACACGGCACCCTGGTCTTTCAGGGTCTGGTAAAGTGGGCTGCGGCGCACGCCACGTGCCGATTCCAGTTCCTCACCCGGCCAGTGGATCGCATAATACTTGCTATAGCTTTCAACTGCCCGGTCATGTAGAAAGCGATGACCGGCGTGCAGGGGTCCGAAGCGGCGAATGTCGAATGGCCACAGATCGAGTCCGGGATCACCTTCGAGAATCCAGTTCGCCACTGCCTTGCCAGCTCCACCCGAGGCAGCAATCCCGGAGGTAAATGCGCAAGCGCTAAAGAAGTTGCTTAACCCTGGAACGGGTCCCATGATGGGTTCACCGTCTGGTGAGATCGGTATCGGTCCATTGACGATAGTGCGCATGCCAAGCTCACCGAGAACAGGAATACGTCGTATCGCTGGTTCGAAAAACTCTTCCAGGCGATCCACATCTCCATCAAACAGATGGCGCTCGTTTTCCCATGGGAAACCTTCCATGGGATTGACGCTCCGAGTTTCCCTTTCCCATCCACCGATGGCTAATGCTCCTGGCTCTGGCTTGGCATAGAAACCACCGTCGGGATCACGCAACGCCGGTAATCCCGGAGGGATCAGGTCGGATTTTTCGGTAACCAGGTATTGATGCTCGACCACACCGGCAGGAATTTCGACCCCGGCCATCCAACCAACCTGGCGGGCCCAGAGGCCTGCGGCATTAACCACCGTTTCCACTTCAATGGTGGCCTGTTCAGTTACCACATGGGTAATGCGATCGCCGTCGCGCAGCAGCTCGCTGACCATTACGCCTTCAAAAATTCTGCCGCCATTGGCGCGGATGCCTTTTGCATAAGCCTGGGTCAGGCTGTTTGGGTCGATGTAGCCGTCTGCCGGAATGAAAGCGGCGCCAACCAGATCACCGGTTTCGATAAGCGGGTAAACATCGCGCGCCTCGTTCGGGGTCAACAGGTTCATCTCAAACCCAACTGCCTGAGCGGCAGAATAGGATTTGAGTAGCTCCTTCCAGCGGTCCGGTGTTTGTGCCAGTCTGAGGCTGCCCAATTTGTGCCAGTCAATTTCCTGCCCGGTTTCCACGGCCAGACCGTCGAACAGATTGACGCTGTCATTCATCAAGCTCATCAGGTTCTGCTGCGAGCGGAATTGTCCAACCAGCCCTGCCGCGTGCCAGGTAGCGCCTTCGGTCAACTGTGATTTTTCAAGCAGGACGACATCCTTCTCGCCGGATCGGGTCAGGTGATACCCAATGCTGGTACCGATAACGCCACCGCCAATGATGACGATGCGGGCGCTGGTTGGAAGTGATGCCGTCATGTTTCAGTCCTGCCGGGGTAATCTTATGATTACTTTTTAGTGCTGTCTCTGTCGGCGACGATTGGGACGCCGTTCACGCACCGGAACTTTGCTGCCGATATCAGCACGCTTCCATCCTTCCTGAAGCATGGCGTCACCTGCGACCAGCCCTTCGAATTCATTGCGAATCCGGGCATCGACTTCTGGATCTAACGCGGCCGAATTTGGAGCGGAAAGAATATCAAACGCCTTGTTCAGCGCGCGTTGATGAATAGTCGAACTGCCTTCCAGCTCCCAAAGCTCGCGCAGCTTCCGGTCGGCCAGTTCGGGCATGAAGGTTGATGTCAACATCCGTTTCAGGGTCGCAGGGTTGGCCGCGAACATGCCCGCTGGACCGGTTTCCTTGATTTCCTCGAGCGAAGCAGATTCCCGGGTAAATCCGAATCCTTCACGCACTCGTTTTACCATCAGCGCAATTTCGTTGTCGATGGTGGCCTGTCCAAAATCGAAAGTCATCAACGCGTCCTGCAGGCCGCCCATAACGATGAAATCAGCACCGGACATCGCCCCCATAAGCGGTGACATGCCTTTTTCGAATCCAGACTGGGCATCGGCAACCTTGGAATTGGTCAATCCAAGGTATCCGCCAGCGGGAACATTGTAAAAGCGTGCCATTTGACAAACAGCCGAATTCATCATGCCGATTTCAATTGCACCCGGCGCGTAGGCGCCATCACGCATATCGGCAAAGACAGGTAAAAAATTATAGATTTGCTCAGTTCCAGCCCTGGACATTTGTGCCAGGGTTGCGGCTGCAAGCCATTCAGCGTTCATAATGACCAACATGCCGGATAGTGTCAGCGGTGTACTGAGCCCGCCCATCGGCGCGATCGTACCGTAAGCTGTAATACCCTTTTCCGCAAAATACATCAGCGTATCGGTGCTGTCGAAATCCATGGTCAAGGGCGAGACTATCGAGCAATATCCGAAATTGATAAAGGGACGCTCCCAGTAGGCCTCTTTCGAACCGGCAATGAGTTCGCCGAGTTTGATAACCTGTTCTGCTTCGCGGATGTTGTAAACAGAAGTCCGGCAGGGTTTGACACAATTTTTCAGTGCCGCATAGAAACGGGTCAGGCTGAATTGATCTTTGGGTGCATCGTCAGCCAGC
>CAXMNA010000096.1:0-34727 GCA_964194715.1 uncultured Gammaproteobacteria bacterium
ACGCGTCGTTGGGTAGTGGCTAGCTTAAAGCGCTAGCGTTTTCTCGGCACCAGTAACATTGTCATCTGGCGTCCTTCCGACTGTGGAAACTGATCCACCGTCGTAAATTCTTTAGTGTCCTCTTCTACTCGTTTAAGTAGCTGAGTGCCGAGTTCCATGTGGGCCATTTCCCGTCCACGGAAACGGACTGTCACCTTTACCCGGTCACCGATCTCGATGAACTCGGTCAACTTCCGTAACTTGACCTGGTAATCACCTTCCTCGGTACCGGGTCGAAACTTGATTTCCTTAATGTGCACCTGGCGCTGTTTCTTGCGCTGATCGTGCAACTTTTTCTTTTGCTGAAACCTGAACTTGCCATAGTCCATCAATCGACAGACTGGTGGTTCGGCATCGGGTACTAGCTCTACGAGGTCCACGGTTGCGGTTATCGCCATTTGCAGGGCCTCTTCCAAAGGCACTATGCCTTTCTGTTCACCATCTTCACCGATTAGCCGAACTTCCGGCGCTGTAATATCCTCGTTGAGACGGCTCTGTTTGTTGTCTGCGATTAGTGATTCTCCAATTAGCCTTAAGCTATGTTATCCACAAAAATTAATCCGGCCTGATAACCGGATTACTGTCTTACCAGATCGACAAACTTGTCGATCGCTAGTGAACCCAGGTCTTCACCGCCCAGGCTACGCACGGCAACTTGCTCCGCTTCGACTTCGCGATCACCGACCACGAGCAGGTAAGGGATGCGCTGCAAAGTGTGCTCGCGAATTTTAAACCCGACCTTTTCGTTTCTCAAGTCAGAAATCGCCCTGATTCCCTGATTTTTAAGCATTTTTTCGACTTTTTCGACATATGGCGCCTGTTTATCGGTAATATTCATCACCACGGCCTGAACCGGCGCCAACCAGGTCGGAAATTTACCTTCGTAATGTTCGACCAAAATTCCGAAAAATCGCTCCAGTGAACCGAATAATGCGCGGTGTAACATGACCGGTCGATGCCGGTTACCGTCTTCGGCAACGTACGAGATATCAAATCGTTCAGGTAGATTCATATCGACTTGCAAGGTGCCGCATTGCCAGTCACGTCCAATTGCATCACGCAGCACAAATTCGAGTTTGGGTCCGTAAAAAGCTCCCTCTCCCGGAAATATTTGATACTCGAGCTGCATACTATCCAGCGCATTGGTTAAAGTGCTTTCCAGTTTGTCCCAGATTTCATCCGAACCGATACGGTTTTCGGGCCGGTCTGAAAACTTGATCACGACATCTTCAAATCCGAAATCTTTGTATATATCGAGTACCAGCGCAATGACATCGATACATTCCTGCTCCATTTGTTGTTCGGTGCAGTAAATATGCGCGTCATCCTGAGTGAAGTGGCGCACTCGCAGCAAACCATGCAAGGCACCGGAAGGTTCATAGCGATGTACCTTGCCGAATTCCGCCATGCGCAACGGCAAGTCACGATAACTTTTCAAACCCTGCGCGAACATGAGCACCGAACCCGGACAATTCATCGGCCTCAATGCAAATACCCGTTCATCTTCGGTCTGCGTAGAGAACATATGCTCGCGATAGTTATCCCAGTGACCGGAAGTTTCCCATAGACTACGATCCATCACGTCTGGCGTATTGACTTCGACGTAGCCCGCGTCTTCCTGGCGCTTGCGCATATAGTTGATCAGCAGATTGAACAGGGTCCAGCCCTTGGGATGCCAAAACACAGATCCCGGCGCCTCTTCATGCAGATGGAAGAGTTCGAGTTGACGTCCTAGCTTGCGATGATCGCGCTTCTCGGCTTCTTCGAGTCGATACAAATAAGCTTTGAGCTGTTTTTTGTCGGGCCAGGCAGTGCCGTAAATCCGTTGCAGCATCTCGTTTTTCGAATCGCCGCGCCAATAGGCTCCAGCGACCTTCATAACCTTGAAGGCATCACCGAGCTTGCCGGTCGACGGCAAATGCGGTCCCCGACACACATCAAACCATTCGCCCTGACGGTAAATCGAAACTTCTTCACCTTCGGGAATAATATCCTCGATGATTTCGACCTTGTAAGTTTCGCCGATACCGGCAAAGGTTTTTTTTGCTGTGTCGCGATCCATGACTTCACGTACGATCGGTAAATCGCGTTTGACGATATCGTGCATGCGTTTTTCGATTTCAATTAAATCATCCGGTGTGAATGGCTCGGCACGTGAAAAGTCGTAGTAAAAACCATCCTCGATTGCAGGCCCAATTGTCACCTGGGTACCCGGGTAAAGTTCCTGTACCGCCTGCGCCATGACATGCGCGGCGTCATGTCGCAATAATTCAAGGGCTTCCTGATCACGACTGGTAACAATCGCTACCTCGGCATCTTGCTTTACAACGTAAGCCGCATCGACGAGATCTCCGTTTACCTTACCCGCCAGCGTAGCCTTAGCTAGTCCTGGACCGATATCAGAGGCGATATCGATCACCGACACCGGTTTGTCGAATTGGCGTTGGGATCCGTCCGGAAGAGTGATCTGAGGCATATTGTTTCTCCAGTGGTGACCCCTACCAAAGGCCACTTGATACAAAAATTGGTAGTCGCGAGTGGATTCGAACCACCGACCCCCACCATGTCAAGGTGGTGCTCTAACCAACTGAGCTACGCGACTATAAAATCAGGCCCGCGATTATACGAGATAGAGCTGAATAAACAATAGCCTGGGTGCTATTTGGCAAAGTATCCGATCAGGTTGGCGACACCGCGCGCGAACTCACTCTCGAGCGGAAACGACAGCATCCCCATCACCGAGTAACCGAGCAACCACGGCATCAGGTAAAAGCGCACCATGAAGAAAAACCAGGCGACATAAATTGGCACCAACGGTTGAATCAGGAACGATGGCGTTACCGGTTTAAACACCTTTATTATGGGGTTGGTGGACTTGACGAAAAACTTCATGAAAAAGAACGTGCTGTCTTCAGGCAGGAAGATGCCCATCGCGAAGCGGCCGACCAGCGTCCACATCACGACGCCCATCAAATAATCGGAGATAATCACCCAGATTGGAAAACCTTCAACCACTGATATTACCCGTCAATTTGAAAGAAATCGTATTCTAGCGGAGATGCTGCCAGCACTGTAGCCACAAAATAAAAAAGCCGGGGCGAAAAAACCCCGGCTTAAATTAGGTACTGCTTTATTATTAGTGTGAGGCCTTGAGTACAGTCTCTCCTGAAGGTACTCGAATTTCGTCTACCATTGCCTGTGTTTCCGCATCGGGCTCCGGCGTCATCAGCGATACCACGACCATGAGCACCAGGCTAACCGGCATGCCAATAATACCGAAACGCAGGTGATCGATACCGATCCATGGATCCATACCACCCCAACGGATGCTGTACAGATACCAGGTGCCGACCAGGAATCCACCGGCCATACCGGCGATTGCACCCTGGCGATTCGCACGCTTCCACCAGATACCCAGTACGATCGGGAAGAACAGGCCTGAGCAGGCAAAATCAAATGCCCAGGCTACCGCTCCCAGAATACTGGTCAGCTGGAAACTCGCGACGAAGGCACCCGCGGCACCGATAATAAGTAACAGTGCCCGTGCTACCAACAACCGCTTCTTGGTTTCCGCTTCAGGATCGATGATCTTGTAGTAAAGATCGTGAGACAGCGCGTTTGCGATCGCAAGCAACAGTCCATCCGCGGTTGACATCGCTGCCGCCATACCACCTGCAGCCACCAGGCCGGAGATGACATATGGCAGACCCGCGATTTCCGGCGTCGCCAGCACCACGATATCGCCGCGCATAAAGAACTCATTGAGTTGCAGTATGCCATCAGCATTCGCATCGATGATTTGTGCAAATCCCACGTTACCCCACTTCTGGATCCAGTCGAGAGCCTGCACATCGGCAATTGATTTGCCGATGATACCGGTTGCAAGATTAGGATCGAGAATCTGCAGCTTGGTGAAAGTCGCCAGTGCAGGAGCGGTAAAGTACAACAGGAAGATGAACATCAGCGACCAGGCTACTGATTGTCGAGCTGCTTTAACCGACGGCGTAGTGAAGTAGCGCATCAAGATGTGTGGTAATGATGCCGTACCCGCCATCATACACAGTACCAGCGTTACGAACTTCCAACTCGCCATGACCGAGTCACCCGCAGCCGCGAACGGAACCGAGAGGGCTTTCAAGCCACTCTTGGCACCCGCCACCGGATCCAGTGTCCCTAGACCATGCAATGCTTCCAGTTCGGTAATACGGGCGACCGCTTCACCGTAGACGAACTGGGGAATCAGACCGAAGCCCTGCTTGTTCGACATCCAGAAGACCGGCACCAGGTAAGCGATGATCAGTACGATGTATTGAGCCACCTGGGTCCAGGTTACCGCACGCATACCGCCGAGCATGGAGCACAGCAGGATACCGAACAGACCGAACCAGACACCCACTTCAAATGGAATTTGCAACGCGCGTGATGCAATCGTACCCGTGGCATTGATTTGCGCGGTTACGTAGGTAAACGACGCAACTGCAAGTACAACAACACCGAGGAAACGCGGCAAATTACCACCGTAGCGTGTGCCAATGAAGTCAGGCACCGTGTAACAGCCAAACTTACGCAGGTAAGGCGCCATCAGCGAGGCCACCAGGATATAACCCCCGGTCCAGCCAACCACAAACGCAAGATAACCGTGTCCACCGAAGTAGATACCACCGGCCATTGCCACGAACGATGCACCTGACATCCAGTCGGCCGCGGTTGCCATACCATTGAATACCGCGGGTACCTGACGGCCCGCAACATAGTAGGCGTCAACCGCCATGGTTCGGGAAAGGAACCCGATCGCAGCGTAGATAAAGATGGTGAAACCAACAAACAGGATACCAATAGTATCTGCGCCAACTCCCATCTGTTCGAGGATTGCCATTAAAAGAACGAATACCAGGAAGCCCCCGGTATACATACCGTATATTTTTGGCAGGTTTTCTATGAAAGTCCCGCCAGCCATTTTTTGAGCCATGATCTAGTTCTCCTCAGCGAAGCCGCAATCGCGGTCAATTTTTTCCTGGGATTTCACAAACCAGAACAAGGTGATCACGAATATAATCTCCGAACCCTGCGCGGCCATGTAGAAACCGAGCGGCCAGCCGAAAAATGTAACCGAGTTCAACGATGCGGCGAACCAATGCACCACGAAAGAGAAGATAAACCAGATTGTGAGAGTAACGAACATCAGCGACTTGGTTCTGCGCCAATGCTCCTCCCGGTTGGAAGTATCCATCAATATTCCCCCTAATTAACAGGTTAAAACAACGTTAACGTTATGTCGTATGTAAGATCTTTTTGTTAAGCGCGAAGTTAATATGCCCAGAAAGCGTGGTATTTACTAGATAAAAACCCTAGAATTAGTGGTTAGTTATGCCAATTTAGTGAATATTTTCGCAAACCTGAAAACTATTGTTACATTTGGTAACAAATTACAAAGTATTACTGTGAAAGCACTCGAAATCGTAAAAACCTATGTTAACCCCCTCTTCACCCGCAATTACTGGCAAATGCTGGGTGACTACGTTGGCATTGGCAAGCAAAAGAAATCAAGCGTCATAGCTGATCAGGATTCACTTGCCGAATTTATCGGCAGTCGTGCGAGCCACGTTGCGCAGACTTCACTATACGGTTATCTGCGCACCCGTGCCGGTACCCGTTTTCCGGCGATGTTTGAAAATCCGGATATTCTGGCATCGATTAATATCGCCAAATGGCACATCTGGTTAGCCTGCGTTTCAGATCTCAGCATTTTTGTCGGTCAACATCTGCATCAGTCGGGAAAGATTGATGAGGCAACCATACAGGAACTGTTACCGACAACACTGAGCCAGGTGCTTGATGAAATCGGAACCCCCGAGGAAGCGGGTGCGGATTTCATCGCCGCGCGGGAAAAAATTATCCAGCGCATTGCCACCTGTGACTGGACAACAGAACGCGACGACGAAACCGTATTCAGCCAGAGCCCCGGAGCATTATTTTACTGGTCACCCATCGCCGATGAACTTAAGGTTCGCGATGAGACCATCGTCAAGAACTCGATTCGTTTTCGCTGGATCGACATCCGTCGTAGCTCGCGTAAGCTACTCGACTGCAAAGCCCTGGCCGAAACCCTACGCGCGGCTGAGGTTTAACGCAATGAAGTCAGGGTCTGTACCATGCTTTGTGACAGGCTGGTTTTCTGTGCGCCATCCGCGCTAAAATTTTCAGCGTCCAGCCAGTTTTCAAACACTGCTTTCACCGCTGGCCATTCGCTGTCTAGTATTGAATACCAGGCCGTATCCCGATTACGCTGCTTGTACATAGTCGCCTGGCGGAAGATACCTTCGAACATAAGTCCAAGTCGTTTTGCAGCAGCACAGGACGGCCTGTTCAAGGCATCGCACTTCCACTCGTAGCGACGGTATCCCCAGACGTCGAATACCTGGCGCATCATCAGGTACATCGCCTCGGTTGAAATCGGTTTGCCTTGCATCAGCGGCGAAAAGTGAATATGACCAACTTCGATAACGCCAACTCCGGGCTCGATACGCAGGTAACTGGCGACACCAACCGCTTTTCCGGTTTCCAGGTCGATGACGCTGAAAAAGCAAGGATCATCGCCGAGGCAACTTGAGGATATCCAGCCGTGGAGGTCGTCCACCGTGGCGAACGGACCATAGGGCAGGTAGGTCCAGTTGCGCTGATCCTGATCCTGGCTAAACGCTGCAAACAGATCACCGGAATGCTGATCGATGTCGATGGGTTCAAGGCGGCACAGGCTGCCGTGCATGATCGCCCCACGAGGGTGTTCACAGGCTTGCCAGTCGGCAACTGGAAATCCAATTGGCTGACCGAGCTCGTTGTTAAATTCAGACACAATAGTTCCTTAAAATATGAATTGTTAAAGCCGGCATGATTTAAGTACACTCCACCACGCCTGGCACTTTAACCAAGTCTACAACCTGTTGTGTCTATGGGGAACAAACACATGCTGATGCTCGATGCCGATAAAATTCTGAACAGCATGCCGTTCACGACTCTTGTCGATGAACTGGCGGCGATGCATCGCGAACCCATCGGCCTGGTTGACGAAATGTTGATGGAATCCAGGGATGATAATAACAACGTCAATCATTTTTTCATTCGCACGGGCTGGCAGCCTGAAAAAGCAGTCGGTGCAAAAGTAATCACAATTTTCCCGCGCAATAACCAGAAGCGCGAATGGCCATCAATCCAGGCGGTCTATATTTTGTTCGAAGGCGTAAATGGCACCCCGATAGCCTGTCTCGACGGTACCGCCTTAACCTGGATAAAAACCGCTTCTGATTCGGCGCTCGGCAGCCGGTTACTATCACGCGAGAATATTGAGTCCATGCTGATGATTGGCGCAGGCCAGATGGCGTCTCACCTGGTGAGTGCACACTGCGAGATACGCCCCTCGTTAAAACAAGTGCATATCTGGAACCGTACCGCTGACAAGGCACAAAACCTCTGTGCCAGTCTGGCCGATAAGTTTTCGCAAATCAGCTTCAGACCTACATCCGAAATCGAGGCCTGCGCCAGGGAGGCCGATCTGATTTGCTCTGCTATCGGATGCACAGAGCCCATTATTCAAGGTGAATGGCTTAAACCCGGCAGCCATATCGATTTGATCGGCGCCTATACTGCTGAAATGCGCGAAGCCGATGACGAATGCCTGCGTCGCGGCAGGCTGTTTGTCGATGCGCACGAAACCACGATACATCAAATCGGCGAACTGATGATTCCACTGGCCAAGGGTGTGATCAGCGAGAGTGACGTGCTCGCCGACTTCTCCGACCTGTGTCAGCAACGTCACCCGGGAAGGCAATCAGATGACGAAATCACCGTGTTCAAAAATGGTGGTGGTGGCCATCTTGATCTGATGTGCGCGCGCATCCTGCACCAGAATATTCAGGCTTCATGAACACCAGTATTCGACTCGAAGATATCCAGGCGGCGCACGAACGAATTTCCCCATACATTGTTCCGCTACGGATTGCCGCCTCGCCCACGCTATCAAAACAATTTTCCAGCGACATAATGCTGGCGCATGAATACCTGCAAACAACCGGCGCTTTTAAACTACGCGGCGCGATGAATTCAGTACTGCAACTCGATAGCGGCACCACCGGGGTAACCGCGGTGTCGACTGGAAATCATGGCCGGGCGCTCGCCTACTCCGCCCATCAGGCCGGAGTACCCTGCATTATTTGCATGTCTGAACTGGTGCCTAGGAACAAACTCGAAGCGATTCGTACGCTTGGTGCAGAGACACGCATCATCGGTATCTCACAGGACGAAGCCGAGGTCGAAGCCAAACGCCTGATAGACGAAGAAGGATTCACAATGATTCCTCCCTTCGATCATCCGCATGTAATAGCAGGTCAGGGCACGCTTGGTTTAGAGATGCTGGAGCAGGTACCCGATGTCGATACGGTGCTGGTACAAATTTCCGGCGGTGGTTTAATTTCCGGCATTGCGCTTGCCATCAAGTCACAAAAACCGGAGGTTCGCATCATTGGTATTTCAATGGAACGCGGCTGTGCGATGGCGGCTTCGCAACAGGCCGGCAAACCAATCGAAGTCGAAGAATTACCAACTCTCGCCGATTCACTGGGTGGCGGTATTGGCCTCGACAATCAGCTGACTTTCAATATCGTACGCGACTATGTCGATGAAATCGTGCTGTTGAGTGAAACCGAAATAGCTGATGGCATCCGCCATGCTTACCTCGAAGAGCAAATTATCCTGGAAGGTGGTGGCGCGGTCGGCATCGCAGCCCTGCTCGCCGGAAAGGTCAGCCCGGGCGGGAAATCTATCGTCTTGCTCAGCGGTAAAAATATCGACATGGCATTACATCAGAAAATTATCAATCGAACTGAATACTAACTAAAGTGACAGACATCAGAATTTTGACCGAGGCGGAATTACGCAGCCAAGTGGGCCTCGATTTGGCCGCAATTGAGTGCGTTGAAGGCGCCTTCCATGCGCTTGCCACCAAGGCGGTCATAATGCCGCCGATCATGCGCCTCGATATCATTGATAACAATGGTGAAATCGACGTTAAAACCGCTTACATACCGGGCGTCGATAGCCTTGCGATCAAGATAAGCCCTGGATTTTTTGATAATCCCAGCCTTGGTCTGCCGAGCGTCAACGGGCTCATGGTTCTGTTCAGCACACGCACCGGAATGGTCGAGGGGTTATTGCTCGATAATGGTTACCTGACCGATATCCGCACCGCCGCAGCAGGGGCGGTCGCGGCCAAATACCTGGCGCGCGCCGACAGTCGCAGCGCAGCAATTCTCGGCGCCGGGGTTCAAGCCGGTTTGCAACTGGAAGCACTGACACTGGTGCGAGATATTGACTCGGCCACTATCTGGGCCCGGGACATAACCAAGGCCCAGGCAAGGGCCGAAGAATTATGCGCGCGTCTTGGAATAGAAGTCCGGGCTTGTGCCGATGTCGCGACAGCAACTGCCGATGCCGATATCATCGTCACCACGACAACATCGACCAGGCCTATATTGATGGCCGAACACATCACTACGGGACAGCACATTACCGCCATGGGTTCTGATTCTGAACATAAAAACGAACTCGATCCTGACATCATCGCCGACAAGGCACAGTATTTCTGCGATCGCCTGTCTCAGGTCAGATTACTGGGTGAGCTGCATCATGCGATCGATAAAAATCTGGTCAACCCGACAGTAGAATTTCCCGAGCTGGGGCAGGTCATTTCGCAACAGGTGGCCGGTCGAGCTGACAGCGACGACATAACGCTATGCGATCTAACCGGAACCGGCATTCAGGATACCGCGATAGCTACCTTGGCCTTCCGGCTTTGCCAGCAACACGAGGCTGGCACCAACATCGTCACATAGAGAAATCTCAAGATGCCAAAAGACGCAAAACTTAATTTTTCTTTAGAAGAATACAAGCACCGTCTCGACAAAACCCGCGCTGCAATGTCGGACCAAAATATCGATTGCCTGATCGTGGTCGATCCTTCCAATATGGCCTGGCTCACGGGTTACGATGGTTGGTCTTTCTACACTCACCAGTGCGTCATCGTGCAGCATGACCAGGAGCCTATCTGGTGGGGGCGCGGAATCGACGCGCCGGGTGCGGTGCGCACGACCTATCTTAAGGAAAACAATATTCTCAAGTACCCGGACCACTTCGTACAGTCAGATGTCTGCCACCCGATGGATCATTTGTCGGAGTTACTGCGCGAGATGAAGCTCGACCGGGGGTCAATCGGGGTGGAGATGGAGAATTTTTATTTTTCGGCAGCCGCGTTTCGTTCGCTGCAAACGCATCTGCCCGCGACTACGTTGATCGATGCAACTGCACTCGTCAACTGGCAACGCATCATCAAGTCGGAACAGGAGTTGACGTATATGCGCAGCGCTGCGCGTATTGTTGAAGCCATGCACGCCCGTATATATGAAATCATCGAACCCGGGCTTGCCAAAAACGAGCTCGCTGCAGAAATATTTCATACCGGGATCGCAGGTAAGGATGAGCATTGGGGTGACTACCCGGCGATAATGCCGCTACTTCCGACCGGCATGGATGCCACTGCGGCACACCTGACCTGGGACGATTCCAAACTGAAAAGCGGTGATATCACCTTTTTTGAAATTGCCGGTTGCCATAAACGCTATCACTGCCCAATGTCGCGTACGATTTCACTGGGCCCACCGCCACAAAAATATCTCGATGCCGAAAAAGCCGTGCTTGACGCGATGCATGCAGGGCTTGAAAATGCGAAGCCCGGTAAGCTCTGTGAAGATGTTGCGATCGCGTTCTTCGATACCCTCGAACAACACGGTTTCAAGAAAGAGAATCGTACCGGGTATTCGATTGGTCTGTCCTACCCTCCTGACTGGGGCGAACGTACAATGAGCTTGCGTCGGGGTGATAAAACTGAACTCAAGCAAAATATGACCTTCCATTTCATGCCCGCGCTCTGGCTTGACGATGGTGGCCTCGAAATTACCGAGTCCGTCGTTATTACCGAATCTGGTTACGAGAGCCTGGCCAATGTTGAGCAACGACTGTTGATAAAATAAACATGGCAAACCCGATAACAGCCACCATAGATTTCGAACGCGATGGCCTGCAACATGGTTTCCTGCAGATACCGCATTCGCGCAACGATTCAGCCTGGGGATCAATCATGCTGCCTATTACCGTCGCCAAAAACGGCGATGGTCCTGGCGCCATTTTAACCGGCGCCAATCATGGCGATGAATACGAAGGCCCGATCGCGTTGCATCATCTCGCTAACAGCATTGATATCAACAAGGTCCGCGGGCGCGTGATTATCATCCCTATGATGAACTACCCCGCCTTCCTGGCCGCTGCCCGGGTTTCACCGATCGATCAGCTCAACATGAACCGGATTTTTCCAGGTCAGGCAAAAGGTACCATCACGCAGCTCATTGCCGACTATTTTACAAGCACATTATTGCCGCAGTGCGATTTTGTACTCGATATCCATTCCGGTGGTAAAACGCTTGAGTTTCTTCCGTTCGCGGCTTACCACGAGCTCGAAGACAAGTCTCAGCAGCAAGCCTGTGAAGCAGCTACGCTTGCCTTCGCGGCGCCTTACTATCTGAGCCTGATCGAAATCGACCCCGGCGGCATGTACGACACCCAGGCCGAAGCAATGGGCAAAGTGTTTGTATCTACCGAACTCGGCGGCGGCGGCACCAGCAATCCCCACACGGCTGATGTGGCTAAGCGCGGTGTGCATAATTTTCTGGTGCATGCCGGGGTTCTGGACGCCGAACCGATTCAATCCGACACGGCAAGTATTAAGCTCGATATGCAGCAGGATGATGCCTATGTATTTTCGCAACACAATGGTTTGCTCGAACCCTGCGTCACCCTCGGCGACCCGGTACGAGAAGGTGATTTAATTGCGCGGGTCTATGCGACCGAACGAACTGGAAGTGAACCGGTCGAATACAGGGCTGCGAGTGATGGTATTATCATGGGCCGACATTTTCCATCCCTAGTCAAGATTGGCGATTTCATGAATGTAATCGCGCAAGTCGTCCAGGAATAACTTCAACTTAAAGGAAACGAAAATGAAATTTAAAGCACTTGTGCTGACCGCATTGCTACTTGGCCTGGCCGCCTGTGACAAAAAAGATATGGCCCAGCCTCAAACCAGTCTGGAAACTGATGATGACCGATTCAGTTATGGGCTCGGCATGATCGTCGGTGAACGCGTTCTCAAACAGTACGGAGACGTGAACTATGATCTGCTGTTACAGGGAATAAAAGCGCAGCATAAAGACCAGGAAACCCTGATTACCCTGGAAGCTGCCGGTGAGGCCATAAATACACAACTGGAAAAGGGTTTTGCAAAACAGTCTGAGGCCAACAAGGCGCGTGGCCAGGCCTATATTAAGAGCAATGCCGAAAAAGAAGGCGTGCAGGTCACCGCATCCGGATTACAGTACTCGGTAATTACCGAGGGCGATGGTGCAAAGCCGAAGGCCACCAATGAGGTCTCTGTCCACTACCGCGGCACGCTGATCGACGGCACCGAGTTTGACAGTTCCTATTCGCGCGGTTCACCGGCGACCTTCCCGCTCAACCAGGTGATTCCAGGCTGGACCGAAGGTGTACAGTTAATGAGTGTCGGCAGTAAATTCCAGTTCGTCGTCCCGTATGAACTCGGTTACGGAGAACGCGGTGCGGGAGGTTCCATAGGCCCGTTCGAAACGCTGGTTTTTGAAGTCGAACTGCTCGAAATCAAACCTTAATCCTGAAATACCCGATCAACCAGGACGGGTAACAGCGTATGCCTAGCCAGGCGCTATTATTACGCGTTGCTCCGCTGATATTTGTCTCGCTGTGGAGCACCGGTTTTATCGCCGCCAAATACAGCATGCAATATGCGGATCCGTTCGTTTTCCTGTGCCTGCGTTTTACCATTACCGCGTTTGCGCTGATACCGATATTATTTTTTTTCGGCGCGGCGCTACCGCGCCGCATATGGTCTTTTCGCCATGACATGGTCACAGGTGCGTTATTACATTGCGGTTATCTCGGTTTCCTGTTCTGGCCGATCAAGAATGGAGTGCCCTCAGGAATAGTCGCCATTATTATCGGGGTGCAACCCATCCTGACCATGATCCTGGCAAGCCTTTATATCGGCGAACATCTCGATTTTCGCAAAGTGGCGGGTTTACTCATCGGTTTCATCGGGATTGGCGTCGTTATCATCGGCAAGTATGGAATAGCTCTCGGACTTAGCGGGGGACTCGACCTGTTCGATCTGGGGATGTGCGTTATCAGCCTGATGTCGATGGCGATTGGGGTTTTTTATCAGAAGAAATTCTGTGATCAGTCGCAACTGCTACCGGGTACGCTGATGCAATATGTCGCCGGATCGTTAGCAACCGCGTTCTTCGCCCTGCTCTTCAGCGAGACCTGGACAATCGACTGGACCCCTACCTTCGCGATTGCGCTTACCTGGCAGGTACTGGGCTTGTCGATTGGCGCGGTTATGCTGCTGATGTACATCATCAAGAACGGCGAAGCCGGCAGGTTATCGAGCATGTTTTACCTGGTACCGCCGCTGGTTGTAGTCGAGGTCCATTATCTGTTTGGCGAAACCTTGGGGGCGTTATCAATAGCCGGAATGATAGTTTGCGTTATAGGGGTATATCTGGTCAGCCGCTCAGCCAAAGCGTAAGATTCCAGGCAACTGCTATACTCATCTGCAAGTTAAAATTGAACCTGCGATGAAGAAAATCCACCTTTTGATCACCAGCCTTTTGCTGGTCTTTTTAGTGGCAAGCCCAGTGAGTCACGGCCAGCTTTTCAAGTGGGTCGACGAACAAGGCAATGTGCATTACGGCGATAGCCCGCCCGAGCATGCCAACCTTAAACGAATTACCGGCAAGGTCAGCAGTTATACATCGGTAAGTGTCGAAGCTTTCGAATACGATCCTGGCAATATTACCGAGCGCAAAGAGACAAAGTCAGTTGTAATGTATTCGACGAGCTGGTGCGGCTACTGTAAGCAGGCTGCACTCCATTTCAGGAAAAATAATATCCCCTTTACCGAGTACGATATTGAAAAGTCCGATAAGGCAGCAAAAGAGTATAAAAAGTTAAACGGCCGTGGGGTGCCAATTATCCTGATTGGGGACCAGCGTATGAATGGCTTCAGTGCCGGTTCATTTGACAGGATTTACTACGGCAAGTCATAAAGATTGAGCCACAACCATAATTCTCCTAGAATGGCCTGGCTTAGATGTCGGGGCGTGGCGCAGCCTGGTAGCGCACCTCGTTCGGGACGAGGGGGTCGGAGGTTCAAATCCTCTCGCCCCGACCAGCTAAGGAATTAAAAAAGCCTCTTACCCCAGTATGAGGCTTTTTTAATTCCTTAGCTGGTCGGGAGGATGGAACCGAATCAAAGGTTCACAAAATCGCCCGGAGCGATTTTGCGGCGCGCGCAACGCGCGCGGTCCGAAGGACCGAGCACAAGGATGTGCGAGCCAATTCCTCGTACCGGTTCCCTTGATCATGCAACATAACTAGATTCGCACAGCGCTTTAGCGCTGCCCACAGGGCGCCGGCCACGGATGGCCGGCGTGAATTCCTCTCGAGCACAGGGATGTGCGAGCCAAATCCTCCGAGTGACGAACAATCACCTGGAAACAGAATTTATTAGTGCCAGCACAATAAACCTGCGAACTAGATTCTGCCTGTCGAGTCATACCTTCATGCGTAGATACTACTTAACCATGTTTCTAGTTGTTTATCTGACAGGCTGTGCATCCACGCGCACACCAATCATTCCACCGGTGGATACCGGCTTCACAATCCAGATAAACAAACAATTTGATTCATTGCCAAACTATACTCGCATCTACTTCCAGGGCGGCATGCAAATACCAAAAACGGCATTAGACAGATGGACCACATACTGTCGACTGCATGTCTACAACCCGGAAAAGAAAGCAGGCTACCTTACTTCGGTCAAACCAGGAAAGTTCGGTATTTCGAAGATAACTAATCGCGCTGCATCTTCAGATAACCCGATTGCGGGGTCAGCTTTATACGCGTCTGCCGGGGTAGGACTATCCAGTTTTCGCTCAGCGACAGGCCGAGACTGGGTACTATATGACCCTCCGAGTTATTATCTTTATCGGGTAGACATGAAACTGACTTCTCCGGACCAGCCTGACGTACAGTCGCTAATCTGTTCGAAAAAGTCGAGTTCTCGGGGCAATTACTATCCCACGCTTAGCGAAATACGCCACGCATCGGGGGAACTCATCGAAATCATACCGCTGTTGATCTCGTCCAACGGATAGTCAATTATAATATTTTGTTAGACAATGCTCGTAAAATCAATTTCGGGCAGACATCCATGCATTTCAGTATCCAGCTTTCAGCCTATTATCCTGATAAATCTTATGGTGGCGATCGAGTTTACGAGGACATGCTGGAACTGGCCCGTTGCGCCGATCAATTCGACTACGAGTCGGTTGGTATTACCGAACATCACCTGATCAATATTCTGATGATGCCCGCGCCATTGCAGTTCGCGGTCAAGATCGCGAGCCAGACCGAGAACATCAAAATTATCACCGCGGTTTCGGTGTTGCCGTTACACGATATGCGCATCCTCGCCGGTGAACTCGTCTGTGCAGACATATTTACCGATCACCGCCTCATGGTTGGTGTTGGTCGTGGTGCCTTCGGCTTCGAGATGGGTCGCATGGGCGTACCCCTGGAAACCAGCCGTGAAAAATTCGATGAGTCCCTGAACGTGCTGCAGGCATTGCTCGCCGACGAAGAAGTTTCCTGGGATGGTAAGTACTACAAGTTTGATCCACTGACGATAATGCCCCGCCCGGTTAGCGATATCCCGATCATGATGGCCGTATTGAATCCCGAAGCCATTTATCACTGCAGCAAACGCGGTTTCCACATTCAAACCACACCGCTGTCGGGAGATAATCAACTTATGCTCGATCAGGTCAACGCGTTCAAGCGCGGCAAGGAAGAGCATGGTGCGGCTGGTGCACAGCAGACTTTGTCGCTGTCTCGAGTAGCTTTCTTGTCGCATAGCGGCGCTGACCGCGATCGAAAAATTCAGATGGCACATGATTACTACAGCCGCTTCGATAACGTGTTTACCGGGCCCGGAATCGTGGAGAACGGGATGATCAAACCCCTGCCCCGTAAAATGACAGTTGAACAAACGGCCGAGAATTTAGCGATTTGCACGCCGTCGGAAATGATCGACAAACTCGCACCCTATGCCGAGGCCGGCGTGGATCGTTTCATTATGAACGTCAATTTCGGCGTTGAGCAGGCTGAAGTCCTGGAGTCGATTCAGCGCTTCGCGGAAGAAGTAATGCCGCACTTTGCTACAGATTCGAATCCGCAGGCCAAAGCATCTTAATCTCAGTCGTGGCCGCAGTAGACGTCAGCTATCGAATTGAAGGACGGGGTCCAGCGCTCTACCTGGTGCATGGCATCGGTGCCCGCAAGACCACCTGGGACGAACTTATAGATGGGCTAAAGGATCGATTTACCTGCGTCAGTTACGATTTGCGTGGTCATGGTGAAAGTCCCGTTCCGGCAACACCCTATACGCTTGATGACCTGGTCGATGATCTCGAAGCGTTACGACAAAAGCTCGGGCATCAGAAAATTCATCTCGCGGGTCATTCGCTTGGTGGCATGATCGGCCCTGCCTACGCACGCGCCTATCCCGAGCATACCCTGAGCGTCGGCCTGCTCAGCACCACCGCCGGCCGCAGCGACGACGACCACGCGAAATTGAAAACGGTCGGCGAAGCGATGGAGCAAAACGGGATTGTAGAAACCCTGGGAACATTCGTTGCACGCTGGTTCACCGATACATTCATGGAAGCCCACCCGGATTTGATCGAAGCGCGATTGCAGCAAGTCAAAGAAACACCACCTGATGTCTTCCTGAGTGTATTCTGGATTTACGCCACCACGGAAATGGCGCCCTGGTTGCATGAAGTCAAATGCCCCTGCCTGGTGCTGACCGGCGAACTCGATGGTGGCTGTAATCCGCGCCTGAACAAATTCATCCATGGAGAATTATCTGATTCCCGGCTGGTTATCCTCGAAGGACTCAAACATTCGCTGATGATAGAAGCGAGTGACCAGGTTCTTCCGCATCTGCGAGAATTTCTACTCGATCAAGGCTAGGGCTGATACCCTCCGCTCCGTGGAATTTAATAATCTCAAAGCCGCCTTGTTCGTTGTCATCGCAATGTCGATGATCACCACCAATGATGCGATCGTAAAACACATCACCCAGGTCTTCACGGTCGGGCAAATCATGTTTTTACGTGGCGCATTGATCTGCATTATCTTCGCGAGCGTGATGCGATTGCGTAGACAACCGGTTTTCAATCGCCAGACACTGCATCGCTGGAACCTGCTGCGCGCGCTGTTTGAGCTTGGCGCAACCCTGGCCTTTTTGACGGGGCTGTCGATGTTGCCAATCGCGGTAGCCTCAACCCTCGGGTTCTCCTCGCCCATATTCCTCGCGCTGCTGGCGGCAATCATACTGAAAGAAAATGTCGGCCTGGACCGCTGGATTGTTATCCTGGTTGGGTTCGGTGGCGTGATGCTGATCTCCAACCCGTTTTCCGAGACAGCCTCATGGGCGGTTATTTTTCCGATCATCTGTGCTTTTTTCGTGGCGTTACGTGATATCGCGATTCGCTATGTGCCCGATGAAATTCCCTCTTCGCAAGTCGCATTCACCAATGCCTGGATTGTCACGCTGGGCGGTGGGATCTATTCGTTATACCAGGGCTGGGGAGAGGCTGAGCTGCAGTGGTATCTGTGGTTCTTCGGACTTGGAGGAGTACTCTATTGCGGCTACCTGTTTCTGATCATCGGCAGCCGCCTGGGAGAACTTTCCTTTATCAGCCCGTTCAAATATGTCAGCATCCTGATTGCGCTTATTTACGGTTACCTGATCTGGGGTGACGAACCCACTTTGGCGATGCTTGCGGGTGCCAGCATCATTGTAGTTTCGGGTGTTATGCTGGTATCCAGCGAAAAACGACGCAACCGTAGCACAGTACTAACATCGGAAATCCAGTAATCAGAATGTCCACACCGCAACCAGAGAAAACATCAGGCTGTTATGCCCCGGGCGTAATTGAATGGGCCTTCACGCGTGGTCGCTGTATCGAGAACACCAACGAATTTGTGTACCAGCTCGCACATCAAATGAATGATCACGGCGCATCGATTGACCGTTTGATGGTTTCGCTACTGACACTTAATCCGCAATTGTTAGGCACTTCAGAAACCTGGCTGAAGTCAACCGATATGACCACGCCAATCGATGCATCGCACGGGGTGCGTAATACCGAGCGTTATATTGGCAGTCCATTAGCAACAATCTACGAAACCCATAAACGCGTGCGCCAACGGCTGGATAATCTGCCGGAAAGTGCGCACCGTGCCTATACGGAACTGGCCGAGGATGGCTTCACCGATTACGTGGCACTGCCGGTACTGTTCGGTGAAGTCGCCGAACCCGGCGCAGCGATAATCATCAGTACCAAAAGAAAAGGTGGTTTCAGCGATCAGCACATCGAGAGCTTTAGGCGAATTCGGGATTACCTGGCACCGGTACTCGAAGTGCATGCATTGCGACACAAATCGCGTTCGTTGATGAATACCTACCTTGGCAAACGTACCAGCGAAAAAGTCCTCGCCGGCATGATCAAACGCGGCGATGCCGATACCATCAATGCCGCGCTGTGGTTTAGCGATCTACGGGATTTCACCCACCTGACTGAAACTCTGCCCGGGGAGCAAGTACTCGAATTGCTCAACGAGTATTTTGAATTCGTGTCGGCCGCGGTCACCGCTCGTGGCGGCGAAATTTTGCGCTTTATCGGCGATGCGATGCTGATCGTGTTTCCAATTGATGAAAAAACCTGTGCCCAGACTGCCTGCAACGCAGCGATCGATTCCGCGATTGATGCACAGAGCACACTCGAAACCATGAATCACCGTCGCCGGCGTCAAAACCAGCCCGAAATAAAATTTGGCGTCGGGCTAAATATTGGTGAAGTGATTTATGGAAATGTCGGCGCACCCGATCGTCTCGACTTCACGGTTATGGGGCCCGCCGTCAACCGCACTTCGCGCCTGGAATCACTAACCAAGGAACTGGGTTGCTACATCCTGTTCTCTAAAAAATTTGCCGATCTGGTCGAGATACCCTCCGAATTTCTGGGACAGCATAAAATGAAGGGTATCGCTGAACCACAGGCGGTTTATGCACTTTGCAAGGTCTGACGATGCGCATCAGTGAGATTCATATTTTTCAAAAAGATCTGCCCTTGAAACAGCCGTACACTATGGCTGGGACGGTATTGGATACACTGGATTCCACCATTGTAAAACTGGTTTGCGATAACGGCCTGGTTGGTTGGGGCGAAACCTGTCCGGTCGGTCCCACTTATCAACCGGAACACGCCGCAGGCGCTAGAGCAGCGTTAACACATATTGCCCCGACGCTAATCGGTGAGACGGCATTAACCCCTTTGCTGTTGTGGCACCGTATGGACGCACAGTTAAACGGTCACAACCAGGCCAAAGCGGCTATCGATATCGCACTGATGGACTTGATCGGTAAGCATCACAAAATGCGAGTCAGTGATTTGCTCGGTGGTGCTTTCACCGAGAAAATTCCATCGTACTACGCAATTGGCATAGCCTCACCTGAAGACAGTGCCGAACAGGCAAGGGAAAAAGTCGGCCAGGGATTTCCGCGCTTACAAATCAAGTGCGGTGGCCGCAGTATCGATGAGGATATTGCCGTGATCCATAAAGTCTGGGAAACGATTGGCAACCAGGCTCGATTAGCCGTCGACGCAAATCGTAGTCTGACTGCGCGAGACACCCTGCTGCTAAGCCTGTCCTGTAAAAAGATTCCCATCGTTATCGAGCAACCCTGCAATACCATGGAAGAGATTGCCTCGATACGAGCTCAAATCCATCACCCGATTTACATTGATGAAAACACCGAAAGTATCAACGATGTGTTGCGCGCGATCTCGCTCGGTATTTGCGACGGCTTCGGCCTTAAACTGACAAGATTGGGAGGCTTGAACGCGTTTACGACGGCACGTGATATTTGCGCAGCGCGCTCGCTACCGCATTCCTGCGACGATACACATGGTGGCGACATCATCGCCGCGGCCTGCGCGCATGCCGGATCGACGGTGGAACCCAAATTACTCGAAGGCGTCTGGATCGGCGCGCCTTATTACCGGGAACACTACGATCCCGAAAATGGTATCAAGATCGAAGCTGGCCACATAAACTTGCCACAGAAGCCTGGCCTGGGAGTAATACCTGATGAAAGCCGTGTCGGTAATTTATCGGCGTCTTTCAGTTAGCAGCTCAAAACGGACCTATCCCAAGCTCAGACCCGACACTATCACATAGGAAAACCAGGTTCAGACATGCCCCCGTTCTGCTTTTAGTTTTCTCCTGGCCAGGAATTGCTGATGCGATTCCGGGGTGCCATCGTGAAACGAGCCTACCCATTTATCCCACGGAATCTCGAGACCGCCATAATTGCATTCAAAAAACCGATGATGCATCTGGTGGTGAAAGGTACCCAGTGCAAGACGTTTTTTACCATCGATAACGATGCCTTCGTAACCCGTGTGCGTGGTCGCAGCGGACAAAGTGAAATACTGCAAATGGAAAATAATCAGCAACGGATTTGCCGGCACAACCCAGTGAATCAAAACCGAGCCGAGATAGATAATATGTTCAAGTGGGTGCATCGAAAGACCTGACCAGGGCCCGACATTGATATTACGATGATGCAGGAAATGCACGTGTTTATACAACGGTGGCCAATGCAACATTCGGTGAATCAGATAGAAGTAGAAAGTTTCCCAGATCGGTACCAGGAAAATCATCAGCAGCAACCATCCGGCATGCTCGGGCCAAAGCAATGCCGGTGCGTACCCATTTGCCAGTCCCCACATCATCAATGATTCGAATGCAGTCCAGACTGTAACACCGCTGGCACAGCTCCAGAACATATTGTCCTGGACCTGGTTATTAAAAGTGAATACCCGGCTGTTTTCGGCAAACGGCCTGGCGTCGTAGCGGCCCTCATCGGATTGCTTTCTGAATACATACAGGTAGAGATGCAAACCACCCGCGATGAGGAAAATCAGCGCCAGATTTCTGACGAAGATTTGTGCAATCCAGTCGAACTGGAACACCTGGCAGCGAATCAACGCGGGATGAAAAAAGAACCAGGAGACCATGGAAAGAAAAAGAATGAGCAGGCGTTCAGACAGTGGAAACCAGCCGCCAATAAACCACTTTATTATTGCCTGGATGTCAAAGGGTTGCCTGAACAGTGGTGAAACATGGACCGGCAAGTCAGGGTGATAGTGCCACTGCTTTTTTTTAGGCCTGGCAGTGGCCTCGTTCGAGTCCGGATTACTTGCTGAATCGATCATGTGAATCACCGCTCCAAAAAAATCCAGAGGCAATATCCCTCCATGGCGGTAGTCTTTCATGGTTAAATGTCGAAAATCAACAATTCATTACTTTTGGTACTGATATGTTATCGTTCAACGTAATTTTGCATGGGCAGGTCAAACGAATTCTGCCCTGAGAAACGAAGGGAAATAGTGTGCCCATGGCTACGTTAAGCAGCACCGAATATGTTCAAATCAAGGGTAAATACGATGCGATAGCGGTTCGCTCCCACTCGATCAATACCCGCTGCTACACCGATCCGAAATTTTTAAAGATTGAACAGGAACAGGTTTTTCATCGCAGCTGGCAATTTTTATGCCATGAAGAAAAACTTCGTGAACCGGGCAGCTATGTCACAATGAATGTCGAAGGCCAGCCCATCGTCGCGATTCGAAACCAGGATGGCGAACTCAAAGCCTACTATAACGTCTGCAAACATCGTGGACATGAACTGCTGGCTGGAGAAGGACGGATCAAAAGGGTCACCTGCCCTTACCATGCCTGGACCTACGATCTTAACGGCGCACTCGTTACTGCACCGCGTTCGGAGCATCTTGAGAATTTCAACCAAAGGGAAATCTGCCTGGATCAGGTTCAGATTGAAATATTCTGCCACCTTGCATTTGTCAATCTCGACTCCAATGCGGCAGCATTGGTTACCCAATCCGGTGGACTGGCAAACGAAATCATGCAGTATGCCCCGGATCTTGCGCGGCTTACCTTTGCTACCCGTTTAACCTATCGCATCAAGGCAAACTGGAAAGCCATAGTGGATAATTTTCTCGAGTGTTATCACTGCCCGGTGGCCCACAAGAGCTTCAGCTCGATGATAGACATGGACACCTACAAGGTTAAAACTCATGATATTTATTCAAGCCATATGGCCAAAGCCAGGTTAGGTGAAAATAGCGCCTACAATATTGCGGATGCGAGCGTGACCGACCATGCAGTCTGGTTTTTATGGCCAAATATGACTTTGATGCGTTACCCCGGACGTGGCAACTTCATGGTGTGGCGCTTTTATCCGATAAACGAACATGAAACCTGGGAGGAATTCGATTTCTTCTTTGAAACCGCCGAACCGGACGAAACTGAACAAGAAGCACTCAGGTTTATCGACGAAGTGCTGCAGCCGGAAGATATAGGTCTCGTCGAAAGCGTGCAACGTGGCATGAACACGCCGGCCTTCAATTCGGGACGCTACATGGTCGACATTGATGGCAGCGGTGCCAGTGAACACGCCGTGCACCATTTCCATGGACTCATTCTGGATGCTTACCAGCGGGCCAGCGAGGCACCTGCATGAGTCATATGCTCGAGGATAAAACGGCATTCGTTACCGGCGGCAGCGGCGGTATCGGCAGTGCAATTTGTCAACGCTTTGCGCGCGAGGGCGCGCAAGTCATCGCTGCAGATTTATCACAGCCAGGCGAGCTAACTGACCAGGTCGAGTTTGTCGCTTACGATGTCACCGATGAAACAGTTTGCCAGAATACGTTTACGACACTTGCCGAACGCTGGGACAAACTCGATATCCTGGTCAACGCCGCGGGTATCGAAATCGAAAAGACCATCGAAGATACCACACTCGAAGAATGGAACCGCATCTTCGCGATTAATGTTACCGGCATGTTCCTGACTTCTAAATATGCCCTGCCCCTGATTCGAAAATCACCCGCGGCGAGCATCATCAACTTTGGATCCTACGATGGTTATATCGCCGACCCGGGACTTGCCGCCTACTGTGCCACCAAGGGCGCGGTACACGCGCTGACACGGGCGATGGCCTGTGATCACGGGCCCGAGGGAATACGCGTCAACGCAATCTGCCCCGGTTATGTGGATACGCCGATGCTACAGAGTTTTTTCGGTGAATCGGGTGATATCGAATCGCTCAAAAAAGCGGTACGTGATGTCCACCCGACCCGCACTTACGGCACCCCGGAAGATATCGCCAATCTGGTTAACTGGCTTGCTTCCGACGAAGCCCGTTATGCATCGGGTCAGCTCTGGGTTATCGACGGTGGTTTGACTGCGCAAGTGCAGCAGATGAACTTATGAAACGCTTAAACAACAAGACCGCGCTGGTAACCGGTGGGCGCCAGGGCATCGGTCGCGCCATTGTCGAAAAATTTCTTGCCGAAGGCGCCACTGTCATGACCTGCGGACGTGGCGAACGACCGAACGATTTACCCGACGAAATTTTCTGGCAGACAACCAATGTCGCTGCCAAATCCGAGGTGAGTGCCCTGATCGATAAATTAGTTGCCGAATTCGGCGAGCTCTCGATCCTGGTCAATAACGCGGGCATTCAAATTGAGAAGACTCTACTCGAGACAACCGATGAAGATTACGAAGCGCTGATGGGCGTCAATGCCAGGGGCGTATTCCTCACCTGCCGGGCCTGCATTCCGATCATGGTTAAAGGTGGTTCGATCATCAATATCGGCTCCATTTCGGCATCGACCGCGGATCCAGGGCTCGCGCTTTACAATGCCTCGAAAGCCTTTGTACAGGGGTTGACCCGCTCGATCGCGGTCGACCATGGCCCCGATATCCGCTGCAACGCGATCAGCCCTGGCTGGATCATGACCGGCATGGCCGACGCCGCGTTTGCGGTTGCAGGCGATCCCGCCGCAGCAAGGCGCGATGCATTGGCGCGACATCCAGCTGGACGCTTCGGTGAGCCCGCAGATATCGCCAACATGGCGACATGGCTAGCATCCGACGAGGCCAGTTTTGCAACTGGCCAGTGTTATACTCTCGATGGCGGCATGACCGCCGCTTCGCCACTAAATCCCGGATTATTCTAGTATTTCTCACCTTATGTGACTGATTGCACTATATATAGGGTATTCAGCAACAAGGCTTATTTTCCTACCAGGCAAACCAGGTAAAGCTATCGAATGTCAATCGATGTCGATGAAATCGCATTAATTCTCTCGGGCGTAAAGATTCTGCAGAATCTCGATGTCGAAATCATCCGTGATATCGCACAGCACACCCAGATCGAAGAATTCAAGAAAGACGACATGGTGATCGAGGCGGGCCAGATGGGCACGCGCATTTACTTTATCTATGAAGGACAGGTCGAGGTCCAGATTCCCGATGTGGATGGCGAAATTAAAAGCAGAATCATGCTCTCGAAAGGCGAAGTGGTTGGTGAAGTTTCATTGCTGATTAACTCGACCTATTCCACAGATATTGTTGCATTGACAAAGATGGCCGCGTTTTACCTCGATCAGCAACATTTCAAAGAGTTGATCGAAAGGCACCCGGATTTTGCCGAAGTCATGTCGCAGTTGATGGCCAGTCGCATGGCACACATCGGCGGCATCAACCGGGTCGGCAAGTATGAACTGCGCAGCAAGCTCGGCGAGGGTTCCATGGCGACGGTGTTCAACGCCTGGGACCAGGAACTTGAACGCGAGGTTGCGATCAAGATGCTGAAATACAAGCTGGCTTACGACGACAAGTTTCTCGACCGCTTCGAACAGGAAGCCAAAACTATCGCCAGCTTGAACCACCCGAATATCGTCCACGTATTCGAGGTCATCGACGAGTTTTCCACCCGCTTCATCGTCATGGAAAAACTGCACGGACAGGACCTTTCGGCAACCCTGGAAGATAAGGGCGAGTTTGATCTTACGCAAACACGAGAAATCTTGTACCAGGTCGCCAGCGCCTTGCAATACGCACATAACCACGGCGAAAAAGGCATCGTGCATCGTGATATCAAACCATCAAACATCGTTATCGATGCATACGGTAATATCACACTCACCGATTTCGGTATTGCCGGCCCACCACAGAATAAAGAGGTCAATATCGAGGGCTCACCGTCTTACCTGGCGCCCGAAATCATTAACGGCGATATGCTCGATGGGCGCGCTGACATTTACGCGCTCGGCGTTATGGCTTTTCATATGTTGACCAACAGCCTGCCCTTCAGTGCATCGACACTAGCAAAATTATTAAAGATGCAGGTTAGTCAGAAACCGCCCGATATCCGAAATGCCTGTCCGGAAATTGATGAACCGCTCGCCGAATTCATCGACAGCGCACTGTCCAAGGATCCCGACGATCGTATTTCGGACTGGGATGAAATCCGCAAAATCCTGAAGCCATCAAGCCAGTTCAACTTGATGCTAGATCCTCACGAACTCGCGGTAATCATCCGTTTTCGCGACACTGCCTACCAGCAATCGGGCAGCTTCATTAACGCGATGCAAAAGCTGCTTCAAGAGGAAGGCATCAACCACCAGATCGAGATGCATCGCGGAGGCGACGAAAACGAATAAAGCGTCATGTCCGGGCCTAATCCCAGACATTGGCATTTTCGGCAAAACCCTCGCGGCGAGGCCCGATGATGCAAAAACGATGTTTACTCGGTGCCTCCATAACCGTCCAACGTTCCATTTTCTCAACCACGATAGCTCCCAGCCCTTCGAGGCGATTTACCTCGGCTTCAATGTCGTCGGTTTCAATATCGATATGAATCCAGCTTGAGTGCTCGACTTTCTGCAGGATCACATGCGGATCCGCAGGATTGCCCTGTACGTCGATATAACGGCCCTCACTATGGTGGTTCTCCGTTGATCCACCCAGGGCTTGGCCCCAGAACCGTGCCTCGCGCTCCAGGTCATCGGTGTTGCAATCGATGATGACGGTACCTAATCTACTTTTATGCATCTGAATCAGCCTCCGTTTAACTGGCGCTCGTAATCATCGGCACTGAAATGCCCAAAAGATTCCGCTATCAGCCCTTCGTTATCAAAGCGCCAATACTCCCAGCCGCTCACCTTTACATAGCTACCAGATCCCTCCGCTCCCGTGTTATGGCCTTCCAGCGTCCAACGTAATACGGCATAAGTTCCTGACGAACGCACATCATCCATATGTACGATAATATTCGGAATAGTGTCCATGAAATCCTGTGCCATTGCCGCAATCCCATCCCTTCGATCGGAAGGTTCGCCGTCATTGATCGTGATTCGACCACTCTCAGCAAAAAAAGACGCGACCGCTTCGGGATCGTGTGAGCACCAGGCTTCTGTATATGCTCTGGCAAACTCTTCTGCTTTTGATTGTGTAACCAATGTAATGGCAAAACTCCTCGTTACATAACGATTGTAATTTATTACTTGCAGGCTATTCGAGTCCTGCCTGTCTTAAACCTTCGAGATATGGATCGAGCCCACCTTCATGCTTGGTCGGTAAATTTTCTTCTAAATAGCTTATAGATAAATCCGGTTTTGCTTCAAGCGCTGCGGCAAGCGCTTTCTCAGCCTCATCGATGCGATCCAGATTACCCAATGCGGAGGCCTTTACGGCGTGACCCCAGTATCCTGAAGCATTTGGAAATCGCAATGTTGTCTCTGCACTTTCGAGTGCAGTATCATACTCGTGATTCATCACCAGCGTGATTGAATGAACCGCATGAAACGCCCAAAGCATCGGGTCACGTGGGCTCATAGTGATCGCTTTTTCCGTAGTTTTTTTGGCTTCCTCCAACTCGCCTGATAGCGCCAGCGCAAAACCAAGCCCATGATATGACTGGGAAAAACAGGGATTGAGTTCAATCGATTTTCTCAATGCAGCAACCGAGGCGTCGTGATCGCCCTGCATCATGCGAATCCGGGCAACGGCGAAATATGAAATGGCATCTTTATCATCGTACTGCAAGGCTTGATTCGCAGCTTCCAGTCCCTCGGCTAGCCTGGCCCTGGGATCTTCGACATAACCGAGAATAACCGTGATATAGCAGCTGTATGCGAAGTAAGCGTAAGCCGGGGCAAACTTAGGGTCAGCCTCAATTGACTGCTTAAACAGTTCCATCGCGGTTAGTACCTTATCGTTTTCGTAGCTCCACATATACCAGAGCGCGCGCTGGTAAAGTTCCCAGGCATCCAGGTTTTCGGGTGACTTGTTCACTGCGCGTTCACGCTCAAAGGCATTGAGTTCGGGTTCCAATGCGCTGGCAATTATTTGCACCATTTCATCCTGCAGATCGAAAATGTCCTCCATTTCACGATCGTATTTTTCAGCCCAGACATGATGACCGGTAACCGCATCGATTAACTGTGCGTTGACGCGCACGCGGTTACCGGCTCTACGTACGCTGCCTTCGAGCACAAACTTAACGTCGAGCTCTTTTGCAATCTGGCGGATATCAACCGACGAATTCTTATAGGTAAAGGTACTTTCACGGGAGATAACCTTGAACGACCGGATCTTGGATAAGGCAGTGATCAAATCCTCGGTTATACCGTCGCCGATAAAGTCCTGGTCCGGATCACTACTCATATTGGTAAGTGCCAACACTGCAATCGAGGGCTTCTCTGAACTGTGATCTGCGGGGCGGTTTGAGCTCACGCCAAAACCCTGTATCGGTTGCCACCGATAGACCCGTACCGGACGATCAATGTTTTTAAACACTTCCTCACCACCGTCGGAAAATTCGTCTTCCAGTTTGCCGTGAATTTGCTCATGCACCGATGCCGAAACACAGATACCTCCTTCTGGTGCTGCAGACTCCAGTCTCGCTGCGAGATTGACGCCATCGCCAAACACCTCGCCACGGTCTTCAATGACATCACCGATATTGATGCCGATACGGATCTGGACCTTTTTATCGTCCGCGACCTGTTGATTTCTACGGGCCATCTCGCCTTGGATATCAATAGCTGTGCTAACAGCACTGACTGCGCTGGAAAATTCCGCCAGGATCGCATCGCCTGCACAACGCAGGACCTTGCCACCGGCATCTGCTATCTGCTGACTGGCGTAATCCAGCACCTCCATGACCTGTCGATGCGTGCCTTCCTCGTCACCGCCGGTCAGGCGCGAATATCCAGCGACATCGGTATATAGAATCGCGGTGAGCTTCCGGTTAAGCGGCTCAGATGGCATCGACTTCATTGAAATTACATTAGCTTTCTTAGGTTAGAAAATCAGTATAAAGACCAGTAAGTCGAAGTCCAACCAAAATGATTAAAGCTTGCGTTATGTTTCGAGTAATATTGGCGCCAATTTCATTATCGATCCTGGAACTGAAATCAACGAACCAGACGACCCTATACGTCAAAAAATAGCCGGGATTTTAATTCTGATTATGATCGTAATCACGATCCTCACGGGATTGAACTTTCCCAGTTCCGATTCCAATCCCCTATTGATTGCCGGCATCGCGGCCTGGACGGCGGCCTTGTTGTTGTTTGTCGACACTTCGCGCGTGCTCAAGATCCAGGTTTCACTCATCCTGCTGATCGGCGTCGCCATGATTGTTTATGCCCGGCGACATTTTGTTGTGGTGGATTTTAATGCATTAATTAGCGCGAATACCGGCCTGATGACGATGATCGCGGCAGTCGGCTTCCTGCGCCTGGTAGTGATTCCAGAAACCCAGCAGGAGGAAACTTTGCCGGTCGGCAAGAAGGCTTTTCTGCAAACGATTCTGGGACTCAATATCTCGAGCTCTATCATTAATATTTCGGCACCAATCCTGATTTCTGATCGTATCCATCGCAAGCGTCCGCTTGACCGCTTCACCAGTCAGACCTTTACCCGGATTTTCTGTGGCGTCTCCAGTTGGTCGCCCTTCTTCGCCGCGATGGCAGTGGTGTTGACCTATGTCAGCGGCGCAAGCTTAATTTGGATCATGGTTGCCGGTTTTCCGTTCATGTTGATCGGCTTTTTCGGCGTTTATCTCGAAGCCCAAATCCGTTATCCCGCAGAAGTGGAATCATTTGTCGGTTACCCGACCCATATAAGTGCACTCAAGGTTCCGGCAATCTTGATCATCACCGTAGTGCTGTTGTCGCAACTGCTGTCATCTACCCCGATCCTGGTGCTGATCGCAATCAGCGCGCTGCTGGTGACCTGCGCCATGCTCATCCTGAGCCATGGTATAACCGGCTCGATCAAGCGCCTCAAAACTTACGTCGACAATGGTCTGCCCCGAATCGTCAACGAATTATGCCTGTTCCTTGCGGCGGGTGTGCTTGCCGGTGGTATCTCAGCCCTGATCACCCACGGTGTTTTTGAAAACCCTTTCAACCAGTTTGATGCCATCACTGCTGCGAAGGTAGTAGCCATCATGCTGCTGTGCGCATTCTGCGGGATTCACCCGATTATAATGATATCGAGCTTCGCGCCGATGATCATGACGCTGAATCCGGATCCTAACCTGCTCGCGGCGACCTTTCTGTTCGCCTGGCATCTCGGCACCTGCTCGAATCCCCTGTCCGGCACCAACCTGGTTTTTCAGGGTCGCTACGGTATTCCCGGCTGGAAGCTGGCTTTCTGGAACTGGCCTTATGCAATCGTAATGCTGGTCATCGGTTCCTTCTGGTTACAAATCGTAGCCAGGATATTTCCCTGACGTCATCCGACTACCAGCGCTGAAGGATCCGGGCAATTCTGCTTGAAGAATTCGAGCTCTGCCGGGCGCACCACCCCGGGATAGTCTCCGTGATAATCCTGCATATCTTGAATCAGCTGAAAATGCAGGTGCGGGGTCCAGTTGCCATTTATCGGCCGTGGTCCGATTTGGGCAATTAATTCACCGCTGGCAACTGGTTTGCCATTATAGAGTCCCTCCAGCGATGTCTCCGCCAGGTGCCCGTACAAGCTATGAAACTCAAAATCATCTAGCCGATGCCGCAGGATAATGACCGGGCCATAATCCCCGCTCACCTGGCGGTTGGCAAAACTCTGCACTTCTCCAGCGAATGGTGCGAATACCGGTGTTCCAGATGGTAAGAAAACATCGACCCCGATATGGATACAGCGTTCCTCATCTCCCCGGAACAGTTCGGTGTCCCGGTAGACGGAGCGATTTTCCAGATAACCACCAACACCGGCGATAGCACCTGCATCATCAATCCTTTTAAACACCGCCGCATCCATTTCGGATTCGTTCAAACCCCCAAATGTATTGTTGTCACCCGTCAATTCCATGTAAATGGTATTGTCAGTGGTTAAAACCGGTTCGAACATGGGCGCAAACGCAGTTCGATTTTGTTTTAAAAAGGCTGCAAATTTCATTGGTTAGTTCCTAAAGCATGAATCGCGAGTGATTGCGTCATTTTATGTCAAATCCACGCAAAATAAGGCTGCTCGTAATGCGCCACGCGAGTACTTTTGCCGAGCAACGCGACCTCACGAAACTGGTACGCAATTGCGGCGCTGGGTGCAGCAAACCACTCGTCACCGAGCGGCATTTTTAGCACCGGGTGTTCACTTTCTTCAATCGAATCAAGTATTGGCGCGTCCTTACGTAGTAGCTCCTGCAGCGGGATACGATGAATTTGGTCAACTTCACCGGGATTCGGAATCAAATCAGCGTCCTTACCTCCCCAGACCACCACTGGCGTAATAACAAATCCCGAACGCGTAGCGTAGTCATCGAGTCGACCGAGCACGCTGTTCTCATCAAGACGTAATCCGACCTCCTCCTCGAGTTCACGCAATGCGGCCTGTTCGACGGTTTCACCTGGGTCAAGCCTTCCGCCTGGATAGGCACGTTGCCCGGCATGGTTGGAAAGTTTCGCTGCACGTGTTGTCAGGATAAAAGCGGCTTGCTCTCGCGCTTCAGCAAGATACGGAATGTTCGCTATATTGGCCGGTTCACTGCATTCCACCAGGGTAAATGCGACCGCGGCATGCTTGCGCCCACGATGGTCCAGCGCTACCACTTTATGCTGATTGAGGTTGAACGTGATCAACTCAAACAAGGGTTGATCGAACTTATAGGATGAATTCATCTCTGCGGTGCCTTGAGTACTACCCTGGGACAGGTCTACAAATATGCCATAACCCGGTAAATTTAACCCATTTGGGTGATGTTTTACCTTCGACTTCAGAGGATACTGCCACCCGTTATGTAATAAAATCTCATTTTTTATATGAATAATTTCACATTATTCATCATGAAATCGGAATTTTATAGTTTGGTTAAGACCTCGAGTCATGCTGACTTAAAGTCAGCGAGCCTGGACTCAGTGGGAAATCGTCAAGGATTGACAATACTTACGTAACTTACAATTTAATCGCGCAATGTTTGCGGGCCTCTTCGGGGGCCTTTTTTTTATCTCCAGATTAAATGTCGGGCATCGTTATCGGTATTTGCTGTAAACCGGTCAGTATTTCTTTGAGTTCGAGGATGTATTCCGACCAGTAACGTTCGGTGTTGAACCAGGGGAAGGCAAGCGGAAAGGCCGGGTCGTCCCAGCGCCGCGCTAACCAGGCACTGAAATACAGTACGCGCATCGCGCGCAGCGGCTCAATCAGCTTCAACTCGCGCTGGTCAAAAGGTCGAAACATTTCATAACCCTCGATGATCTCAAGCAGTTGGCGCTGCTGATTGACGTAATCGCCCGATAATAGCATCCATAAATCCTGAATCGCAGGCCCGGTAATGGCGTCATCGAAGTCGACAAAATGTGGGCAGTCATCACGCCACAACACGTTACCGCTGTGACAATCACCGTGCAGTGTAATCTGCTGGTACGAATCGGCGTCCGGACGCCGCGTTTCGACTGCGACCAGAATCTCCCCGGTTATCGCGCGGTAGGCTGCTTCCAGGTCCGACGGGATAAATCCGGCTTCCAACAGATAGTCCACATTTTCACTGGCTCTTTCCACCGACATCCTGATGCGATGCTCGAACTGGAATCCCTGCCCTGCCGCATGAATGCGGCCGATGAAACGTCCGAGCAGGTGTAAATGATCGAGATTATCGAGTTCGGGCGCACGGCCACCCTGGCGCGGATAAATTGAAAACCAGAAATCATCATAGCTACCCAGAGTCGAATACTCTGCAGCAGCATCTATTACTAACGGCGGCACCACCGGAATTTCATGATCGAACAGAAATTGAGTAAAGCGATGCTCTTCGTCGATCTGTGGCATGCTCCAGCGATTGGGCCGATAAAACTTGGCGATGACAGGGTCTTCATCTTCGATGCCAACCTGATAGACGCGATTCTCGTAACTATTCAGGGCCAGTATGCGGGCATCGCTTAAACGTCCGGTGGTTTCAACCGCCGCAATCACGTGATCGGGGGTTAAGCGCGTGTAGGGGTGACTCAGCGCTGATTCGGCAAGCTCTGGATGATCGTTTTGTGTTCCGTCGAATCCCATTCAAGTACCCCAGGGTAAGCGTCGCGGATTTGGTCTTGTTGATCGACGAGGTAACTCGAAGAGCTGATGCAGACCTTCCAGGCATTCGACACTATACCCGCTTAGTCCGTTAAAAGCGGCAACTCAATCGGTGCAGGTTCGAGAAACTTCGCGATATGCTCCGAGTCTGAAATCCGGGAAATTAAAATGGACCTACTCTAAACGATCCAGCCAGCGGGCAACCGCGCTTACCAGCGCATCACCCTGATCGATGAAATAGTGATTCGCACCCGGCAGCACGACCTGCTGCGAGTTTACATGCCCAACCTTGTCGATCATCACCTTACGTTCCGGTGCCATCCGAATCACCGCCGGATATTCTGCGGCCCCATACAAATCCAGTATCGGCACCTGCATCCGGTCGAGCGGAAAAGACTGTCGCATGGGTTGCTTATAGTCGGTCGCACCCATGCCAAGACCGATGAAAGCGTCGATAGCCCCGTCGCTTTTGGTCCTTATCCAGTCCATTGCCATGTGCACACCACAGCTGTGGGCCAGCAATACAACCTTTTTATGCCCGCCATCGCGTAAAAACCGAATGCCAGCCTCGATACGCGCATGCGCATAATGAAAGATCGGAACATAATCGTAATACTTGGCGTCCTTTTCGAGCACCGGCATTTGTAAGGACAGTGTGCTGTATCCGCGCTCGACGAGACCAACGCGTAACGGATTTGTGGCATCGGCCCAGTCCGGATGAAAACCGCGGCCATGCAGAATCACAACCGCGGCCCTGGAATCGTCGGCCTCGGTGTAAATACTCAAAAATTCGTGCTCGTCAGCCTCAAGCCAAACGGGATCGCCATCCAGGATAACGTCGACGATTTCATCGGCCATTCGAGCTTCACGCGCAAAGTCGGGCTCGGATGCGTCCGCATGCCCCAGGAATAAAAGGAGCGCCAATACAACCGGCTTGAGCATCGCCCTAACGTTCATGCTCCATCAAAACCGGCCTCTCACGCTTTTCAAGCAATTGTTCTTCCGCAGATAACTGGTTATCTGCAAACATGACTTTGAAAATGAATTCATCATCAGCCTGCCCCGAGCGCAGTTTCTTGGCCTCGGTTTTGGCGGCCCGGAAAGCATCGAAGACTTCTAATAGCTCGAGGTCCTTGACCAGATCGAAGTTATCGCGAGAACTGATTTTATAAAGAAAATATGGCATGTCTCTAATACGATGTTTAACTATTCAATTATGATCAGATGGTACCCTAGTTCCTGGTAAAGCCTGATTTGACCGGGACCGGTTGGCGCCACATTGACATAATCCGGGAAATCCTCGGCGCTAACACCGTACCAACTCGCATGATTTTCGCAGACGTGTACCGGCACATCATCGGCAACCAGTGACTGCACCTGCTGATGAATCTCCGTATATTCGCCCCGGTATTGTGATTGCAACGCGAACTCTTCCTTACCATGCGAAACGACCGCAAACTCGGTAGCGGGAAACCTGGCACGAACTTTTTCGATAGCATCACGCACCCGGGGCAGCAAGTTCTGCAGCGCAGACTCATCTGCTTCGACAATTTCAAACACGATACCATGCGGTGGTTCTGACTGAGCCAGCAGTTTTTCAACATCATCGTTTGCCAATGCGAGGCCAGGACAGACCAGCAAAATCAGCAACGCAATATAGTGCCGCTGCTTTTTATATCTCGAATTTTGCGAGGCCAACATGTCTGAGCTTGTCCCGCGCAGCGTCAATACGATTGTCGATAAATCCGCCATAGTAGTCCTCAGACCAGATACCAACCAGTTTATCACTCATTTCCAAGCCATCGGCATTCAGAAAGACCAGGGTCGGTGTAAGCGAAACATCGTAACGCGCTGCAAATTCAGCGGTACTTAGTGATTGCCCCTTGAAATCAACCAGGGTCTCAAAACTGTCCAAAGACACCGAGCGGATCAAAATTTTATCCTCGTATTCAGCGCTG
>CAXMNA010000097.1:0-2923 GCA_964194715.1 uncultured Gammaproteobacteria bacterium
GCGTCGGTGACGGCCTATGGTACGGCGGTATTGCGCCAGTTTGAAATGATGGGTGTTTCGCCATTGAACGAATCGGTCGCGGTTACGCGCTCGCGTGACAAGTTGCGTTCACTACAGTTACTGTCGCGCAAGGGCATCGGCATGCCCCTCACCGGCTACGCCAGCAAACCTGACGATATCAAGGATGTGATTGAAATGGTCGGTGGCGCTCCGCTGGTGGTGAAGCTGTTACAGGGTACCCAGGGCATCGGCGTGGTCCTGGCGGAAACCCAGAAAGCGGCCGAGAGCGTTATCGAAGGGTTTATGGGCGTCAAGGCCGATATCCTGATCCAGGAATATATCAAGGAAGCCGGCGGCTCCGATATCCGCTGTTTTGTCATCGACGGTAAGGTAGTAGCGGCGATGAAACGCCAGGCTCCGAAGGGCGAGTTTCGCTCTAACCTGCACCGTGGCGGCACTTCAAGCCTGATTAAAATTACCCCGGAAGAACGCTCTACCGCGGTCCGCGCTGCTCGCATCATGGGGTTGAATGTATCCGGCGTTGATATTTTACGCTCTAACCACGGACCGGTGGTGATGGAAGTGAATTCAAGTCCGGGACTGGAGGGCATTGAAGGAGCGACTGGCAAGGACGTCGCCGGCATGATCATCGATTACCTCGAAAAGAGCTGTAAACCCGGTAAAACGAAAACACGTGGCAAGGGATAAGGATACCGGCTTCATGCAGGCTGATATCGAGATAGCCGGGGTCAGTGTCAAACCAGGCTCGCGCCAGTCGATTGACATTCCGCTACCCAGTTATTACACCCATAGTAGTGCCTGCATGCCGATCCACGTGGTGCACGGACGTAATCCGGGACCCTGTCTGCTGGTTTGTGCGGCTATTCACGGCGATGAACTTAACGGTGTCGAGATCGTGCGCCGAATTCTGGGGCACAAACTGATCAATCGAATTAGCGGGACGCTGATTGCGATCCCGATCGTCAATGTTTTCGGCTTTGTCTCCAAATCACGCTACCTGCCTGACCGCCGCGATTTGAATCGATCGTTTCCAGGGTCGGAAAGCGGTTCGATGGCTTCTCGCCTGGCTAATGTGCTGATGACCGAAGTGATGCCGCATTGCACGCATGTGATCGATGTACACACCGGCGCGGTGAATCGCGAAAACCTGCCACAAATCCGCGCCAGGGTAATAGACGAACCGGAAACCGAGGCCATGGCGCGAGCATTCGGTGTCCCGGTAGTACTGAATTCAGAGTTGCTCGATGGCTCGTTTCGGATGGCGGCCCGGGCACACGAGATTCCGGTAATACTATACGAGGCCGGTGAGGCACTGCGCTTCGATGAGGTTGCAATTCGTGCCGGCGTAAAAGGCGTGCTCGGTGTGATGTCCCACCTCGGCATGCGTAAGGCAGGCCGCGCCCACAACCCGGCGAGTTGCCTGATCGCCAACACCAGCCACTGGGTACGCGCCCACCAGAGCGGTATCCTGCGCTCACTGGTGGCGAATGGTGCCAAGGTAGAAATCGACGAGGTACTTGCCTATATCAACGATCCGTTGGGCGAAAACAGCGAACCCCTGTTAAGCCCGATTGCAGGAATTGTGATTGGAAAAACCAACCTGCCGCTGGTGTTCGAAGGTGAGGCGGTGTTCCATATTGCCAGGTATGAAGAAAATGTCGACGAGGTCTCCAATTCTATAGAAGCCTACCAGGATGAACTCGACCCGCTGAGTGGTAATAGTGAAAGCGAAGAACCGCCGCTGGTTTAGGTAACAGGAATTTTCAGGCCATTTCACAGGGAAACCAGTGGCTCCCGATTTACCAATTTTTCCCTGATCGGCCAATGCACGGCCGCGGCGAACAGGCCGAGAACAACACCGAGCCACCAGACCACATCATAAGAACCGGTCTGGTCATAGAGCACACCACCCATCCAGACGCCGAGGAAGGAACCAACCTGATGCGAGAAAAACACCACACCTCCGAGCATTCCCAGGTAGCGGGTGCCAAACATAATTGCGACCAGACCATTGGTTGGTGGGATGGTAGAAAGCCAGAGGATACCGATTACTATCGAAAAAATGACGACAGTGGCTGGTGTCGCCGGTATCAGCAAGAAGGCAGTGAATGCGATAGAGCGGCCGATATAAATCAGAGTCAGGAGTATCGGTTTCGAATAGCGTTGTCCGATAATACCCGAGGCCAGTGAGCCAAATATGTTAAACAGACCGATCAGGCTGATCGCCACCACCGCCCACCGGGCCTGTATGCCAAGGTCACCGATATAGGCCGGGAAATGGGCGGTGATAAACGCCACCTGGAACCCGCAGACAAAAAAACCGGAAGTCAGTAAAAGATAATCCTTGTGGGCAAGGGCCTCGCTTAACGCTTCCCTGAATGACTGTTCTATTTCGGCGCTGGCTATTTTTGAAGTCGACGCATTACCCCGCAGGGCAATCGCCAATACTGGAATCAGCAACATAAAGGCACTCAAAACCAGCAGACTATCGGACCAGCCCAGGGCATCGATCAATCCCTGCGAAATCGGCGCATAGATAAACATGCCCGCTGAACCAGCTGCGGTACCCAGACCGAAGGCAAAGGAGCGTTTTTCGGGGCTGACTAATCTGGCAAGAGAAGACAGGATAACGCCAAAAGAGCAGGCAGCGACACCTAGTCCGACCAAAATACCGCCGCCGATATGCAACCACAGCGGCGTCGCGGCAAAAGCCATTACAATCAAACCGAGGATGTACAACAAGGCACCGGTCATCAGCACCCTCCAGGTACCGTATCGATCGGCGATTGCGCCAAAAAACGGCTGGCCGATGCCCCAGATCAGGTTCTGCAATGCCATTGCTAACCCGAAGGTAGTGCGATCCCAACCGGTTTCCTGAAGTATCGGCAACTGAAAAAATCCC
>CAXMNA010000098.1:0-1562 GCA_964194715.1 uncultured Gammaproteobacteria bacterium
AGCAATTATGTACAGGATGTACTGTATGCAGGTTTTGCATCGTTACATGGATGTAACTTAATAGAACACCAACAGTAGGCGCCTTTAGGCGATGCAGGATCAATTGTCGAGGAGCAAAAACCTGCTTGAGCCAATGTTTAACGCCGTTATGTGCCTGCTGAGACCTTTTCAGCAGGTTGCTAGAAGATATCCTCGGCTAACTCCTCGTCAGTAGTCTCCACCACCCCACCCCCGGTTGGGGCGATCGAGCCATCGCTCGCCTGGAAACCGATTTTTTCTTTCGGCACATTTTCGATTCGGAAGATTTCAAATCTGCTATTCAATGTATCTTGCCCGGCGCGTTTTCCGGTCTGGGAGTCGACGCGTACCGTAACCAGCCCCGCCGGCTGTTCTTCGAGGTTTTCGGGACTGCCATCCAGTGCTACTTTCATATAACTCAACCACATTGGCAAAGCTGCCCGCCCACCCGTTTCCCGGCCTCCGAGCGTTTGTTGATTATCAAAGCCAACCCAGGCTGTTGTCACCACCTGGTCGTTAAAACCGCTGAACCAGGCGTCTATCTGATCGTTGGTGGTTCCCGTTTTACCGCCGATGTCGGCCCGACCCAGGGCCTTGGCCCGTACCGCAGTACCTCGATTGACAACCTCGCGCATCATCGAGCGCATGATAAAAGCGTTTTGAGCAGATATCACTCGCGGCGCGTATTCCGGTGCCGCCTCAAGTTCGGCTGCGATTTCCGCATCATCTAATGGCGTCACTTCGATGCCATCTTCGGGTTCTAAAATTTCGGTTGTCACTAAAGAAGTGTCCTGCTCCGGCTCTAGTTCGAGACTTTCAAGTGATTCGAGTTCGCAACCCTGGCATACGCTCAGCGCTTCATGCTGAAATAGAACCTTACCGTCGCCGGTCTCCACGCGAACCATGGTATAAGGATCTACCAGGTATCCTCCATTGGCAAAAACCGAGTAAGCGCGGACAATTTCAAGCGGAGCAAATGCTCCACTACCTAACGCCAGGGACAGATCGTAGGGCATATCAGCCCGCAAGAATCCAAATCTTTCTGCATAGCGCGTGGCATGGCGCAAGCCGATTGCCTGTAATATTCGGATCGACACCAGATTTCTTGATTTTACCAGGGCTTCACGTAAACGTGTCGGACCATAAAATTTACCCGAGTAATTTTCCGGACGCCAGGTGGTTTCGAGGGAATCGTCATCGAAGACCACCGGTGCATCATTAATGATACTCGCCGCGGTAAAATTCTTCTCGAGGGCGGCCGAATAAATAAAGGGTTTGAAATTTGAACCCGGCTGGCGCTTCGCCTGGGTCGCCCGATTGAATTTATTCTTGAAATAATCGAAACCTCCGACCATGGCCCGAATCGCGCCATCGGTTGAATCGATCGAAACTATTGCCCCCTCGACCCTCGGAATATCTGCCAGTAGCCACTGGCCATCACGTTGTTCCAGCCAGATTACATCACCGACCGATAAAACATTCTCAATTGCCAAAGGCGGCTTGCCCTGCCTGTCGACCTCAATGTAGGTTCTGGCCCAGTCGAT
>CAXMNA010000099.1:0-3099 GCA_964194715.1 uncultured Gammaproteobacteria bacterium
ATGTATCAGCGTGGCGCGCACTATGTAGTCGATAGCATCGCTGACCTGATGCCCTGCATTGACGATATAGAGGCGCGTATGAAGCGAGGTGACAAGCCGTAGGGGGTTCCGGTGCTCCGTCCTGGTCATTTTGCATGCCAGGATAATTCACACAGACTGCTTTACCTCGGCTGCTTCGACGAGTATAAATAAGCCTGTCACAAGAGAGATCAATGACTAGTTAGTTCTATCGCAACGCGTTTTTAGCCGAGTGTCCCCAGGGAGCAGGATTCTTAAATAAGGAGATTGAAGATGAATAAATTAACCCGTTATTTAACCTTGTCGTCTGTGCTGATGTTGCTTTCTATAAATTCAGCTGCGGCTTACGGCCCTTTTTATATAAGCCTGGGTGCCGGAAATTCAGATTTTCAGTTAAACGAAGCCGGAATCGTTGCCAGTTATAGCAGCTTATCAAACTCCAGCGAATTTAATGATAGCTCTACAGCATTCAGCCTTTACGGTGCCATGCAGTTAGACGAGTACCTGTCCCTGGAAGCCGACTTGTTAATTGCAGGGGATATAACCGCCATCGAAGCAGGGCAGGTTATCAAGCTTTTTGATGTAACTACCCTGGCCGTCACCCTGGCATTGTCGAAACAATTTGGTGAGCGAACGCGACTTTTCACCCGGGCTGGCGTTCATTTTTGGGATATCGCCGAGAGTTTTGGTGATCTAAATACGATCGATAATGCCACGGATATTACTTACGGCATTGGCATGGATATCAATTTATACGGCGACCGCTCTCGACAATTCAGGATTCAATGGAATCACTATGAATATGATGGAGTTTTCATAAAAGACAGCGATACCCTGTCGTTAAATTTACTGTTTATGTTTGGCGGGGAGTAGATTACCCTGGATTCAGAAGGTTACTGCCCGCACGGTAATTATCGCTTTGCCGATGTCTGTCGATTGTCACCAGGGTAGCGAGAAAGTTTTGACGTTGGTATAACTATTCATCGCTTCGATGACGCCCTCTTTGTAGCCCAGGCCGGAATCTTTAATGCCACCAAAGGGCGACATCTCGATCCGATAGCCGGGCACTTCCCAGATATTCACGGTGCCGGTTTCAAGCTCATTGATGAATCGGATAATATCGTCCATACGGTTGGTACAAACACCCGATGAAAGCCCAAAAGCGGTAGAATTGGCGACTTCGATCGCGTGATCGATGTCTTTTACGCGTATAATTGGAATCGGTGGCCCGAAAGTTTCTTCGCGAACCAGCTCGCAGTCAAATGGAACGTGATCGAGTACAGTAGGTGAGTAAACTGCACCCTGGCGGTCGTTGCCGTAGAGTAGCTTGGCGCCATTTTGTATCGCATCGTTGACACGACTCTGGAACAGGATTGCGGCGTCTTCGTTGATTACCGTGCCGACGTCGGTTTCCGGATCCATCGGATCGCCGTATTTCAGTTTAGCCGCTTTTTCGGCAACCAGGGCGGCAAATTCATCGGCAACCGAATCGATGCATAACACTCGCTTTACTGCGGTGCAGCGTTGGCCAGAATTTTTGGTACCACCGGCGACCGCGAGACCGGCCGCCTTGTCCAGATCTGCGTCATCCATCACGATCAATGGTGCGTTGCCACCGAGTTCGAGGACAGTCCTGCGATAGCCAGCTGCCCCGGCTATATACTTGCCGACTGACACACTGCCGGTAAAAGTTATTAAATCGATATTCGGATTGGTCAACATCTCGTCGCCCATGTCCTCGGGCAACCCGGTAACGATGGATAACATTTGCGGTGGCAGGCCGGCCTCGTAAAGTATGTCAGCCAGAACCAGTGCGGTTAAAGGGGTTTGCTCGGTAGGTTTGGCAACGATGCAGTTATTGGTCGCTATTGACGGCGCGATTTTATGCGAAATCATGTTCAGCGGATGGTTAAACGGCGTGATCGCGGAAATCGCAGTCAAGGGCTCGCGTTGAGTAAAAATTTTACGCTGCTGACCGTGCGGTGTCAGGTCGCAGGAAAAAATCTGCCCATCATCTTTGATGCAGAGCTGGCCCGCGAGGCTAAAAACATCGAAGGCACGACCGACTTCGTAGAGGCTGTCTTTCTTGCTCAAGCCACATTCGGCAGTGATCAGATCGGAAATTTCAGCCTTTCGCGAAACTAAAAGCTCAGCGGTTCTGGATAAAATCTGCTGGCGTTCGTAGCGTGTCAGGGTGGGTTTGTAGTCAGCCGCAATTTCAAACGCGTTGGCAACCTGTTGGCGGCTTGCGCGCGGCACAGTCCCAACGATTTCGCCGTTGTATGGGTTGAAAACCTCGACCACCTCGCCGGTATCGCCGTCTACCATTTCACCCGCAATACGCATTTTTTCATGCCTGACTACTGTCCATTTTTCTGCTGCTAAAGCCATTTGATTGTTTTCCTGAATCGAATTTAATTATTGAGCCGTGTGATTTAACGCGATGTTAAAGATATCAAAATTTCGCAACTGGTGACCGGTGTCAAGATCGCTCACGCGTTGGCTGACAATCAGTGGCACGCGTTGCTCTGTGACACCACCATGAGATCGCAGTGGAACTTCCAGTCCGGACAAATCATGCCGGTCGGCAGTGGTACCAATTACGGTGTCCTGATTCGAAACCAGAATCAGGTCGCCCATGCGGTCATTTGCCAGTTCAAAGTGCGCACAACCCTGTGCATTGTCATACACCTGTTCGATTCCATCGATAGCTGACAACTCGGATTTGAGTTGTTCGATATTTGCACCGTCGGGCAGATACACGGTGGCAAACGAACCCAGGGCGCCGTGATGTACCACGTAGGGATCGGTGATTGGCAGGATAACGCGGGCGGCGCCCGGTGACATAATACGGTCCATTTCATCCTGCAAATAGATAATATTGGGATCGCCCGTGGCATTGTGTTTGGCGTTCATGCCATGATCCGCTGTCAATGCGACCACAGCACCGAGGGCATCCAGCTTTGCCCAGTAACCATCCATCATCGCGTAAAACGCATTGGCGCCTTCGCTGCCGGGTGCGAATTTATGCTGGATATAATCGGTGGTGGAGAGATACATCAGGTCGGGCCTTACCGTTTC
>CAXMNA010000100.1:0-7028 GCA_964194715.1 uncultured Gammaproteobacteria bacterium
TGCTTTTGTGTAGACTTCGGGTCAGACATTGTCTGCCTATAATAAAGCGATACTGAAATTACCATCCCAAGCCACGGAATCTCGATTTATGATTCGAGTTGAAAATTTGTGCAAATACTTCGGTGGACTAAAGGCCGTCGATAACGTATCGATCAGTATCAGTAAAGGTTCGATTACCGGTCTTATCGGACCGAATGGAGCGGGCAAAACGACCTTGTTCAATACCATAGCCGGTTTATATGAACCAACCTCAGGCCAGGTATATCTTGGCGCTGAGGATATTACAGGACTCAAGCCGCACCAGTTATTTAACAAGGGATTGTTAAGAACTTTTCAAATCGCGCATGAGTTTTCGCGTCTTAGTGTCGTCGAAAACTTGATGATGGTGCCCGGTAATCAATCGGGCGAATATCTGATCAATGCCTGGTTTCGTCGCAGCGAGGTTGAGCGGGAGGAAAATGCTATCCACGACAAGGCGATGGAAGTCATCGACTTTTTAAATTTAAACCATATTGCTGACGAGCTGGCCGGTAATCTGTCAGGCGGACAGAAAAAGTTGCTGGAACTGGGTCGCACGATGATGGTCGATGCCAGGATAGTTTTCCTCGACGAGGTTGGCGCGGGTGTCAATCGCACTCTATTAAGAGAAATCGGCGATGCCATCGTTAAACTAAATGAGGAAAAGGGTTATACCTTCTGCATGATCGAACACGACATGGATTTTATCGGGCGCATGTGTGACCCGGTGATATGCATGGCCGAAGGCACGGTGTTAGCCGAGGGTACCGCCGAGGAAGTGCAAAATAATGAAGAGGTCATTGAGGCCTATCTAGGGCGTGGATTAAAGAACAAGGATTTAAGAGCCAGAGCGGGGGCAAAGGCATGAGCTTTCTCAGCGGTGAGCAAATGACCGGGGGTTACGGTGGCGCCGATATTTTGAAAGGTTGCAGCGTTGATGTGGACAGGGGGGAAATAGCGGTCATCGTCGGTCCCAATGGTGCAGGCAAATCAACCGCGATGAAAGCCATGCTTGGAATGCTGGATCTAAAGGCAGGTTCGGTGCTGTTCAGGGGCAAAGATATAACGCATTTTTCACCACAAGACCGAATTGCTGAAGGCATTGCCTTTGTCCCGCAAACTAACAATGTATTCGTCAATATGACGGTACACGAAAATCTTGAAATGGGTGCTTTTCTGCGCGACGACGATATTAGCGAAACGCTTGAGCAGGTATATGAACTATTCCCAATACTTGCAGAAAAACAGGGGCAGTTGGCTGGCGAATTATCGGGTGGACAACGCCAACAGGTCGCCGTTGGCCGGGCCCTGATGTCGCAGCCTTCGGTTTTAATGCTGGACGAGCCCACGGCCGGCGTGTCTCCGATTGTCATGGATGAATTATTCGATCGCATACTGGAGGTGCGAGAATCCGGTGTTGCGATACTGATGGTCGAGCAAAACGCCCGCCAGGCGTTGAATATTGCCGACAAGGGATTCGTATTGGTCATTGGTGAAAACCGCCATACGGATACCGGCCAGGCTTTACTCGAAGACCCCGAGGTCCGTCGCTCGTTCCTGGGCGGATAGAAATGGAATTCATCACTGATATTCTCAATGCAATAGTCCTGATACTAAACTTTCTCGTTGTGCCGGGCCTGTCATATGGCTCACAACTAGCACTCGGGGCACTCGGCATTACGTTGATATTTGGCATACTCAGGTTTGCCAATTTTGCCCATGGCGACACGATGGCGTTCGGCACCATGGTCACGATTCTAGTAACCTGGTGGCTACAGTCGAAGGGCATCAGCCTTGGACCCTTACCCACCGCTCTGCTCGCATTACCGATCGGTATTGTTTTCACCATTGCGCTGATGGTCCTCACCGATAAGACTGTTTATCAATATTACCGGCATCATAAGGCGCCATCGGTCACACTGATGATTGCTTCGATGGGCGTGATGTTCATGACCAATGGAATCGTGCGCTTTATTATCGGCCCTAACGATCAGCGCTTCCTCGACGGAGAGCGATTTATTATCCGCGCCCGCGATTTCAAGGCGGTGACAGGACTGAGTGAAGGTTTGACTATCAAGATGACACAGGGCCTGACCATTTTTATCGCAATCGTTCTGGTTATCGCGCTGTTCTGGTTCTTACAGAAAACTCGAACAGGCAAGGCCATGCGCGCCTATTCAGACAATGAAGATCTGGCACTGCTTTCAGGTGTTAACCCGGACCGCGTAGTGCTTGTCACCTGGATTCTCGCGGGCACTCTGGCGACTATAGCCGGCACACTATATGGACTCGACAAGAGTTTTAAACCCTTTACTTACCTGCAATTGTTATTGCCGATGTTTGCAGCCGCCATCGTCGGCGGTATTGGCAACCCGATTGGAGCGATCCTGGGCGGCTATGTTATCGCGTTTTCGGAAGTATTCGTGACCTACGCTTACAAGAAGTTCTTTGTTTACCTGTTGCCAGTCGCGTTAGAACCCGAAGGATTGATGCAGTTACTGTCAACCGACTACAAGTTTGCGGTGTCTTTTATGATTCTGGTGCTGGTACTGCTGATTAAGCCAACCGGCATACTAAAAGGCAGGGTACTATGAGCAACGAACAAAGAACCTGGCTCGCATTTGGGCTGGTTGGATTGTTATTGCTGATTATCGGCTTTAGTCAGTCCTGGTCGGTGGCATTGGGTATATTCAATCTCTGCCTGATTTCTGCGGTGATGGCTCTGGGTGTAAATATGCAATGGGGCTATGCTGGCCTACTCAATGTCGGCATCATGGGCTTTGCCGCGCTCGGAGGCATGGCTGCAGTATTGGTGTCCCAGGCCCCGATTACTGCCGCCTGGGAAGCCGGATGGGCCAACCTGTTATTGGCGGTAATATTTTTTATCGCCACGGTTGCGCTGGCGATTTTCGCTTATCGGAAAATGGATGCCGGACAACATCGAACCATCACGATCAGTACCACGCTAATTGTTGGTCTTTTTATAACGCGTTATTTCCTTGACCCCGCGGTGGCCTCGATTGAAGCCATAGAGCCTGCAAAAACCGGCTTTCTTGGCGGAATGGGCATGCCAATCCTGTTTTCCTGGGTCATTGGCGGAATCGTAGCAGCTGGAATCGCCTGGCTAGTCGGCAAGGTTGCGCTAGGCCTGCGGGCCGATTACCTGGCGATCGCAACCCTGGGGATTTCTGAAATAATTATTGCGGTATTGAAGAATGAAGACTGGCTGACCCGCGGTGTCAAAAACGTCACTGGCCTGCCCCGACCAGTGCCCTACGAGATAGAATTACAGTCGAGTGACTGGTTTCTGGAGCTAGTGACCTGGTGGCACAGTGGCTCATTGACGAATCTGACTGATATCGACAAACAGGCAGCCCTCAGGCAATTCACCATCGAGAGCTCAAGTATTTTCGTCAAGCTTTGTTATACAGGGCTATTCGCCTCGGTATTGATAATAATCCTCATGTTGAGTGTGAAAGCACTTAATTCACCCTGGGGTCGGATGATGCGCGCTATCCGTGACAATGAAATTGCAGCTGGTGCGATGGGTAAGGACGTTACCCGCAGGCACCTGCAGATTTTCATCATCGGCTCGGCCGTGGTGGGAATAGCTGGCGCCATGCTAACGACGCTGGATGGTCAGTTTACACCAACATCTTATCAACCCCTGCGCTTCACCTTCCTGATCTGGGTTATGGTGATCGTCGGTGGATCGGGCAACAATATGGGATCGGTACTCGGGGGATTCCTGATCTGGCTGGTGTGGATAGAGGCCGAACCGGTTGGAGTCTGGTTGGTAGAATTTGGTACTTCGTGGCTGGACGATAGCAATACACTTAAAATTCACTTGATCGACAATGCGCAGCATATGCGATTGTTCTTTATGGGGATGGTACTTTTGCTTGTACTTCGCTTCAGCCCGGGTGGGATATTACCGGAAGTGATCAGGAAAAGAGTTTAACACTCAGAGAATCTGGCGACTTGTTAAGCCAGGGTCCCCGGTAAACCACTGTTGTAACCCATCTAGAATAATAATTATTGCCCTGTTATTTCGATAATGAATGTCGCTGCTGCAGCCGGGTTATTAGAGGCATAAATAAACCCGGACTTCCTAAAACAAGACCGGGTTATATGCACCGGCGATATTCCTCCATGAATACGCCGGCTTAATGGGTGGTTTGCTAGTGAACTTTAATGGTCATCCACTTACCACTGCCAACTTCGAGTTCCTTATAGGTTCCGAAAACCTCACCGACATCGTTAAATTCGACATTGGTAGCACCCTGATAATCGACGTCACCACCTGCAGAAATTATTTTTAATGCCTTATCGAGTTCGCCTGGACCAATTTTCTTGCCCGGGGCGTTGGCTACCATCATCATCTTCGACTGTATAGCGGCACGATCTGCAGAACCCGCTGCCTGAATGGCCAGAATTATCAAAGCAGCCGCATCATAGGATTCGGGTACGAAGGGTCCATCGCCAGATACACCATTGGCATTCGCATATTTAACGAAAGCGTCGGCGCCCGATGAACCACCGGGTAAGGTTGCTATAGCACCATTAAGATCCGATCCTATCGCTGCAAGGATAGACTCACCGACCATGCCGTCAGCGAGGACAAAACTACTGAATGCATCCAGATCGACCGAGGCCTGGATAATGCCTTTACCGCCCTGGTCAATATAACCGAAAACCGCGAGGTGTTTCGAACCCGAAGCCGATAATGCAGCTACCTCAGCAGAGTAATCGGCTTTACCATCTTCATGCGCTGCAATGATAGACACCTTGCCGCCCTTTGCCCTGAAAGCCTTGCTGAATGAATCAGACAGGCCTTTGCCATAGTCATTATTAGTATAGGTTACCGCAATTTCGCTAATTCCACGGCTAGATAACACATCGGCCAGTACCTGGCCCTGGCGAGCATCGGAAGGAGCCGTGCGGTGGAAAAAACCCTTGTCATCGATAGTGGACAGGGCTGGAGATGTCGCCGAAGGGGACACCATCACAACGCCATTTGGCACCGCCACGTTATTTGCTATTGCAGTGGTAACACCGGAACAGTCGGCACCCATAATCGCGACAACACCATCAGAGGTGATCAGACGTTCAGCGACAGATGAAGCCGCGGCCGAATCGATACAGGTTGAATCGCCACGAACACCAACTATGGTACTGCCGTCGAGTAAACTTCCCGACTTCGATGCTTCAGACATCGCTAACTCGGCACCATCGGCCATCGCGGGTGTGAGCGATTCGATGGGTCCGGTAAAACCAAGAATGATTCCCACCTTGATTTCTTCGGCGACTACCGGAGCAGACAATACTGTTAGTACTGTTGAGGCTAAAAGAATTTTTTTCATGAGCACTCTCTCAATAATTTATAGTTACCTGGTATTCATTAGGAATTATTATCGAATTCCGGGTTTGCCGGCCAATATTATCACTGTTTCCAGATGCTTGCATATGCTCGCATCGATTTCACCACCAAAAGACGTACTATTTTTGTATATTGCAGGAAATTAGGTTGCATTTATTCTCTATTCTCATTATTTTCAACGGTCTTTTAAACCAGGCGGAATCCACCACCATACCATGCCAATGGACGTATCGATCAATGACCAGTCATCCTTATCAAGCTGGCGCAATTATCCTATCAAGCAGCAACCGAGCTACCCGGATCAGGCCAGGCTAAAACAGGTAGAGCAAAAATTACATGGATACCCGCCACTGGTTTTCGCTCAGGAAATTCGCGACCTGAAAAATAATCTCGCCGAAATCTCTGCCGGCCGTGGCTTTTTGCTGCAAGCGGGCGACTGCGCTGAAGCGTTCGCAGAATTCAATGCCAACAAAATTCGCGATACCTTCAAGGTTTTATTGCAAATGGCCGTAATCTTGACTTTTGGCGGGCGCAAACCGGTAACAAAACTTGCCCGTACCGCTGGACAATTTGCCAAACCACGCTCATCTGATGAGGAAGAAATCGATGGTATCTCGCTACCCAGTTACCGGGGAGACATTATTAACGGTGCCGAATTTACTGCGACAGCACGGGTACCCGACCCGGAGCGTATGCTGCAGGCCTATTACCAGTGCGCCGCAACACTGAATCTGTTACGTGCCTTCGCGCAGGGCGGCCTGGCGGATCTACACCAGGTGCATCGCTGGAATATGAGTTTTGTCGAAGCCAGCCCGGCCAGGGATCGCTATCTAAAAATGTCGGAACGCATAGAAGACGCTCTTGGTTTCATGGAGGTATGTGGTATTACGTCAGAAACTGCCCCTTCAATTCGTGAGACCCAGTTGTTTACCTCACACGAGGCGTTACTGCTCAACTATGAAGAAGCACTGTCGAGAGTCGATTCGTTTACCGACCAGCGCTACAATTGCTCGGCACATTTCGTCTGGATCGGTGAACGTACGCGCCAGATCGACCATGCCCATGTCGAATTCTTTCGGCATATTGAAAATCCAGTTGGGGTTAAAATCGGACCGGCTATCGACAATGACGAGTTGATACGTCTGATCGACACGCTCAACCCCGACAATCAGGCCGGGCGATTAACGCTGATCACACGCATGGGCGCCGACAGGCTCGCCGAAATACTGCCAGGTTTGATTCGCGCGGTTGAAAGCGAGGGTCGAAAGGTTGTCTGGTCATGCGACCCGATGCATGGCAATACAATAAAGGCCACCAGTGGTTACAAAACCCGCCAGTTTGATGACATCATGCGCGAACTTCGCCAGTTTTTTTCCGTACATCAGGCTGAAGGCAGTTACCCGGGTGGCATCCACCTCGAAATGACCGGCGAAGATGTAACCGAGTGTACCGGTGGCGCCTATCAAATTTCCGACGCCGATCTGGGTACACGTTATCTGACCCAGTGTGATCCCAGGCTCAATGCTGACCAGGTATTAGAACTGGCTTACCTGATAGCTGACTCTTTAAGAATCACCAAAACGGACACTGAGTCACCCGGTACAACCAGTACCCTGTAATCTTTATAAAT
>CAXMNA010000101.1:0-3990 GCA_964194715.1 uncultured Gammaproteobacteria bacterium
GAGCGCATCAATCCGACCGGCCGCAAGATCATGGCCGAAGAAATGAAGAATGGCGATTATAGCCGCGTGCAAAGCGATGCTATCGCGCAAGTCGAGGCCGGTGCGCATATGCTGGACGTCAATGCCGGTATTCCGCTGGCGGACGAGCCGCGTATCCTGGCAGAGGCAATACAATTGGTGCAAAGCCTTACCGATGTCCCCCTGAGTATCGATTCTTCGATCATCGACGCACTCGAATCCGGGCTTTCGGTATACCAGGGCAAGGCGCTGGTTAATTCAGTTACCGGCGAAGACGAAAGCCTGGATCGGGTTTTGCCGCTGGTCAAAAAGCACGGGGCGGCGGTGGTAGCTATTTCAAATGACGAAACCGGAATTTCAGAAGATATTGATGAACGGTATAAGGTCGCCAAGAAAATTGTCGAACGTGCGGCCGACTATGGCATACCAGCTTGTGATGTTGTTGTCGATCCGCTGGTTATGCCGATTGGTGCGATCAATTCTGCTGGACGCGAAGTGCTCAAATTAATCCACCGCCTGCGTACCGAGCTCAAGGTCAATACCACCTGCGGTGCGTCCAACGTCAGTTTTGGATTGCCAAACCGCAATGGCTTCAACGGTGCGTTTATCAGCATGGCGATACAGGCCGGGATGACCTCGGCGATCACCAACCCACTGCATGCCGAGGTGGTTGCCGCCAGTCTGGGCGCCGATGTCATGCTCGGTAAAGACCCGGATTGCGGGCGCTGGATCAAGCAATTTCGTGAGCCCGCACCCGAAGGTAGCATCGTCCGTGGTACCGGGCGCCGTGCCGGACGTCGCCGTCGCTCGGTTGCTTAGGTTAATAGGCTAAGTACAGGTCAAGCAGCGGTGAAAGAAGAAGCCAGTGTATTGTTCATGCCCTCGGGTTTACGCGGCCAGGTCCCGATCGGGACTACCGTGCTCCAGGCGGCCCAGCGGCTTGGGGTTGATCTTGAATCAATTTGTGGCGGGCAGGGTAAATGCCGCAAGTGCCAGGTGTTGCCGCAAGAGGGAGAATTCTCAAAACATGGAATAGTTTCCCGTGCTGATCATCTTTCCGAACTCACCGAGACCGAACTTCATCATCAATCCAGAAAACGTCTCAAGGGCGGTCGTCGACTAGGTTGCAACGCGCGTATTCTCGGTGACCTGGTGGTCGATGTTCCCGAAGAGAGCCAACAGCACAAGCAGCATATCGCCAAGGCAGTCACTGCCTACGATATCCAGGTCCAGCCCGCGTTACGTCTGTATACGGTGACCTTGCCCGAGCCTGACATGCATTCGCCGATTTCTGACAAGCGCCGCTTGCAACAGGCACTGGCCAGTGAACATGAATTGCCGATTATGGATTGCGAACTGTCACAATTGCGACTACTACAACCTGCGCTCGCCAGGTCCGATCGCCAAATTACCGTGGCGGTATACCAGTTTCAGCAAATTATCGGCGTCTGGCCGGGTGAAAAGAAAGAAGCCTATGGAATGGCGATCGACCTTGGTTCGACTACGATCGCGGCGCAACTCTGTGATTTGAACACCGGGGAAGTTGTCGCGACAGCCGACACGATGAATCCGCAAATTCGCTTTGGCGAAGATTTAATGAGTCGCGTCTCTTACGTGATGATGAATGAAGGCGGTGACATAGCGATGACACAGGTGGTTCGCGAAGCATTCAACCAGCTTGTCAAACGTGCTGCCAAGTCGGCCGGAATCCAGATTGAAGATATTCTCGACATGACCGTGGTTGCCAATCCGATCATGCACCATCTGTTCCTCGGCATTGATCCGACGCCGCTGGGTACCGCCCCGTTTACGCTGACGACCGATCAAACCCAGGTGTTGCGTGCTGCCGAAATTGACATCCAGTTACACCCGGAAGCGCGGGTCTGCACGCTACCCTGTATCGCCGGACATATTGGTGCCGATACCGCTGGAGTTATTCTGTCGGAGCGACCTGATCTGGCTGAAGAATACGTGCTGCTGGTTGATGTCGGCACCAACGCCGAAATCGTGCTGGGTAATCGCAATCGCTTGCTGGCGGCATCGAGTCCCACCGGTCCGGCCTTCGAAGGTGCGCAGATAACTTCGGGTCAACGCGCCGCGCCTGGTGCGATCGAGCGCGTACGCATCGATCCGGAAACGCTGGAACCGAGTTTCCGAGTCATCGGATGTGAAGCCTGGTCGAACGAACCCGACTTCGCAGATAAGAGCGCTCGCGTCGGAGTTAGCGGGATTTGTGGATCCGGGATTATCGAAGTGGTTGCAGAAATGTTTCTCGCCGGCGTTATCGATCAGGATGGCGTGATCGGACCGGTGGCCGGCAAGGAAAGCGAACGCGTCGTCAAGGATGGCCGAACCTATTCTTACCTGTTACAGGAAGGAGAACGTCCGATACGTATTACTCAAAACGACGTGCGCGCGATACAGCTTGCCAAAGCTGCGTTACACGCCGGCACCCGTTTGTTGATTGACCGGATGGGTATAGAAAAAGTTGATCGTATTGGTTTCGCCGGTGCATTCGGCAGTCATATCGACGTTAAATACGCGATGGTATTGGGATTAATCCCGGACTGTAATCTCGACAACGTCGGTTCGGTCGGCAATGCCGCCGGCACCGGCGCTCGCATCGCGTTATTGAATTTCCCATCACGCCTAGAAATCGGTGAAATCCTGCCCAAGGTGGAGAAAATTGAAACCGCGATCGAACCCAAATTCCAGGAATATTTTATCGAAGCAATGGCGCTACCGCATAAGACTGATAAGTATCTGGAACTTTCTAAAGTTGTTACATTGCCTGCGCCAAAAGCTAAGGTCGAAGGTAGTCCTGGTGATGAGCGCAAGCGTCGCTCGCGTCGGCGTCGCGATCGCGTTTAGCCCGCGAGATCAGTTGCGTCTTCGGCAGATTTCACCTGCAACTTGCGGCGCTCGTCTCTTGGAGGTATGCCGAACAAGTCACGGTAACACTTACTAAAGTGCGGTGCAGAAATAAACCCACAGGCGAGCGCGATGTCGACAATGGACTTGCTGGTCTGCAGTAACAACAGGCGAGCGCGGTTAAGACGCAGATTCAGGTAATAACGCGTTGGCACACAGTTTAAATGTTTCTGAAACAGGCGTTCAAGCTGCCGCCTGGAAATGCCGACATAGCTGGAGAGCTCATCGAGACTTATCGGTTCTTCGATATTAGCTTCCATTAAAGTGACGGCCTCGGTGAGCTTGGGTTGGTTTGAACCCAAAGCCAGGTGTAAAGGTATTCTCTGTCGGTCGTCCGAACTACGAATACGTTCACACATGAATTGTTCGGATATGTGGGTAACCAGTTTATTACCGTGACGATCGTGGATCAGTTTCAGCATCATATCCATTGACGCCTGTCCACCTGCGCAGGTGATTCGATCTCGATCAAAAAGGAATAAATCATCGCTTACATTAACCTCAGGAAATTCTTCGCGCAGGCTCGCTATATTTTCCCAATGGATTGTGCACTTGTAGCCGTCCAGTAAACCGGCACGTGCCAACAGGTAGCTACCGGTGCAAAGCGCTCCGAGTCTGATGCTGTTGCGCTTAGCAATTCGACGCAGCGTAAATTGCAGTTGCTTGGACCAGGTATCGACAATGTCAGCGCCGCCGCAGACAAACAATATCGACATGTCGATAGCATTCTCGATGCTGTCGTCGGGTGTTATTTCCAGTCCGTTGCTGGCTTTTTCTGGCAATCCATCAATGGTATAAACGCTCCAGCGATAGAGCTCCTTGCCGGCATCGCGATTGGCCATACGCAGCGGCTCGATGGCCGAGGAAAACGCAATCATCGAATAATTGGGGACTTGCAAAAACCCGAAGTGCTCGGGTTTTGATGCGGCTTTTTCGTCACTCATAGGGTTGATTGTAGCGAAGCGCGGCTCGAATTTGATCACAAAGTGACCAACCGGCAAAATACTAGTCCCTAAACAGCCCCATTGCACGTCATTTTTA
>CAXMNA010000102.1:0-2307 GCA_964194715.1 uncultured Gammaproteobacteria bacterium
GATCTTTGGCAATATGGGTCCCGAGGTTCTGAACTGGGTAGTCAAGAAGCCGACTTTTTCGCTCGACGATTACTTCTATTTCCTGATGGTGGATGCCGACCCCGGCTCGGTCTTTATCAGTGAGAAAAGCTCGATGAAGACGCTCGAAGATGTCATCGCCGAGGGCAAGAAACGTACCCTGACCATCGCTACCAGCCGCCTCGCCCACCCGGCATCGCTGGGTATGTTGGTGCTGGCCAACAAGATGGGAATGAAAGTGAACCTGGTTCCGATGTCCGGCGGTAAAAACACGCGCAACGGTGTGTTGACCGGCGAACTCGACCTGGGTGTTCTGCCCGCAACCACGGTGATGAAAAGAAAGGGCATCAAGATTCTGGGACTGTTCGATGAGAAAAACCTGGTGCCGAAGAAAATGCCCGGCGCGATATTGATCAACGTTGAGTATAAACTTGGCATTCCACCGATTGCCGCTGGCGCACGCGCGTTTGGCATCAAGAAGGCGGCAGCCGACAAGCACCCCGATCGTTTCAATAAACTGGTTGAGACAGGCATGAAGGTATTTAAAGACCCGGCCTACAAGGAAGCCGTGGTTAAAAACAAGGGCTCGTGGGAACTGATCAACCCGGGCGGTGCCGCCGAATGCAGTGAATACGTCGCCAATATTACCGCGCTCGGCAAGCAATACCGAAATCTGCTAACCGGCTAGTATTACGGCGATTATGAAGCCCGTTTCCGACTGTCGCAGTCGGGGACGGGCTAACTGGGCGTGCACTCTGTCGGCGGCTGAATCGATCCTGTAAGAGTTCAACCATCGCCCCCAGAACCTGATGATCTGCGGAGAAAGCATTGCAACCCGAACCCGAACAAAAACCGCGCAACATACTACCGGACTGCATAATTCCGGTACTGGCGCTGGCGTTCATCCTGTATTACCTGACCACCATCACCGAGGTACCCTGGATATCCCAGGCCAGCGCGATTGTTGTCAGTGGATTGTTGCTACTGTCTATCCTGGCTTTTATCATCCGCAGTGCCTGGCGTATTCGCCAGCACCAGGAAACCTTGCAAATAGAGGGGACATTTCGCGTATTACTTGGCGAAGGGCCGCTAGTCGCAAAACGTATAGCGTTGCTGATACTCGCCATTGCCTATGTCTGGTTCATCGACGGTCTGGGCTTCACGCTGACTACATTTATCTTCGTTTTCACCGGTATTATTTTATTGTCGTCACCGGACAACTGGAAAAACGCGCTGAAAGTGTCGCTATCGTGCTCGATCATCGGCTATTTTGTATTTATCTACCTGTTTAAAACCCGGTTTCCGTCCGGCTTTATCGAGCATTGGCTGAAAGGCGTGCTGTAGCTCATGATTCCCGATCTAGGCATCTTCTTCGGACTACTTGGTGAAATCCTCGGCTACTGGTGGATAATAATTCCGGGCACTATTCTCGGTATCGTTGTCGGTGCGATACCCGGTTTTAGTGCCGCCAACACGATCATTATCCTGCTACCCATTACGCTGGCGATGGAGCCAGCCACCGGCATGATTTTCATGGTAGCGCTGTATACTTCATCCCGCCTTGGAGCGGGAATCCCGGCAATTCTGGTGAATATTCCGGGTACTGCGGGGGCTGCGGCAACGCCACTGGACGGCTACCCGATGGCGGTAGCCGGCCGTGGACAGCAGGCACTCGCGATCTCTTTTGTATCATCGGTATCGGCGGGTTTGATCACCACTATCGCCGCAATAATACTGATTCCCTGGTTATCCCAGGTAGCGTTTCATCTGCACAGCGTCGAAATGATCGTGGTCATGTTGTTTGGCATCTCGCTGATCGCGACGATATCAGCCGAGGATAAGATCAAGGGTCTGATCGCCGGTTTATTTGGCTTGATGATCGGCTACATTGGCGCCGATGTGGTTTACGAGGCACCACGCGGCACCTTTGGATTCCTCGAACTCTATGACAAGGTACCGTTGATTCCAGCGTTGGTAGGCCTGTTCGCGATTTCCGAGGCCTTCGTTGTGATAGAGCGCAGTACCATCCTCACGAAACAGGGTGAGACCCATCAACAGCAGGGTGGATGGGGGCCCACTTTCGAAGGCATCCGGGCCGCAATTGTACACTGGAAGGAAATCATCTGGACCAGTTTACTCGGGCTCGTCATCGGTGTTATTCCGGGTGCCGGTGCCGCGATTGCATCATTCGTCGCCTACCAACAGTCGCGCCTGCTGTCTAAAACACCCGAGCTTTATGGCACTGGGCACGTACCCGGGTTAATTGCGCCGGAGTCTGCCAACAACGGG
>CAXMNA010000103.1:0-3343 GCA_964194715.1 uncultured Gammaproteobacteria bacterium
GCCGTGACCATGTCGGGATGATTGGCGAGCCCGAGATAATTGTTGGCGCACAGGTTTATTAAATTATTATCCCAGTTCTGGGCATGTACACTGGCGCCCTGCGCTGAATCGAGCGGGCGCTCCTGCTTGTATAGTCCCTGGGCATTGATCGATTCAAGTTCTTGCTGTAAATGGGCGATGAACTGCTGTGACATTGTTATTACCCCGGGCTGAGAATCAGATTCATAGTCTAACTAAAATCAAGCCTTCGTGGCTGATTTTTGCGCGACCAGGTAAAGCGCGAGTCCCGTTAACGCGAGCAGTGCCAAGCCGGGTAATACTAAATCGTAACCACCCCAGGACCAGACCAGAGACCCGAGGAAAGGCGCCGAGCCGGAACCCGCCAGAAAAACCAGCGCCAGGGCGCCAGATTTAGCACCGAATTGACGTTCACCCAGCAGTTCACGTGCGATCACGGGCCGAATTATGCTGACCATTCCCCAGGCACCACCAAAAAAAATCACGAACGCGATCAACAAGGCCGGAGTAGCGTCGGCGCCAATTAATAAAATGACCGAGATTCCCATCAACACAAAACAGCTGATTGCAATCCCATGAATAGAAACATGACGCTCCGCCGCCATCATCGCCAACCGACCCGCAACCTGCATCGGGCCGATAAACGAAATGGCCATCACCGCGACTTCAGGGTGTATTTCGCGCTCATCCAGAATCGGCAACAAATGATGCAGCGTGATCCCGTGCATCAATGCGGTGAGACCAAAACCGATTGCGAGACACCAGAACACCGGCGAATACAGAAAAGATCGCTGTGTCGTGGAAGGATAAATATCGGCAATACTGCGCGCGTTGCCTGCCTGTTCCACCGCGTTCGCCCCGAACCACATGATCGGCGCCACCACCAGAATCGCGGTCAGGCCGAATAACATCATCGCACTGCGCCAGCCGTATGCGATCGCCATGCTATGCGCTACCGGAAAACTGATGGTGCCGGCAAACCCCGCAACCAATGTGACGATTATAATGGCACGCTTGGCATGCTCCCCCCTGGCTCGAGTAATCAATGCGAAACACGGTTCGTATAAGCTGCCTGCCATACAAACCCCGATAACGCCCCAAACCAGGTAAAACTGCCAGCGATATTCGACCTGGGTCAGCAGCAACAGGCAACAGCCACCCAGTATCACCGCCGAGGTCATCATCAATGCACCCTTACCCGCGTCGATCAGGCGCCCGTAAAGCGGCGAGCAAAATGCAGAAACGAATACCGCCAGCGTGATCGCGCCAGTCAGGTCTGCACGACTCCAGCCCAGCGCCTGCTCCCAGTGCAACAGCAATGCCGGGAAACTGTAATACATACAGGCCCAGATCAGCGTCTGGGCGATGGCGAGCATTAAGATCGGACGGTCTTTCACATTACCTTCAGCGTCATGTCACGCAGGCTAATTATTGGTATTCAATAAAAATAACTGTTGCTATGATGCCACCCAATTCCAGGCATGGATATATTCACGATTCGCATCCATGGGCCAACACCAGAACTACGACTGCTCGTCAAGGAGGCGCGGGTGGTGCCGGCTGGAGTTTGCAAAATCTGTTCAACCCGGGCCGCGCAATTCTGGCACGCGGCAAAACTGCGGCCCCGGGGATACAATTCGATATCAATCTGCTGCGCCCGAAAAGCAGCGGTTGTATTCGTCTCGCTTCAGCCAACCCAACCGAACACCCGTTAATCAACCCCGGTTATTTTAACGATCGAGAAGACATTGAGACCCTGGTCGATGGGGTCGAACATATTCGCGAGGTAACCTCGCAACCTGCCTTCAACAAGATAGTCGGTGAAGAAATTACGTTTGGTCCACAGGTAAAATCTAGACCGGCAATGGCCGCTGGATTACGCCAGCATGTCACCACGGGACATCACCCGGTTTCGACCTGTCGTATCGGCGCCGACGATGACGCAGATGCGGTTCTCGATGCCGAATTCCGCGTCCGCGGAATCGACGGGCTGCGCGTGGTCGACGCGTCGGCCTTTCCGGATCAGCTCAGCGGCAACACGAACGCCACCGTCATTATGATGGCTGAACGTGCCGCCGATATGCTGCTGGCCAGGCTGCAGCTGGAACCATTGCTCATCTAAGGCAGAGGTTCCAAATCATTTCCTAACTTTACAAAATAAATCAGAAAATTATTTCTCGGTCATTTTTATTATGTAGGGATTATCGGGTAACGATGCCGCACTGATTCGCTGTTGGCACTGCGAAAAGTAAAACCGAGAAGGACCATCATAAGGAAAGCTTTTCAATATCGACTTGAATGCTTTGGAGGCCTTTTTCCATTCTGCCTTCATGAATAAATCAAATCCCCCGGCAAAACGTTCGCAGAGCTCGGTCTCCTGCGCAGTCGCGTCAGTCGCCAGGCTAAGTATTTCGATTATAGGCAGGGGCTCCGTTTTCCCCACGAAAACAAAATGACCGAGCGGGCGCAGCAGCAAATCACCGATGCCTTCGATAACCGATTCGGTGGCGAGTACCTGGGTACTCAAGTGCTTGTTTAATCCCTCGATGCGGGACGCCGTGTTGGCGCAGTCACCCACGATACTGTAAACAAAATGACCACCGCCACCGGAGTGCCCGACGTAAACTTCGCCGGTTTCCAAACCGATGCGCAAAGCGGCCTCAAAAGCGTCGTGCCTGGCCTTGAAATCCTCGATCGCATCGGCGGCTTCCAATGATGCCAGGATCGGTTTTCTGCGCACGTCGATATCGGAAGGTTGCCCGGTCCAGGCGCACATGATCGCATCGGCGCGAAACTCGGTCACCGTCGCATCATGATTGCGCAGGGGTTGCGCGAGCGAGTCGAAGTAATCGTTCAGGAATTCGGCCAGTTTCCCGGGATCCATACTTTCGGCAAGCGTCGAAAAGCCCTGCATATCGGTCGCCAGGCAGGTGCTAAACGTGACCTGGTCAATGTTTTCGGGTTTCAGGTCCTCATTGACCAGGGCTTTCGATACCGCATCAGGGACGTAAAGTTTGATGGCCTCGCTAATGTGCTGGACCTGGTGGCGCTGCTGTAAGTACTGGATTAACAAACCGATAAACAGGGCCAGCGGAAATTGAACCAGCACCGGCGTCGCTAACGGTAGCCACAGGTAACTTCCGTTGAAAACAAACTGCGCATAAAACACGTACCCGGCAGCTATCACGATGGACGCCGGCACGCCCAGAATGGCCGGCGTCAGGTAAACGAGTAAGGCCATAAACAGTCCAAAACCAAACAGGATGGCCAGCGTGGTTACGGCATCGGGAATTTGCAGCGACTGGTCATGCAGCAGGTTGCCAAA
>CAXMNA010000104.1:0-20735 GCA_964194715.1 uncultured Gammaproteobacteria bacterium
CAGGAAGTCAAATGGCGTCGTGATCAGCGCCAGAATATTTTCAACACTTATTGGCGTGAAACCAGTCAACACCTGGACAGTGACCTGATCATCTGGCCGGAAACTGCGTTGCCAGGTAACTCCGAGGAAATTGAGCAACCACTATTAAAACCGATGCAGGAAAGCGCGATCGAACAGGGCACGACGATTGTTAGCGGGCTCGTGGTCAGCAACAAGGAAAATAATATCTTCTATAACAGCGTCATGCTTTTTAATCATGCACGAAGTGTCTATCACAAACGCCACCTGGTGATGTTTGGTGAATACTACCCGATGCGTGGTTTGCTGGATTTTTTACGTAGCTGGATAAACATACCCTACTCGGATCTGACTCCAGGGCCGCTTGAGCAGGAATTGATGCAGGTTGATGGCAGTATTCTCGGCATGTCGATTTGTTTCGAGGATGTATTCAGTCGTGATATTTTGCTTGCTCTCCCAGATGCCAATCTGCTCGTCAATCTCAGCAACGACGCCTGGTTTGGCAATTCGACCGCACCACATCAGCACATGCAGATCGCGCAAATGCGCAGCCAGGAAACCGGGCGTGTCATGATGCGTTCAACCAACACCGGGGTAAGCGCCTTTATCGACCACAAGGGCAGGGTGATCGCTCAATCCGAGCAGTTTGAAACCCAATCGATCACCGAAGTCGTGCAAGGGCGCAGCGGAGTTACGCCTTTTTACTACTTTGCAAAGGTCCAGGCTATCCTGGCGATCCTGCCATTTGTCGCGGTTATGATTCTCGCGCGACGTAAAGCAGGTTAAGCTTTGCGTATGCGATGCTGTGGAGTATCCTCCCCTTTTTTTAACCGCTAGACCCTATGGATCCCTACGACCCAAAATCCCTGGAAGCTGCGGCACAACAATTCTGGGCGGATAATCACGTGTTCGAAGTCGATGAAGATCCGTCGCGGGACAGTTACTACTGCCTGTGTATGTTCCCGTATCCGAGCGGTAAATTGCATATCGGCCATGTGCGCAACTACACCATCGGCGATGTGATTTCGCGTTTCAAGCGTATGTTTGGGTTTAACGTGCTGCAGCCTATGGGATGGGACGCATTCGGTATGCCGGCTGAAAATGCGGCGATTAAAAATAATGTACCGCCAGCCAGGTGGACTTACCAGAATATTGACTATATGCGTGAGCAAATGAAATTGCTCGGTTTTGGTTATGACTGGAAACGTGAACTGGCCACCTGCAAACCCGAATATTACCGCTGGGAGCAGTGGCTGTTTACGCGCCTGATGGAAAAGGGCATCGCATACAAGAAAACCGCGCCGGTCAACTGGTGCCCGGTTGACCAAACCGTACTCGCCAATGAACAGGTGATCGAGGGGCGCTGCTGGCGCTGTAACACCGAGGTTGAACGCCGTGAAATTGCACAGTGGTTTTTGAAAATCACCGATTACGCTGATGAGTTACTGGCTGACCTGGACAGTGTCGAGTGGCCGGAGCGGGTTAAAACCATGCAGCGCAACTGGATCGGGCGTTCCGAGGGTATGGAAGTTGAATTTGAAGTTCCCGGGCATGATTCGTTAATGATTTACACCACGCGCCCGGATACGCTTTACGGATCCACCTTTATGGCAATCGCCGCCGAGCACCCGTTAGCGCTTGCCGCAGTCGCCAATAATGCCGAAGTTGGTGAATTCGTCGAAGCCTGCCGCAAAACTCATACCTCCGAGGCGGCGTTGGAAAAAATGGAAAAGCTCGGTATACCGATTGGCATCAATGCGATAAATCCAGTCAATGGTGAGCAAATTCCGATCTGGATCGCTAATTTCGTACTGATGGGTTACGGTACCGGGGCAATCATGTCGGTTCCCGGGCATGATCAGCGCGACTGGGAGTTTGCGCGCAAATACGACATCGAGATTCGCCAGGTGGTCGAACCAGCTGACGGTTCATCGGTTAACCTTGATGAAGGGTCGTATGTCACCAAGGAGGGTCGTTGTTGCAATTCGGATATTCTCGATGGACTCGATTTCGAAGCGGCATTTAACCGTATTGCCGATCGTATCGAGGCCGAGGGCAAGGGCAGTCGCCAGATTAATTACCGCTTGCGCGACTGGGGCGTGTCACGGCAACGTTACTGGGGTGCACCGATACCGGTAATCAACTGCGTTGCTTGTGGCATGTTACCGGTTCCTGCAGCGGACTTACCCGTAGTATTGCCTGAGGATGTCGAATTCGAAGGCATCGGTTCGCCGATCAAGAAAATGGATTCGTTCAAAAAGATAACCTGCCCGCAATGCGGCGGACCGGCTGAACGTGAAACCGATACCTTTGATACTTTTATGGAATCCTCGTGGTACCAGGAGCGCTTTAGCTGCCCTGATCAGAATCAGGCGATGTTGGACGAACGTGCCGGTTACTGGTCACCGGTAGACCTTTACATAGGGGGCATCGAGCATGCGATCCTGCATTTACTTTATGCCCGCTTTTATCATAAGTTGATGCGCGACGAAGGCCTGATCGAGTCCAGCGAACCATTTAAACGCCTGTTGACGCAGGGCATGGTGCTGAAGGATGGTAGCAAGATGTCAAAGTCCAAGGGCAATACCATCGATCCGCAGGATTTGATCGACCGCTACGGCGCAGACACGGTGCGTCTGTTCATCATGTTTGCATCACCCCCGGAACAGTCGCTGGACTGGTCTGATACCGGTGTCGAGGGGGCTTATCGTTTTTTGAAACGCCTGTGGTCAGCGGTTCAGGAGCATATCGCGGATAGCCCTGAAAAACCCCCAATCAACGCACAGGTATTGAATGATGAGCAGAAAGGTATGCGTCTTAAATTGCACGAAACCATCAAGAAAGTCACCGATGACTACGATCGTCGGCTGACCTTTAATACTGCGATCGCAGCCAATATGGAACTGCTTAACAGCGTGTCACGTTACCATGATGATTCGGCCACCGGCCAGGCGATTCGCCAGGAAGCGTTTGCTAGCATGATATTGATGCTGTCACCAATTATCCCGCATATTTGTCATCGCCTGTGGCGGGACCTGGGCTACGAGGGTGCGATTATCGACCATCCCTGGCCCGAGGTGGATGCGACGGCATTGGTTCAGGAGAGTATCGAAATGGTGATCCAGGTGAACGGTAAGTTGAGAGGTAAGATGCAAGTGGGCGTTGATGCCGATCGCGACGCCTGTGAGGCTGTCGCAATGAAGAACGATCAGGTGCTGCGTTTCATAGGTGATACCCCGGTTAAAAAAGTTATCGTGGTGCCGGGAAAACTGGTCAATATTGTCATTTGATACGATCGTGAACGTTGCCGCTATTCGTTTTCTGATTGTTATAGTCACCAGTGTTGGTCTTGCAGCCTGTGGGTTCCGATTGGCCGGGAGCGCAAATCTGCCACAAAACATATCCTCCATACACCTGTTAACCAGCGGTTTCGACGCGCAACAGCATGATGCGCTGCGTGTACAGCTCCGCCGTGCCGGGGCTGAGCTCGTAAACCAGGACGATTTGAACGCAGTAATGCTAATGGCATCGTTTAAAGCATTACCCAATCGCCGATTGGTGTCCAGTGCCCGCGATGGTAAGACGGTAGAGCGGCTGACGCTCAGCCTGGAATTTAGTCTGAAGTCCGCCAGCGGTGAGATACTCGTGCCAACAAAAACCCTGGTACATCAAAAGAATATCGTGCTCGATGATGACAACCTGCTTGCTTCGGGCCGTGAAAAGGCCAACGTGGTCAAAGATCTGGAGCAAGCCTTGTTTGAGCAGCTGATTCGCCAGTTAAATCGCATTTAAATCGATACTTAAATTTACCCGCCGACAACAAGGGTTTATAATTCGTCGACCTGCCCCGGCATTGGGCAATACGCAGGTTGGAACGAGATCACTAAGCATCGAAAAAAATATGTCAGAACTGAATGAAGCTGAATCATCTCCACACCGGAACCCGTTAATCTGGATCTCACTGGTCGTCATTGGCCTTATCATATTTGTATTTTTAAGCGGCGATCGAGGCGATTTTCTGCGTTCCAGCGATTCAGCTAAAAGTGTTGAAGCCCCGGAAACCACGGAAACCGTCGAAAGTGGTGAAGTTGAGGGAACAATCGAACGTAGCGTGCTGGCTCCACCGGGCTTGCGCGCACGTGAGTACATCGAGCAGCTGCGTAAGGAGGGCGAGCCCTATCCACTTGCGGTGGTTTTTGAAAAAGCACAAGAGTATCTGCAAGAAGGGAGCCTTGCTGATGCGCATTTACTCTATTTTTTCGCCGCACGTGAAGACCACGTACCTTCTATTATGAAGCTGGGTGAAATGTCCGATCCTACCCTGTTTCGTGCCGAAGAAGCGTTATTGGATGATGCCGACGTAATCCAGGCTTACAAGTGGTATCGAAAGGCTGCAGAAATGGGCCACCAACCAGCCAGTGAACGCGTTGACGGGTTACAACAATGGGCCAGCAACGAGGCCGAGGTCGGAAATCGGTATGCCAGGCAATTGCTGCTTAACTTTGAATAGGTGATTAAATGAACAAGAGTTTCAGTAATCCGACAATAAAACTTCTGCTAGTGGGTTTTGTGATATTGCTGACGGGAGGGATGGCAGGGAACCTGATTGCGGGCGACAAACCGCTTTTGATGGAAGGTAAGAAAACACTGTTTCAACGCGTTCTCACTGTGCCTGATGCTCAGCTCTACGAGGTGCCAACCAATTCAGCTACTTCAAGTGCAATAATTCCGTTCAGCGTACTCTATGTTTATGAAGAGAGCGGTGACTGGCTCAAGGTTGGTTATGATAGCTTTGGGCAAACCGCGGGCTGGGTTAAATACAATCAAGCCATCACCTGGAATCAGGCGTTGACGGTATCATTTAAAGATTCGCAGGATATGCAGCGGGTCATGATGTTCAATCGTAAGGACGACCTCGAACAACTGGTTAGCGATTATGACAAGAAAGGCTACCAGGCCCTTTACGATGCGGCTGTAAAAGGCACCATGCAGAAAGATTCTCCGATTATCGCGATCCAGCCGGAAGCCCATCTCGAAATCAGGGACAATTTCTACCTGGTTCCGATCAAGCAACATGAAGACGTATATCTCGGCAACGAGCAGGCCCGCCTGCTAAAAATTGCCAGTGTTCCCCTCGACGATTCAAGCGCTACTTCTGAGCTCGCGGCCATCGAGTCAAAAAAACGTAGTTATCGTAGTGGAATTCACTTTGTCATCGATTCCACCCAGTCGATGGGGCCCTATATTGACCGTACCCGTGAAGCGGTGAAGAAGGTTTATTCCTCGATAGAAAAACAAGGGCTAACCAACCAGGTGAGTTTCGGCTTGACAGCTTACCGCGATAACCTTGAGCAGAGGCCGGAAATTGAATACCTGACTCGCCGCTACGTTAGCTTGCAGGAGGGCTCCAATATCAAACAGTTCCTCGACCGCGTCGATTCACTTAGCCCGGCAGAGGTATCTAGCCGTGATTTCCGTGAAGATGCCTATGCGGGCGTCATGTCGGCGATAGAAGATTCAGAATGGGATAAGTTTGATGCGCGCTACGTTGTCTTGATCACCGACGCAGGTCCGCGCGAAAGCCAGGATTCGCTTGGCGCAACGCGGCTCAGTGCACAGGCACTACGCCAGTTTGCTTTTGACAGGGGAATCTCGATATGGGTATTGCATCTGCGCACGCCGGCGGCTTCGGCAGATCATGAAAAGGCCGAATCCCGGTACAAGGAATTGTCCTATTTTCCTGGTATTGGCGACTTTTACTACGGGGTTAACTTCGGGCAGGTTGACGAGTTTGGCAACGTACTGGAAGTATTGGCCAATCAAATTACACAGCAGGTGCTGGCGACCACCAATGGCGTGCCGCCGCTACCGGTAGAGGAACGGTACGTTGCCCAAACACAACTCTCGCAGTTACAGGACCGGGTCGCAAAACTTGGTAATGCGTTGCGAATGCGATACCTCCAGAAAGAATCGGGACAGCCGCTACCCGCGGTATTTGAGGCCTGGATGGTCGACCGTGACTTTTTCAATCCCGAACGTTCGGCGGTGGATGTACGGGTACTGTTAACTCGTGATCAATTAAGCGATCTCAAGAACGTGATGCAGCAGGTACTGGAACTCGCTGAAGAAGGCTTGCTCAGTCCACAGAATTTCATTGACGACCTAAAAAGCCTTGCCGCAACCGTCAGCCGCGATCCTTCGTCGGTAGCAGGCAGCACTTCCAAGGCAGGTGCCAATCTCGCCGAAATGGGTTACATGCGTGAATATATCGAAGACCTGCCATACACCGGTGAGGTCATGAACCTGACGCTGGAAACCTGGGAGGAGTGGTCAGCTAAGGTACAGATAGAATTTATGTATCGACTTGAGGGTAAGATCAATTATTACCAGGCCTTGCACGACCATACCGACCTCTGGGTCACTCCGGGAGGCGGGCCGGTCAACGGTAACTCGGTTTTTCCAGTCGCACTTGATCTGTTGCCCTAGTGTTTAGCAAACTTACGTGACCATAGTTTATAAGCTAAAGAACGTCATCAAGGAACGGCTTATCGATGGCGAAGGTTTCCGGCTCGTGGTGCCGGATATCCAGATTAGCGCCAAGGAAAACATCGCACTGATCGGGCATAGTGGATGTGGTAAGAGTACCTTACTGGATATACTTGCGCTCATTTCACGCCCCGATTCCTGTGACCAGATAAGCCTGCACCCGGTAGATGGTGACAGTCACGATATTGCCGCGCTCTGGCAACAAGATAAGCAGAGCGGTCTTTCCCAGATTCGCAAACAACATATCGGTTACGTGTTACAGACCGGTGGTCTATTGCCTTACCTCACGGTCAGGGAAAATATCGAGCTGCCGCGCAAACTGCTTAACCTGCCTGATGATGACTCGATCAATTCAATCTCCAGGGTACTGGGCATAGATCGTCAACTCGACAAGTTACCTGGCTTGCTCTCTGCCGGTGAGCGTCAGCGCGCCTCCTTTGCGCGCGCGCTATCGCATCGCCCCTCCATTTTGATTGCCGATGAACCAACCGCGGCACTGGACCCGATTACTGCGCAAAAAATTATGGCGGTGGTAATGGAGGTCATCAGGGGACTTAATATAACCCTGATAACGGCGAGCCATGACTGGGCAGGTGTATACAAGATGGAATTACGTACCTTGAGGCAGGAGTCCGAAGTGAAAGATGATGGCAAAGTTTACCAATCGAGATTTAGCGACTGATGGCGCAGATCTCTAGCATTATCCGGCTCAGTTTCCGCGATTACAGCCACGAGTGGCGTATGTCAGGATGCTTCATTCTGGCGTTGTCCTCGGTGCTCGCGCCAATGCTGATTTTATTTGGACTTAAATTCGGCATCGTCAGCACGATGCTTAGTCAACTGATCGAGAATCCTACAAATCGCGAAATCAAACCTATTGGTAGCGGTCGTTACGACGATACCTGGATCGATCGCTTTCGCGACCGGGCCGACGTCGAATTCATCATCCCGAAAACCCGCGCCCTGGCCGCGACCATACAGCTCAAGAGCGGTAAAGCCAATCGCATTTTATCCACCGAGTTACTCGCAACCGCGGCGGGAGATCCATTGCTGGTGGGATCATCCGGTGTACCAAGGGATTATAACCAGGTCATCCTGAGCCAGAGTGCGGCGAAAAAACTTAATTTGCTTTCCGGAGACAAAGTTGATGCCAGCCTCGCCCGGCAGTTCCAGGGCAAGCGCGAACGGGTGCATTTACCGCTTAAGGTTATAGGTATCGCAGATGTAGCCGTCACCGCGCGAAATGTCGCTTTTGTTAGCCTGGAATTGTTGATTGCAACTGAGCAATTCAAAGATGGGCGCGCGGTTATGGAGCTGGGTTGGGAAGGTGATAGCGAATTGTCGATGGAACGAACCTACCCCTCATTTCGACTCTATGCGCGATCGATCTACGACGTCGAGAAACTGGTTAATGATCTTGAAAAAGAGGGTGCAAAGATTAAGGCCAATGTCGCCGAGATCATTACCGTGCAATCGATTGATCAGAATCTTTCAGTAATATTCTGGATTATCGCCTGTGTTGGAGCCATTGGATTTTCGTTCTCCCTGGGTGCGAGCCTTTGGGCTAATGTCGATCGCAAGCGCAAGGAACTGAGCGTATTAAGACTGGTCGGGTTTAAAAGTGGACGTATTGTAATGTTTCCGGTGATGCAATCATGCTACACCGCAATCCTCGGATGGCTGCTCGCCGTCCTGGTCTATCTTGGTTTTGAATACCTGATTAATTTTTTCCTGGCGCCGCGACTCAATCTGGATCGGGCGCTGTGCTTTCTGCTCACCGAACATTTCCTATGGGCATTGGGATTGACCGTGGTCGTTGCTATTTTCGCCGCAATCCTCGGTGGGGTACGCGCCGCAGGAATCGAGCCTTCGGAAGGTTTGCGCGAACTCTGATTATGTAGGACTAAGCTTACGTAAACATTCGCTCGAGATTACAAAGAAACCTGCCTTGTCGAATAGGGCTATGCGGCCTAACCGCATATAATTCCGTTTGTGCCTGTATGGATCCGGGTAATGGAGATGTTAATGGGCTGGTTTTATTACATCAGAGGCAGGAAGCCTCGCAGGAAGCCGCTAAATGAAGTAAGCAAGTAATATTTAGGTCCTCGCACCTTTCCAGGTCGAGGACCTTTTTAATTCCGGGCTCTTGTGCCCTGACTAGTTATCGACTTTATTGTGGTAGCATTCGCAGTATGCAAGGATCCCAGATCGCGCAAGATATTAAACCCGTATATTTACTGGCCAGCGCCGAGCCGTTGTTGGCCCGTGATTGGCTTGACGATGCGCGCTCGGCGCTGCGTGAAGCGGGCTTTGAAGACATCTTAAATCTGCAGACCGATACCGGTTTTGATTGGCATGAGTTACTGCAGGAAGGCGATATGATGTCGCTGTTTTCAGAGTGCAAGTGCCGTATCGTAACCATGCCTACCGGTAAACCCGGGCAACAGGGTGGCAAGGTAATCCAGAGTCTTTGCGAAGATCCGGGCGAAGGCAATGTTTACATCTTCGTGATACCGACACTGGATCGGCAATCCAGAAACACGAGTTGGTGTAAAGCGATCCAGGCAGCGGGTGAAATTGTCGAGCTTAAACCGGTCTACGATAATCAGTTAGCCGACTGGCTATTGCAACGTGCCCGGGGCAAGGGTCTCAACATCGATTCTCAGGCAGCCCAGTTTCTGGCTGAGCGAACCGAAGGCAACCTGCTGGCAGCTGACCAGGAACTGGAAAAACTCTCGATACGATTCCTCGACCAGTCCGCTATCGAGTTCGAAACGATTGAAGCATCAGTCGCAGAGTCATCACGTTACAGTCATTTTCTGCTCGTCGATGCCTGTCTTGCCGGCAAAACACAGCGTGCGCTGAAGATCCTGAAGAGCCTGGAAGCAGAAGGATACGCCACGGCACAGTTGCGTTGGGCAATACAAAATTCTCTCGAGCACCTCGATCGACTCAAGCAGGCCCAGCGCAGTGGTTCTATCGGTGATCGCATCTGGCACGAACTGCGTATCTGGCGCGGCAAGCAACGTCTTTACCAGGCCGCGATGGCGAGGCTAGGGGCTTCACAGATTGAGCGTTTGCTACAAAGCTGTGCTACATTAGATCGCTTGGGAAAAGGGCAACAGGACAGTGAGCTTCATGACCAGGACTGGCTAGAGATCAAATCACTAGTTGCCAGCTTCAGTGGTGATATTGGTAATAGGTATATTGGTAATAGAATGTGAGCGTGGCGTTACATAACAAAACTAGTACTGACTTGAGTCAGTACATGGCCCAGCTTGGGCAGTCGGCTAGAGCCGCCGCTGCCGAACTCGCGCATGCGGAACCGCAGCATAAAAATATGGCCTTGCTCGAGATTGCCAAAGTACTGAATCAACGCCGCGATTTTATTCTGCAGGAAAATAAAAGGGATCTTGAGGCGGCTGTAGATAATCAAATAAGTGCCGCGATGCTGGAGCGACTGGAACTTAACCAGGCGCGTATCGATGCGATGATCGAAGGCTTACAACAAGTTGCGGGCCTGGCAGACCCAGTCGGTGAAATTAGTGAGTTACGCTACCGACCTTCAGGAATCCAGGTAGGCAAGATGCGGGTGCCGCTGGGCGTCATCGGCATTATTTACGAATCACGTCCTAACGTGACGATAGATGCAGCTGCGTTATGCCTTAAATCCGGGAACGCCAGTATATTGCGTGGTGGCAAGGAAGCGCTGCATTCCAATCAGGCGATATTCCAATGTATTCAGCAGGGCCTGAAGCAAGCTGACCTGATTGAAAACGCGGTTCAGGTTATCAATACCACCGATCGCGAAGCGGTTGGCCAAATGCTGAAAATGCATGGTTCGATCGACGTTATAATTCCGCGTGGCGGGAAATCTCTGATCGAGCGTATTGCCGGTGAATCGATGATTCCGGTGATCAAGCATCTGGACGGTATTTGCCACGTTTATATAGACGATCATGCCGACCAGCAAAAAGCGCTGGATATCGCGGTAAACGCCAAGACCAGACGTTATGGCGTTTGTAACGCGATGGAGACCTTGCTTGTGGCCGATGCAATTGCCGCGCGTATTATGCCTGGTATCATCGAACGCATGACCGCTAGTGGTGTCGAATTGCGTGGCTGCGAACGCAGTCAAAAGTTTGATAGTGCAAACATCGCTTTGGCCAGCGAGGACGACTGGTATACCGAGTACCTTGCGCCAATCTTGTCGATTCGCATTGTCGATGACCTCGAACAAGCGATCGAGCATATCAATCACTATGGCTCGCACCATACCGATGCTATCGTAAGCGAAGACTATAGCCGTACCCGGGAATTCGTACGGCGTGTCGATTCGAGTTCGGTCATGGCCAATGCTTCGCTCGGGTTTGCAGATGGTTTCGAGTATGGCCTCGGTGCCGAGATCGGTATCAGTACCGATAAACTGCATGCGCGTGGACCGGTTGGTTTAGAGGGATTAACTTCACAGAAGTATGTTGTTTTCGGGGACGGAAACGTACGTACCTAGAAATGATAGGGATTTTAGGCGGTACCTTCGATCCAATCCACGAGGGGCACTTTCACATCGCAACTCAGGTGTTGACTCGGCTGGGCCTGGAACAGGTACAGTTCATGCCTTGCGCGTTGCCGGTGCATCGTGATCATCCGCATGCCTCGGCAGATGATCGCTGTGCGATGATTGAACTAATGATCGCAGAACAGGCGGCGTTTGCGTTAAATACCCTTGAACTCGACCGTAATGGACCCTCGTACAGCGTCGATAGCCTGCGCGAGATCCGGGGTCAAAGTGATTCGACCCTGGTCCTGGTGCTGGGCGTTGATGCCTTCAATGAATTCCCTGGCTGGAAATTGCCGCAAGAAATCCTGCAGATGGCTCACCTGGTTGTTTGCCATCGGCCCGGTTTCGAAGTCGATCGACAAGTTTTTAGCGAACATCATGCCGATTCGCCCGCTGTGTTGTTTGCACAACCGGCTGGTGCCATTTTGATACTCAAAGTAGATGCCATCGACTGTTCTTCGAGCTCGGTACGTGCTGAGCTGGAGCAGGGTTATATGACCGGACAATGTCTGCGCCCAGTGGTGGCGGACTATATTGAAAAACATAATTTATATCGGAAACCAGTTGACTAAATCAAATCCCACCGAGTTGCGGGTTGAAGCAACCAAAAAGATGGCGCTACAGGCACTGGATGCGCTCAAGGCAGAAAATGTTGTGCTACTGGATGTGCGTGTACAGTCCAGTTTCACTGACTACATGATATTCGCAAGCGGCGGTTCCAGGCGTCATGTCAGTGCAATTGCAGAATCGGTAGTCGAGGCTGCAAAGGCGGCTGGCAATCCGGCTATTGGAATCGAAGGCGAGGATATCGGCGAATGGGTACTGGTTGATCTCGGCGACGTAGTTGTTCATATCATGTTGCCCGATGTGCGCCTTTACTATGAACTTGAAAAACTCTGGGGCGAAGAACTGGCTGTTGGTTGAGAATGCAAATTCAGGTTATCAATGTCGCGCAAAAATTACCTGCCTGGGTTGATACCGCCTGCGATGACTACGTGAAGCGAATACCGAGGGAAATTTCGCTAAAACTTGTAACGGTGCCGCTTGAATCCCGAAAATCACAGCAATCCACTGCGCGTCAGCAACAACGTGAGTCGACCTTGATCCTGGATAAGTTATCTCCTGGCAGTTTGAATATTGCACTCGACGAGCACGGCGAACAGTGGTCGAGTACCGACTGGTCAAAACATCTGCAACACTGGATGTTTGAGTTTCCGCGCGTGAACCTGATTATTGGCGGACCGGATGGGCTGTCGGAGCAGTGTATCAGGGCCTGTCAGCATCGGGTTTCTCTGGGAAGAATGACGATGCCACATGCGCTGGTCAAGGTGGTATTGCTGGAGCAATTGTACCGTGCCTGGACGATTCTCAAGGGTCATCCATATCATCGCGAATAGGCGACCCCAACAGGCTTTCAAGCTATCATGCTGTAATGATATACCTCGCTTCCAGATCTCCTCGCCGTGCCGAATTGTTGCGCCAGCTCGGGGTTGAATTTGAGGTACATGCCATCGATATCGATGAAACCCGGCTGGACTCGGAGTCGGCTGTCGAATACGTATGTCGCATGGCTACCACCAAGGCACGACTTGTTGCCGACCAGTTATCCGGGCAGCAGAAAGACTGCGCGGTTCTGGCCGCGGATACTACTATTGTCCTTGATGGTGATACTATTGGGAAGCCCGCCGATCGTGATCAATGTGGCTGTATACTGAAGCAATTATCTGCCAGGCAACACCTGGTTTTAAGTGCCGTCGCGTTAGCGGCGCAAGGTCATGTTAAGTTACGGTTAACCCAGAATCGGGTAAGTTTCAGATCTTTGTCGGCATCGGAAATCGAATCCTATTGTGCGACCGAGGAACCGATGGACAAAGCCGGAGCATACGCAATTCAAGGAAAGGCAGCCCGGTTTGTTGAAAACCTTGAGGGAAGTTATTCGGCGGTGATGGGCTTACCGCTTTTCGAGACTGCCGAGTTACTGGAAGGCGTTGATATTGCGATTTTTTGATTATGATTATAAGCGAAGAAATACTGATAAACATAACACCCGAGGAGACCCGGGTAGCTATAGTCGAGAATGGGGCGCTGCAGGAAGTCAGTATCGAACGTCAGCGCAGCCGCGGAATTGTCGGCAATATATATAAAGGAAAAGTCAATCGTGTGCTGCCGGGTATGGAGGCAGCCTTTGTTGACATCGGCCTCGAGAAAGCTGGATTTCTGCATGTTTCCGATATCGATATTGGTGGGGATAGTGAAAGCGAAGAGGAAGGTACTGCGCGACCAACGATCAATGAACTATTACACGAAGGGCAGACCCTACTGGTACAAGTTGTCAAGGACCCAATTGGTACCAAGGGTGCACGTCTGACGACTAGCATATCGGTGCCGTCGCGTTACCTGGTCTACATGCCCAACTCTTCAGTCGTGGGCATATCAGTCAAGATCGAAGATGAAGCAGAGCGTGAACGCCTAAAAAGCCTGCTCGAGACATGCCGCTCCGAAAACGAGGTTGGTGGCTGTATTATCCGCACCGCTGCGGAAGGTGTTGATGAAACTGAATTACTGCGTGATATCAAATTTTTATCCAAGTTATGGGGTTCGCTACTCGAGCACGCGGAATCGCTTCAATCCGGTAGTATTATTCACGAAGACCTGCCGTTATCGATACGCACGCTACGCGACATGGTGGGAATGAATACCACGCTGGTAAAGGTTGATTCGCGCGAAACTTATCAGAAGATGATTGATTTTGCGACGCGTTATATTCCAGATCTGCCTGCCAGGATTGAACACTATCCGGGCGAACGCCCCCTGTTCGACGTTTACAATATAGACGACGAATTGCAACGCGCACTGGCGCGCCAGGTCAGTCTGAAATCGGGTGGTTACCTGATTATTGATCAAACCGAGGCTATGACGACCATCGATATAAATACGGGCGCATTTGTCGGTCATCAAAACCTGGAAGAAACTATTTTCAAAACCAATATGGAAGCTGCGCAGGCGCTCGCACGACAACTAAGATTACGCAACCTGGGCGGCATTATCATAATCGATTTTATCGATATGGAACACGAGGACCACAAGCGTCAGGTTATAAACTTACTTGAGAAGCATCTTGATAAAGACCATGCCAAGAGCCAGGTATGTGAGGTTTCACCACTCGGGTTAGTCGAAATGACCCGTAAACGCACGCGTGAAAGTTTGGAACATGTACTCTGTGAACCTTGTAAAACCTGCCATGGGCGAGGCTCAATTAAGACTACCGAAACCGTGTGCTACGAAATATTTCGTGAAATCCTGAGCGAAGCACGCCTTTACGATGAAGCGCGACAATTACTGGTCATGGCGAACCAGGATGTTGTCGACCGACTGCTGGACGAAGAGGCGGCTAATTTGGCCGAACTCGAAACCTTTATCAAAATTCCGGTCAAACTTCAGGTAGAGGCACATTTATCGCAGGAATCATATGACGTGGTCCCAGTATAGATACCACAAGCTGGTCAAATGGAAATTTTAACAAGAATTAGCATCTGGCTGTTCGTGGTCGTGGTTATTCTGCTGGCGATAACCATTGGCAGCATACGTCTTGCAATCAGCAATATCGAGTATTTCAAGCCTGAAATCGAGTACCTGCTGAAGCGTGACGTAAGCAAGGATATCGTGTTCTCCGGGGTCAGCGGTGCGATGAATCGCCTCAACCCGATACTGCGTATTGAGAATGTATCGATAAACTTACCCGATCGATCACAACCAGTGTTTATCGACCGGCTCGCGGTAGAGTTCGATTTTTGGGCCAGTCTGCGGGAACAGGCGCCGGTAGCTCTGGAAGTATCTGGACAGTTGGAAAAGCTGGAACTGACCAAGGACAAGTCAGGCCGCTGGTGGAGCCACGAACTCGAACTTGCTGCGGGTAACGATCAAACCGTAATGCCCGAATTTGTTCGGGCGCTGGCACTGGTGCCGCGTTATCTCAAACTCGATCTGCGACGCTTAATCATTCAGGATCAAAAAACTGGAACTACCCACCAGCTAGAGAGTGTCGATGTACATGTCGATCATCAAGGGGATCAGTTTTTTAGCCGATTAAGTGCTGCGCTTCCAGATCAGCTTGGGCAAGGATTACTGGTCAAATCGGTAGTAGGTCGTGACCGAAGTGTGTTCTACGTAAATGCCTCAAATCTGCAATTAGCGGAGCTAGCTCGGTTGTTTGACGTCAACACCGGGGGCGTAACAGAAGCAGCGCTTGATGGTGAGGTCTGGGTGAATATGGCGGGTTATCATGTGCTGGCAATCAATGGCAACCTGGCGCTCAAACAGGGCCTGCTGCAGGTATCTGCGGATAAAACACCTGTCAGGCTAGATTATCACGCACGATTTAATGCTATTAACAGGAAATCAAGCTGGAGTGTCACCAGCGATGTTGGACGTTTGAAAATCGATGGTAAAAACGTCCTGGGATTTCGAACCCAGATTGAAATTGGGGCCACACCTGAACAAACTCTCATTTCCGCCTGGATAAATCGGATGCAGATTTCCAGTTTGCCAGTAGTGGCAGGCCAGTGGCTACCGGCTACGCTTAACAAACAAATTGCGCAAAGCAAGGTTGAGGGACTGCTGCGAGATGTGATGTTCAGTATCGATTTAGAAAGACCAGGAGAATTTAAAATAGCTGCCAGGGCAACCGAGGTAAGAAGCGAGGCATTTGGAAACTATCCTGGCATCACTAATCTTAACGCGGATCTTCTAGTCGGCAACAACAAACTCGGCGCAAGGATACATGGTGAATCGATTAGGCTCGATTTTGGCGACCAATTCAAAGCCCCGCTAGAGCTTGACGAGCTGGAATTGAATGCGAACGCGACCCGACATGAATCAGGGGAGATTGTGCTCTCGGTCGATGAGATCCAGGCACACAACCAGGATGCAAAGATTTCAGGTCGAATGTGGTTGGAAACCGAACAGGATGAACCTCCATTCATGTTTTTGCGGGCCGATTTTTCGGATGCTAATGCCGGCAATGCCAGCAAGTATCTACCCGTAAAGTTGGTTCCAAAAAAGACGCAAGAGTGGCTGGATCGCGGCATCATAAGCGGTATTTCACCTGGGGGCGATCTGCAGTTTCACGGTAGATTGCGCGATATCAGAGAGTTTGCCAGCGATTATTCGGGTGAGTTTTTTGTTGATTTCAACGTTGAGCAAGCCGAAGTATTTTTCGCGCCTGGGTGGTTACATGCCAAAAACGGTGCCGGCAGGGTGTTGTTTCACAATACCGGAGTCGAATTTGATCTCGATCGAGTCAGCTATGAGAATCTTGACAATGCTCGCGCCAGGGGGGCGATTGCTAATTTTCATGAAGCGGTGCTGGAACTCGATATCAAATCGGAAGTCCCCACTGTCGATGCAGTCCGCATATGGATTGATACCCCCGTAGGTGCCAGGTTTCGCAAACAGGTCAGCAATTTACATGACCTCGGTGGTGACGTCAGAACCGAGATCAAAATTCAATTACCCTTAAGTGAAAACGAGGAACCCCAAGTCAGGGTAGATTTGGATTTCGATAATGCGCGTGTTCAGGCGCAGAACTGGGGACTCGAGCTGTCACAGATCAATGGTCGGCTTCAGGTGACGCAGGATACGATTGTTGGCAATGAGATAAGCGCCAGTTTTTTCGGTGATCCGGTCGAGATTGAAATCAATACTGATAAGTCCGACGGTAACACGCTGGTGGAGGTGTATGGATTGCTTGAATCCAGAAACCTGCTCACGCTATTGCCGAATGCCTGGACACGAAATATAAATGGCAAGAGCGATTGGCAGGTCAAGTTGGATATTGCAGCGGATTCGGCACCCGCAGAGCAACCTTACCTGCGCATAAACGCCACCAGTAACTTGAAGGCCACTGGCATTGAGCTACCACGACCTCTGGCCAAACCTGGAAATGATTCAACTCGAATTTCGACTGCACTTAAATTTTTCCCAGATCATATATTATTCGAGGCCGATCTCGGCGCCGATATGCGCAGCCGAGGACAGGTAAGCTTAAATAGTAATCAGGATTTTGAGTTAAATTCGCTCGAGCTCGCATTTTCATCAGAACTTAAAGCAAAACCACAAAATGGACTTCATCTCTACGGTACAATACCTGATATTACCGTCGAGGAGTGGGTCAGCTTTTTAAATAGCACGGGAACTACCAATCCTGCCTTGCTAGAGTCTGTTGAACTTGAGCTTGATCGCGTACATGCTTATAACCGCACCCTCGAAAGTGTTGACTTCGATTTACAACAAACAGGCGAGAAATTTCATGGATCGATCGAATCGTCCCTGGTCAGGGGCAAGATTGAAGCACCACGGCAACCGTCTGCGCAGAATCCAGTTATCATCGATCTGGAATACCTGAGACTGGACAAGCTGGAGCAGGAAGAAGATTATTCCAAGTTCGTGCCGAGTGATTTGTGGGATTTTCGTCTTAGCAGCCAGGCTCTGGTCTTTCACGAAATGCTGTTCAATGATCTGCTTATCGAAGCCAGGCACGTTGAAAATACACTTTATATCGATGATTTCACTATGCGCCGCGACGAGGTTATATTAACCAGCACAGGGAAATGGGAATACAATGCGTCCGACCACTCGCATCTCTCCAGTCTCAGCGCGACCATCAAGGGTGCCGAATTTGGCCAGGCAATCGCAGGGATCGGTTTCGGAGACAGTATCAGCGGAGGAGTCATCGATTTTAACGGTAGTTTTACATGGCCGGCACCGTTGCTGTCGTTTGAGCTTGAATCTCTGGTAGCCGATGCGAAATTAAAACTTGAAAATGGTGTGTTGAATAATGTTGAACCGGGCAGTGGCAGGTTTGTCGGGTTACTAAGTTTGAGTGCATTACCGCGGCGTTTGTCGCTGGACTTTTCGGACGTGGTAGTTGAGGGCATGGAGTTCGATAAGATTACCGGTACTTATCGGGTCGAGGGCGGTGTACTTTATACCAGGAACACGAAGATGGATGGTCCCGCGGCCAAGATCAAGATAAGAGGTAAAACGGGCATAACAAATCGTGATTATGACCAGGAAATTGGAGTCACCCCGAAAATCCGGCAAACGCTACCGTTAATAGGGGCGATTTCGGCCGGGAGCACGATCGGTTGGGGTTTGCTTTTGTTGCAGAACCTGTTTAAAAAAGCCATAGACGATGCCGTGGAAATAGAATACAAGGTTACGGGAAGTTGGGATGATCCCCAGATCGAATTAATAAAGGCAGTTGATGAAAACCAGCAAGAACTACCAAATTTTGATAAGTAAAGCCTGTATCGTCAGCCTGCTCTTTTTGGCAGGCCATGCGTGGGCTAATTCGGTGCGTATTTTTACTTTGAGTGCTGATGAATGGGCGCGTCCGCGCACGGGAGCAGTGATTCCCCAATTGTCTGCAATTCGCTCCGCGGTAAGTTATTGGGGTAAGGGTACAGACAAGATGGTGATTATTCGCTATCCCGGTGAGGATAGTGGCGAACTTTGGGCGGCGGAACTGCGTGACTGGTTGATATCGCTCGGCGTGCCCTCAGATTATATCTTGCTGTTATCAGGTACGCAGGCAGCAGACGAAATTAAGCTGGTAGTCGGCAATCGTGACGAATTGGAGCAATAGCTAAACATGGGATCAACATTAGCAGCAGTCAGTAAAAATATTCTTGAGCCGAGCGAACTCGAGATAGAGCAACTTGGCGGTTTTCTTGATGGCCTACAGGGTAGAAATGTCGATGCAGGTGATCTCTATTTCCAGACCAGCCAGCAGGAATCCTGGGTCATGGATGATGGCATTCTGCGCGAGGGTAGCTTCAGCATTGAGAAAGGAGTTGGTATTCGCGCCATGTCTGAGGAAAAAACCGGATTCGCCTATTGTGACGACTTGCGCAGTAATGCGATCACCCAGGCGATTAGTAACGCTCGGGCGATAGTAAAGCAGGGTCAGTCCGGAAGCAGCGCAATTACATTGGCGAGTAAGCCGGTGCCCGCGTTGTACACATCCGATAATCCGGTCGATGGCCGCAGTGCCGAAGAAAAAGTTGAATTGCTCAAAAAACTTGATGCCTATACCCGTTCGCTGGACGAGCGCATAGAACAGGTGATCATCTCGTTGTCGGGAGGCATCGATCATATACTAGTCGCCGCTACGGATAATACTCTGGCGTCCGACATACGCCCACTGGTGCGTCTTAATGTTACGGTGTTGATGCATCAGGCGGGGCGTCGCGAGCAAGGTAGCGCAGGTGGCGGTGGTCGGCACGCGTACGATGTGTTTTTTGACACTGATCGAGCCTATGAACTGGCGCGCGAGGCGGTCAGACAGGCCGCGGTAAATCTCGAGTCAGTTGCTACGCCAGCTGGTACTATGCCTGTTGTGCTGGGTCCGGGCTGGCCAGGGGTCTTGTTGCACGAGGCAGTAGGCCACGGCCTCGAAGGAGATTTCAATCGCAAGGGTACCTCGGCATTCAGCAATAAAATGGGTGAACTGGTAGCCTCGCCACTGTGCACCGTGGTAGACGACGGTACGCTCCATGATCGACGTGGTTCGCTCAGTGTTGATGATGAGGGCGTTCCCGCGCAGTGCACCATGTTAATCGAAAACGGTGTGCTCAAGGGCTATATGCAAGACAAAATGAATGCCCGGTTGGTGGGGGCCCAATCCACTTCGAACGGCCGGCGGGAATCTTTTGCTCATTTACCCATGCCGCGTATGACCAATACTTATATGCTTGCCGGGGAAAGTGATCCCGAGGAAATCATCAATTCGGTTGACAAGGGTCTGTACGCGGTTAATTTTGGCGGCGGCCAGGTGGATATCACTTCCGGGCGTTTCGTGTTTTCTCTCTCCGAAGCGTACCTGATCGAAAAGGGTAAGATTAGCGCACCGGTCAAGGGTGCAACCCTGATTGGTTCTGGTCCTGAAGTTATGGGTAAAATATCGATGGTTGGTAACGATCTGGAACTGGACCAGGGTGTCGGCGTGTGCGGTAAAGAAGGGCAATCGGTGCCAGTCGGGGTAGGGCAGCCCAGTTTGAAAATTGATGAAATTACCGTGGGCGGTACTGACTAATTGACCGAGACCGCAGTGATTTCCATGCCCGATTCACCACTTTGCAGGGTCAGCAGGCCCAGGAACTCCCCCCGAACTTCGAGCTACTGAGCCGCCACAATATGGTCATCGCGTTTTCCCGGTGAATCGAGTCGATGAACTCGAAATCGGGCTCGATCGAAGTTAATACCGGAAAGTCCTCACAACTCTGACGGAAGTGTTCTTCCGATAGCTTTGCCAGTAACTCGTTCGAGAAACCCCGCGAAAAATTTGCATAGTTGCGCTCGCGTGCAGCCTCGACGATATTCTTCCAGACCGGTTCCGCAACCGCTTTCAGTTGTTCTTTTTGCAGTCTCGAAAATTGTGTCATGTTGCACCCTGTGTGGATTGAGGTTCACCTTGTAGTGCGACCTGCACGTCTTCGTAGATCGACAGCATCGCCGGAACTACCAGCAGAATCAGTAGCGTCGCGAACGCCAGACCAAAGGCGATCGAAACCGCCATCGGTATCAGGAACTGTGCCTGGCGCGAGGTTTC